>JAWLDB010000063.1:0-12842 GCA_041686915.1 Bacillota bacterium
CTTTCAACTCCTTCGTGAAAACAAGCCAGACATGCTTCCAGTTCATGCTCCAGCACCCACTAATCGCACGAAGATATCTTCCAGTTCGCCCTGTTGCTTAATCTGTTCCAAGGTTCCGCAGGCAACCAAGTGACCTTTGTGCATGATACCAACCCGGTCACAAAGGCGCTCGACCTCGCTCATAATATGACTGGAAAAGATTATGCATTTACCCGCATCCCGAAAGCGACGGATGAAGTCTACAACAGTACGGGCGCTAACCACATCCAGACCCGAGGTGGGCTCATCCAATAGCAGCACATCGGGATTATGAATGATTGTTCGCGCTATGGCCACCTTCTGCTTCATCCCGCGCGAAAACTGCGCAGTTCGCCTGTCTGCGTACTCCTGCATATCCAGCATTGTGAAAATCTCGTCTATACGCTGCTCCAGCAGCATCCGCGGCATGTCGTGCAACTGTCCAAAGTAGCGCACAACCTCACGTGCCGTCAAACGGTCGTACAGGCCAGGCTCGGTAGCCAGCACCCCGATTCTCCTGCGCACTTGTTCGGGTCGCTTAACCAAATCAGTGCCATTGATAAGGGCAGTGCCTGCGGTAGGTTTAAGAATTGTCGCCAGCATGCGCAGAGTTGTCGTCTTACCCGCACCGTTCTCGCCAAGTAGTCCAAATATCTCTCCTTGGTTGCAGTTGAATGTAAGGCTGTCAACAGCACGCACACTGCCAAAGATCTTGGAGAGGCCGATTACTTCTATCACGTCCATTCCCCCTAGCTTATCCATGGTAGCACAGGGTTGTATGAAAAGCTATTTGTTGACACAAAAGCGGCCCCACGCGGGGCCGCGTTAAGTTCAATCTGCGGTCGTGGCTAATCTATGGAGCCTGGATCTATTCCCACACCTGCGAGACGTGCAGTACCCTGAAACCTCTAGCCCGGATGTTCTCAACCAACCTACGAGCGTCCCTGGTGTTCACACGCACAACGATGTTGCGGTAATTCTGGTCAGGTTGGAAGGTTGCCACGCTGATAATGCTGAAGTTATGGCTCTTGACGATGCCAGCCAGTTCGGCTAATTTGCCGGGCTTGTCTTCAACCCTTACAGTGATTCGGGTTCCAGGCCTATGTAGGCCTAACATCTCAACGAACACGTCATAGATATCAGACTCGGTAATGACGCCCACCAGCTGTTCATCCTGAGTCACGACCGGTAGAAGCCAGAGGTCGTTCGTCTCCATCAGATACGCTGCTTCCTCGATTATCTCTTCCGGTAGAACTGTAATCAGCTTTGTGCTCATAATCTCTGCTACCCGAGTTTCGCCGCTCAGATTATTGCCTTCGATGATTGATGCATGCAGCGCCTCATGGATGTCCCAAACGGTCACCATGCCCACCAGCTTGCCCTCGCCGTTGACGACCGGCAGGCCTTCAAAGCCCTGTGCTTTAAGAGTAACCAACACATCTCTCAAGGTGGTCTCGGGAGTTACGGTAATAACTTTCTCGGTCATGTGAGCCCTAACGAACATTAAACACCAGCACCTCCGTCTCCAATATTGTTCCGACGACCTGCAATTAACAGAACACTAAGAATATTTTCCACTTGCATTCAGGCGTTTCCTGCTTGAATGATTGCGCTGTTTAATGTTTATTAGATTTAACACTCGCGTTAGTACGGCTGGTGTCGATGAACGTTATAATAGTCAAGAGCCAGCAAGAATAGCGTAAAGAGGGGGACTTACTAGTGAAGCAGCGTGTGACGGTTACCGCCTGCACGAGTTATCAACAGGATAAAGTTGATCGGGCTGTAAGCGAGGCCCTGGAACCACTAGGAGGCATGGCTGCCTTTGTCAGCCCAGGCCAGAAGGTACTGCTCAAGTGCAACCTGTTAATGAAGCGGCGCCCTGAAACAGCGACTACTACTCATCCAGCTGTGATTGCCGCAGTGGTTAAGCAGGTGCAGGCCGCTGGCGGGACGGCACTGTTGGGAGATAGCCCCGGAGGCCCCTTTACCAAAGGTCTGCTGGAAGGCATCTACGATACATGTGGGCTAACAGCTGTGGCCAAGCAGACCGGGTGCGAGCTTAACTTCGACACAGAAGCGGTTGAACAAAGGTATACGGGCAGTAGTATAATTCAGAGCCTGCCCATAATCCGGGCCGCCACTGAAGCAGACGTGATCATCAACTTACCCAAGCTGAAGACGCATGGCATAACGCTGCTCAGTGCCGGGGTCAAGAACCTGTTTGGTCTCATCCCAGGCCTGACCAAGATTGAGTATCACATGCGCATGCCTGACCATCAGGACTTCAGCGCATTCCTGGTTGAACTGTGCCGGCTCATCCAACCTGCGCTGACTATCACCGATGCTATTGTCGGCATGGAGGGAGCAGGCCCCTCAGGAGGCGACCCTGTTCCGGTGGGGGCTATCATTGCCAGCCCAAGCCCCTTTGCCCACGATATCGTGGCTGCCTTGATAGCCGGCGTAAACCCAAAACAGGTTACAACTATCGCCGCAGCTGAACGGATGGGTATCCACAACGGCCAACCCGAGGATGTAGAGATTGTAGGCGATATTGCAGCAGTCCGCCGGCGGTTCAGACTCCCCGAACTGATGCCGCGCGTTGACTTTCTATCCTGGTACATGCCGCGCCGCCTAGCAGACATGATTTCCAAGCGAATCAGTCCACGTCCGGTCTTCGTCTCGGATGTATGCGTTAAATGCGGCATATGCGTCCGCAGCTGCCCTCCAGGTGCGCTAAAACTTGAAGGCAAACTGCCTGAACTTGACTTGGACAAGTGCATCCGCTGCTTTTGCTGCCATGAGATGTGCCCACCCAAGGCAATCAAGATCCATCGGCCACGCTTGGCGCGTTTGTTGTTTGGCAAAGGAGAAACTAGATGATACGGTAAAGCCATGCATTATATGGTAGAATTACTCTATCAGGCAGACGCGCCGTAACACGATTTTTTGGGAGGAGGAAACTTTCATGCCAAACGGACTGAACATAGCCTACATAACGGAGCAACTGGTCAAGCTATGCACTACCCCAAGTCCTACCGGGAACACGGGGGACATTATGAGTTACCTCAAGCAAGAGTTTGAGAGCATCGGGCTAACAGCCAAGATGACCAACAAGGGCGGACTAATCGCCACACTCGCTGGTCAAGATGACGAACGACACCGCGTGCTCTCGGGTCACGTAGATACGCTGGGCGCTATGGTGAGCGAAATCAAGGGAAATGGACGACTCAAGTTCGCTACTCTTGGTGGGTACATGATGCACTCGGTAGAAGGAGAGCGGGTGGTGGTTTACACTGCATCAGGCAGGTCTTTCACCGGCACCATCCTCAGCACTAAGGCGAGCACCCATGTGTGGGGGCAGGAAGCCCATAAACTCGAGCGCGTGGCGGATAACATGGAGGTCCGCCTGGATGAGAAGGTTAAGACCAAGGAGGATACCCGAGGTCTTGGCATCGGCGTAGGTGACGTTATCAGTTTTGACCCGCGTACTGAGGTCACTGAGAGCGGTTTCATCAAGAGTCGCCATCTGGACGACAAAGCCAGCGTTGCCGTAATGCTCGGCGTAGCCAAGTATTTCCGGGAGAAAAACTTGCAACCTGCTGCCACTACCCACTTCTTCATCACCAACTTTGAAGAGGTTGGCCACGGAGCTTCTTATGGCACTCCCGAGAAGACGACTGAGTTTATCGCCGTAGATATGGGTTGCGTTGGCGGTGGTCTTGGCGGCAATGAATACTCCGTCTCGATCTGCGCCAAGGACGGCGGTGGCCCCTACGATATAGGCATCCGCCGTCGTTTGGAAAGGTTGGCAGAGCAAAACAGCATCCCTTATGCCGTCGATATCTTCCCCTACTACGGTTCGGATGCAGGTCCGGCTCTCAGGGCTGGCAACGATATCCGCACCGGCTTAATCGGGCCCGGAGTTGATGCTTCGCACGCGCACGAACGCACTCATCAGGACGGCCTAATGGCCACAGGAAATCTGCTCATAGCCTATCTGACTACTGGCGAAGAGTAAACACAAAGAGCAACCCCCACGCCTTGATATACGGGCGTGGGGGCTTTTATTTGATCTGACTCGCCTTGCTATGCCTGTTTGAAGCGCGCGGTGAAGTGCCTGAGAACCGGTGCTTCGTAGGTCAGTTCCAGGCCGCGCACGGCGTCCCTACGCTCGAACACGTTAATGCAGCCTTGAGCCACCACGTCCATGTGCCGGTTGGTATAGACTCGACGCGGGATGGTCAGGCGCAGCATCTCAAGCTTCGGGTAGTCGTGTTCATTGGTATCCGGACGACGACCGGCCAGCACGGTACCAATTTCAACGCCACGTACACCGGCCTCAATGTAGAGCTCTACACCGAGGGCCTGGGCAGGGAACTGGTCCTGACTAAGATGCGGCAGGAACCGCTTGGCGTCAAGGTACACTGCATGGCCGCCGATCGGCTCGATTACCGGGATACCAGCATCAAGCAGTTGCTGCCCCAGATAGGCCACTTGGCCCATGCGGTTGCTGAGGTAGCTCTCATCAGTCACTTCGCGCAAGCCACGGGCCATTGCTTCCATGTCACGTCCAGCCAGGCCTCCGTATGTCGGAAAGCCTTCAAACAGTACAGCCCAAACACTGGCTTCCTGGTAGAGCTTATCGTCGTTCACAGCCAGGAAACCGCCGATATTGACCAGTGCATCCTTCTTGGCGCTCATAGTACAACCGTCAGCATACGACATCATCTCACGGATGATCTCGGGGATAGATTTATCTTCGTAGCCCTTTTCACGCCGCTTGATAAACCAGGCATTCTCTGCAAAACGGCACGCATCCAGGAAGAAAGGCAATCCATGTTTCTTTGCTACCTTGGATACCTCTTTGATGTTCTGCATGGATACAGGCTGGCCGCCACCGCTGTTGCAGGTGACTGTCAGCAGCACCAGTGGTATATTCTCAACACCATGTTTAGCGATAAACTGCTCCAGTTTCTCTATGTCCATATCGCCTTTGAAAGGGCAGTTGGAAGTTGGGTCATAAGCTTCATCCCGGACCAGGTCTACCGGTTTACCCTGCTTATGCAGTACATGGGCCTTAGTAGTGTCAAAATGCATGTTGTTTGGTACGTATTGACCGTCCTTGAGCATGACTGTCAGCAGAAGGTTTTCAGCCGCCCGCCCTTGATGGGTTGGGATAACATGACGGAAGCCCATCACATCATGCACGGCTTGCTGCAAGTTGTAGAAGTTGCGGCTGCCGGCATACGCCTCATCGCCTGACATGATACCAGCCCACTGATTGTCACTCATCGCGGAGGTCCCACTGTCAGTTAGCAGGTCGATATACACGTCCTCCGAGCGCAGACCAAACAGGTTGAAGCCGGCTCCGGCTATCAGCTCGGCTCTTTCTGCCTCGGTAGTCATGCGAATAGGTTCAACCATCTTAATCCGGAAGGGCTCTGCAATTGGGAGTGGTTTCTTCATAGCTCTACCTCCTTCATAGGTTTGATATAGCGTTCACGCCAACGTTTTCCTTCGTTACGCAATGCCGTTTGCAGGGCTAACCGGAAAACGCTGCGGGACAGCCTTTTGGGCTCGTGACGTACAAGCTGGTCTTGTACAACCAGGTCCTCTACAACCAGTTTGACGTTCATAGCGCGCAGAGCGTCTGCGTCTACTACGACTGCTTCCGCTCCTTCAAAATGGTATTTCTCCAGCAAATCGGGCCTAATCTCTTGCGTATTCACCAGCACATAGTCAACTATGCCTGGCCCGGCATGGTCTATAATAGCCTTGAGGTGCTGCGAGGCCGTATAGCCTGTTGTCTCCCCTGGTTGCGTCATCACATTGCAAACATACAGCTTACTGGCCTTGGATGACTTAATGGCATCAACAACTCCCGGTATCAGCAGGTTGGGGATAACGCTGGTGTAAAGACTGCCAGGCCCTAACACAATGGCGTCTGCATCGCGGATGGCAGCCAACGCTTCCGGCAGAGGCGCTACCTGCTCAGGAGTTACAAACACTCGCCTAATTGCCCGCTCGTCTTCAACTATCCTGCTTTCTCCGCACACAGTCTCGCCATCATCCATTTCAGCGCAAAGTACCACACTGTCCAGTGAAACCGGCAAGACACGACCGCGCACAGCAAGCACCTTGCTGGATTCTTTGACTGCAACCTCAAAGTCTCCTGTTATTTCGGACATAGCAGCGATAAACAAATTGCCAAAAGAGTGGCCCTCCAGCCCCGAACCAGAGCTGAACCTGTGCTGAAACAGCTTTTCCAGCAACGGTTCGGTATCGGCCAGGGCAATCAGGCAGTTACGGATATCCCCCGGAGGAAGAATGCCCAGCTCACCGCGCAAACGTCCTGAACTGCCGCCGTCATCAGCAACAGTGACAATTGCAGTCAGATTGGCAGTCAGGTCCTTAAGCCCTCTAAGCAATACTGGCAGGCCCGTTCCCCCGCCTATAGCCACAATCTTTGGCGCCCTGGCCAGTACGTTCTGCCTGACCAGCATTTCCACCAGGCCTTGATCCGGGCTGAATACGTTGATGATCGATCTGATTACCCGGCTAACACTGTAACTGACCACCATGGCCCCTAAGAGCAGCAGCCCAAGTCCAGCCGCAACAGCCCGCAGGAATGACCCTCCGATCAATGTGCGTATGGCATACTGAATGGTCGTCTCCAGAAAAGCGAAAATCCACCAACCCCAGATTAGCCCGAGCCCTGCGGAAGCAACTGCAAAACCTAGCAATGCCAAAAGCAACCAGCGCTTGACGCCGATGCCAGGATATAGCCATTTAAGGGCCCTGCGCATCAGCTACCCCCTACCCCTTGCATCGCGATGCTCCACATACACACGGTGGGTATCATCCAATAGCTCACCAAGTCGCTCGGCAACTACCACAGAGCGGTGTTTACCCCCGGTGCAGCCAATGCCAATCACCAGATGGGTCTTACCCTCCTTAATGTATAGAGGGATCAGGAACTCAAGCATGTCTTGCAGTTTCTCTACAAATTGAGTGGCGATAGGCCACTGCAGCACGTAGTCCCGCACTGCGCGCTCAGTGCCAGTATACTCCTTCAGTTCTGGGATGTAGTGTGGGTTAGGTAGGAAGCGGACATCGAACAGCAGGTCGGCGTCAAGCGGCAGACCATGCTTAAAGCCGAAGGAGAGAATGCGGATAATCAGGTTTTCCTTAGTACCGCGCCCCTTAATATAGTCATGAATCTCCTGCTTGAGTTGCTGCGGCGTCAGGTCGGTAGTATTGATGATCTTATCGGCCCGCAACCTAATCTGACAGAGTTTGTCGCGCTCGGCATTGATGCCATCCATAATGCTGCCCTCGCCGGAAAGCGGGTGCCGACGGCGGCTTTCTTTAAAGCGCCGGATTAGCGTCTCATCCTCAGCCTCCAGGAACAAAACCTGATAGTGGTAGGTATTTGACTTGAGGAAAAGCAACGATTCCGCCAGGCTGTCGAAAAACTCACCACCCCTGATATCAATCACCAGCGCTACTTTGTTAATCTTGCCATCCGATTGAGTACAGAGCTCGGCAAACTTCGATATCAAGGCCGGCGGGAGATTGTCGACGCAAAAATACCCCAAGTCTTCCAGATGCCGCAGCGCCTGAGTCTTTCCGGCACCTGACAGGCCGGTTACAATTAGAAAATGAACCATGCGGTTCAAAGCACTCACTCCCTGACATATGCATTTCTGATGCGTTCAGCGGGTATCCGCAGCCTTTGGGCCAGAGCTATACCGGGCTCAAGCCTACCGACCACTTCCGGTGTGTGCGCATCACTATTGATTACGAAATCCACCCCAGCCGGCAGGGCAGCCTTAACATAACCCTCAAGTTCGCTGGCATGGCTACAGTTGATCTCAAGTGCGGTGTCGCGCTTGGCGCATGCTTTAGCCAACTCACGCGTGTCTATGTCAATCCACAGTCCAGGATGTCCAACAAAACTGACCGGGTGCCGGCTCACCGCCTCTATCATCGCCTTGGTATTGGCATTGCGCAGACGACGCGAACGGAACTTGGTTAGTCGCTGTAGTAAATCTGGCGCAAAAAGCGTCAGGCCATCCAACAGGGATGCGGGGCGCACCAAGGGGTGTAGACTGGCGATGACGACGTCCAGGCCCTTCAGCACTTCATCAGGCAAATCCAGGTCGCCATCCCGGCTGATTACGTTGGCCTCGATGCCTAGCAGCACCTCAGGAGAGCCCTCGAACTTGTTCCACGCATTGATTTGCTCTCGCATAGCTGCCAGTGTCAGCTCCGGACGTTTCATACCTACTCCAAAATTGCCTGGCCCGTGGTCAGTGATGGCTACTTGCTTAAGACCCCTGTCCCTGGCTGCAGCGGCATTGCCGGTAATGGCAGCATGCCCGTCGCTATGGCAGGTATGAGTATGCAAGTCAGCGAACAGCCCCCAGTCTTTCATTTGATCGGCACCTTCCTGGCTGTTTGTTTGCGTTGCCGGCGCTGCTCCACAAACTGTTCCACGGCATCTTTGGACAGATTCAGAATGTACTCGTCAGCTATCCCCGCGCATCTGGCCAGATTAAGCGCTTTGGTCAGCTCACCCACACTGCCTGCATAATGCGCGTCACTTCCAAGCACCACGCGCATACGGCGTTCGGAGGCCATGCGGGCGATGATGCCGCATGTCTCTCCGCTCCCTTTACGACTACCTAGCAAGGAGGAATTATTGATCTCAATCAGCACGCCCTGTTCAGCAGCTGCCGTCAATAACCTGGAAATATCCAGAGGAAACTTCGGATTGCCAGGATGCACTACAGTATCCACCAAGGGATTTTGCATAGCCGTCAAGAGAGCTTGCGTGTTCTCCTCGACACTTGCTGGAGCGAAACAGTCATCGTGCAGGCCGACAGCCACATAGTCAAGGTTCCGCAGGAAGCGCTCGGGCAGGTCCAACTCACCTGCAGTGTTCAGCACATTCGCCTCGATCCCTCTGATCAGACGAACCCCGTACAACTCGCGGGGTAGAATGCGCATATTGGAGAAGTAGTAGGCATGTGGAGCTCCTGGCATGCATGGCCCATGCTCAGTAGTGGCCATGAAAAGCAAGCGTTTGGCACTAGCTGCACGTAGGTTCTCGTCCAAAGTACTGTAAGCGTGCCCACTCACTATTGTATGTGTGTGCATATCTGCAATGATTGTCACAATTCGGCTATACCTCCTGTAGGCGTTATGTCCCGGGTAATTCTGACACCGATTCTTCTTCCACATTAAGGGTACCATATCCTTGCTGTTTAGAAAGTCAACGACTATCGTATGCTCTGAGTTTGGTTACCAATTCACTAAGCTGGCGGTAAATCTGCAATTGCTCCTGATAGAGCATGCGATTTAAACCACTGGTGGAAGGAGCCACAAAGTCCACCACCCCTGGAACAGCCGACTCCGTCTGCACGCCATGATTTACCTGTTTGCGCCTGGTAAAAGCTTTGTACACTCCAATGCCAACATAGCAGGCAATGCGCGGCCGAAAGCGCTCAAGTTTCTCGCGCAATTGTTTTGCACCCTCGCGATACTCAGCAGCTGTTAACTCTGATGCTGCCCTGGTCGGTCTGGCCACAATGTTCGTTAGGCCCATGCCCAGCTTTAGCAGCTGCAGGTCTTCCTCCGGCTGCAAACGCTCTGGTGTCAGCCCCGATTCAACCAATATGCGCCAAAATCCGTTGTTGCGGCCAGCGAAGTGGTGTCCGATCTCCGCAGAACGCAAGCTAGGATTATATCCGATGAACAAGACGGTTAGGCCCGGAACGATCATATCCCAAGGCAATGGCCCTCACTCCCCGTAGTGTTTATGTCCTATTATGCCGCGTATGCACTGCCACTAGCAGATATCGTACAGCAGGCAGGATTGCAGGTGTTCAGCTAGAATGAACGTTCTATAGACATGCGTCAGACTGTAAGATCATTCAAGGGGGAATACACCGATGGCTTTTAAGCAAGTGATGGAGATTTATGAGTTGCTCGATAGCGCACAGGTTGACGGGCAACAAGTAGCCGGTTTCTTTAGGACACAAACAGGCGTAGATATGGAAGTTACCCGCATGCAGGGGCCGAAGGGCAGCACCGATTTTGTGCGTATCAGGGTTGCAGGCAAGTCTGGCAAGCTGAAGGGCGGGCAAGCGCCTACCCTCGGTGTAATCGGCCGTCTTGGCGGTATCGGAGCAAGGCCGGCGCGCATCGGCCTGGTTTCCGATGCAGACGGAGCTATAGTCGCGCTGGCAACGGCATACAAGGCGCTGCAGATGCAGCAGCAGGGTGATTATCTGCCGGGAGATCTGATTATTGGTACACACATTTGCCCAACCGCTCCAACCATTCCCCACGATCCTGTGCCTTTCATGGGAGCACCGGTAGACATGCAGACGATGAACCAGCAAGAAGTGGATCAGCAGATGGATGCCATCCTGTCTGTAGACACAACCAAGGGTAACCGGTTGGTAAACCACAAGGGGATGGCTATCTCCCCTACAGTAAAGCAAGGCTATATTCTACCGGTGAGCAACGACCTGGTAGACTTGCTGCAGTATAGCACTGGTCGCCTGGCACAAATCCTTCCGCTTTCCCTTTACGATATCACACCTTATGGCAATGGGCTTTACCACATTAACAGCATTCTGCAGCCCGCCACGGCTACCGATGTGCCGGTGGTAGGGGTCGCTATTACAGCGGAAGTTCCAGTGCCCGGATGCGGCACAGGAGCGTCACATCTTCCTGATCTGGATGCCGCTGCCCGCTTCTGCCTGGAAGTCGCCAAGGCATTCGGCGCCGGTGAACTAAGCTTCTATGACCAAGAGCAGTTTCAGCTCGCTCAGACGCTTTATGGCGGGTTAGGCCGGCTACAAACGCTAGGATGTAAGGGCTAAACTCGGTTAGGGTACTGCCCAATCAGTATTCAAAAACGGCACCTCAGCATGAAGGTGCCGTTTTACTGTGCACTAGTTAGGCGATGGCATTCTTCGGTCGACTGCTTCTGCTACGCGACGCAGCGAGAACAACAAACTGCGGAAGTTCTCTGGTGAGAGCGATTGTTCACCGTCAGACAAAGCCTTGTCTGGGCAAGGGTGCATCTCAATTAACAGGCCGTCGGCACCGGCTGCGACAGCAGCCCGGCTGAGCGGACCGACCAGACGCCACTTCCCGGAACCGTGGCTCGGGTCCACGATAATCGGCAAATGACTCAAGCGCTTCACTACCGGTACAGCCGAAATGTCCAAGGTATTACGCGTGTATGTCTCAAACGTACGAATTCCCCGCTCGCAAAGAATTACGTTTGGATTGCCCTCCGCTACGATGTACTCGGCTGCCAACAGCCACTCCTCAACAGTAGCCGCCATGCCCCGTTTGAGCAGAACAGGCCTCTGGCATTGGCCCAAGGCCTTAAGCAGCTCATAGTTATGCATGTTGCGCGAACCAACCTGCATAACGTCGGCGACTGCTGCCACCTGATCTATATGCCTTGGGTCGAGTACTTCCGTAACGATACCCAGCCCCGTAGCGGCCTTCACCTCGGCCAGTAGCATTAGTCCCGCTTCCCCCAGTCCTTGAAAGCTATAGGGGGACGTGCGAGGCTTAAACGCCCCTGCGCGCAAGAAACCACAACCTGCCTCTTTCAAAGCATCTGCCACTGCGAGCAATTGCTCCCTGTTTTCAACAGAGCAAGGTCCGGCAATTACGGTCAAATCAACGCCGCCGATGTAACGACCGGCTGCCTGAATTACAGTGCCTTCCGGCCGAACTTCCCGGCTGACCAACGTATAAGGTCTTAGCACCGGCAAGGTGCGCTCTACCCCTGCCATGGCCTCTACCACCTGCGCCTCAGGGGTGTTAGTGCCCAGTGCCAATAGAATCACTTGTTCAGCTTGCTGGCTAAGCTGTACACGCAGACCCATACCTGCCAAGCGTTCTTGCACAGCAGCCACCTGCCCTGGGGTTGCCCCGCGCGACATGATGACAATCATGATAATCCTCCGTTCTAGAGCTCCTCCAGCAACACTTCATGTATAGAATTTCCCATCCCACGCTTCTCTACCCACCAGCGTCCAGGAGGCCTATGCTTAGCTGGAAATCAACTGTACGCATAATACACTTCTAGCGGGATTAAGGCAACCACTATTTGCCCACTAGAAGTCCATACAACTGGCCGGCACGCAGGCGGTTAGATGCTGAGGAAACACAATCGCTCATCCCCTTACGGTCGTGTCGGCTGCTTGCAGGATGTACTTCTCCAAAGCAAGCGCTACACCATCTTCATAGTTACAGGCTGTGACATAATCCGCAATGGCTTTAATTGCAGGGTCTGCATTGCCCATGGCCACGCCTACAGCAACAAACTCGAGCATATCCCGATCGTTTTCACCGTCTCCAATCGCCATCATTTGATCCCGACCGATCTGAAAATGTTCTCCCAGATGAGCCAAGGCTTGTGCCTTGGTTGCTTGAGGATGCCCAAACTCCAGAAAATGGGGCCTGGAAGTATTGATGGTCAACTTCGTGCCAAAATTGGCAACTGCAGCCGGCTGCAGCTGCTCTCTCAAAAAGGTAGGATCCCCGATAGCAACTACTTTCGTTGCCGCTTCAACTGAAAACTCGCTGAGTGTTCCCACCGCCTGAACCGGCACCTGCGAAAAACGAGCGTAGTGTTCTGCCACCTCATTCATCTCAGCCACGTACAGGTCATCGCCTACATACAAATTTATGTGCACCTGCTTCTGCTCTAGAAACCTCAGCAGATGAACCAGTATGTCCTTTTCTATCTGCAGTGAACGCCACACTTCGCCGGTCTGTGTAGTCTT
>JAWLDB010000064.1:0-12838 GCA_041686915.1 Bacillota bacterium
ACTCAGGAGGATAACCCATGGCTTACCGCTCCGATGTAATCTATCGTTATGATGGCAGCTTCGAAGGTCTGCTCTGCTGCGTGTTTGAGAGCTACGATCAGAAAGAGGTGCCAGCCGAGATTATCGCTCCTGACGAGTACAGGGCTATGCTATTTCAGACCAGGGAAATCGTCACAGATGAACAGCGGGCAGGGCGCGTTCTGGCTTCAATCCCCGAGAAGCTGGGCAAAGCTGCTCTGGACTTTGTGCAGCGTGCGTTCCTCACCTGCCTGCCGCAAAAGGAGCTATACATTCTGCAGTTTCTGCGGTTGGGGTACAGGCACGGGTCGGCCGTGCTGGATATGCTGGCCAATGATGTGGTGCATAAACTCCACAAGGCAGTGATGCACCTGGAGCGGGAAAGCCATTTGCTGACCGGCTTTGTGCGCTTCTCCATCGCAAACAACGCGCTGACTGCTGTCATCGAACCGAAGAATTGCGTGCTTCCTCTCTTGGCGCGGCACTTCAGCGATCGCTACCGGGAAGAGAGCTTCCTTATCTATGACAAGACTCATGGCATGGCTTTGATTTACCGACCCTACCGTCACATGATTATTCCGATCGAGAGCTTAGAACTGCCCGAACCCGATGCGGAAGAACTTGCCTTTCGGGAGTTATGGCGGCTCTTCTATGAGACCATCGGGGTGGAAGGGCGGTATAACCCCAAGCTCCGCCAGAACCACATGCCGAAGCGCTATTGGAAGTACCTGACCGAGTTCGGGAATGGGGAGGAGAGCGCGAGGGCGAAACTGGAGCCTACGTCAGGCAGGGATCTGCTGGGTTCGGGTCAGTGAGGAGCGATGTTACATCTGTTAGCATCGTTCTTCGTCTCATTCCCAACGTCTCACCACAGCACAACGCCCTCCTAGTCCGGGAGGGCGTTGTTTACTCTGGCAATCGAACCGGTCATGATAGATCCTATGTAATATGTTCAACCAACCTGTAGACTCTGGTAGAATGCGAACCCTTCAGGAACACAACTTTGCCCCGCGCCATTTGCGTTTTCAGAAACGCCAGGGCATCCTTAAGTCTAAGGAAAGCATGTATACGCTGTTTGGGCATTCCGCTTTGCCTGGCAGCATAGGCGATATAACGCGCCTTTTTGCCGACTGTAATGAGGTGGTCAATTCCCAAAGCTGCAGCGCTACGCCCCACTTGCATATGAGCTTTGCGCCATGTTTTACCCTGCTCCTCCATGTTGCCAAGCACTGCTATGGTTGACCTACCTCTGGAAACCACCTTCAGAGTCTTCAGGCCTTCTACGACTGATAGAGGATTAGCGTTAAACGAATCATCTATTACCAAAGCACCGTTTAGACCACATATTGGAGTCAGCCTGCCCTGTGGTTGCTTATATACGGCAAAACCGTCTTTGATAACATCCCAAGGCACGCCCAAAGCTCGCGCAGCTGCTATTGCAGCGACTGCATTTTGACAGTTGTGTTGTCCTATCGTCGGTACAGAATATGTATGAGTGACGCCTTCTCCTGTGACGGTGAGCTCAAGGCCCATTCCCCGCGGCTCGCATTCCATTAACCTATAGTCTGACTCTACCGAACGCCCATAGGTTACTATGCGCCCTTGAAATTCGCTGATCTCGAGCCGCTTCGTTCCTTGATCGTCGGAGTTGAGGACCAAAACACTGTTTGGGCCCATGCCATGAATGATCTCGCTCTTGGCCTTGATTACGCCGCTAAATCCGCCGCATTTCTCCACATGTCCCTGGCTAACGTTTGTAACAACCGCAACGTCTGGCCGGGCCATGTACGAGCTCTGCCTGATTTGGCCCCTGCGATCCATGCCTATTTCCAGCACGAGGGCCTCCGTATCGGGTTCTGCATCCCATATGTACCGCGCCACGTGTGACGGCAGATTAGCATTTTTGGTAGTGGCCACTACTTTGTATAGCATCTGCAAAATCCCCGCTATCATAGCGTTGGTTGTTGTCTTGCCTGCAGTCCCGGTAATGCCTACGACTTTGACGTGAAGGCTCGAACGTCGTGCTCGAACGGCCTCGAGGGTCTCTATACCCAGCAGGCCAGCTGCCATACAATCACCTCCTATGCTCATTAGTTTATGTGGTAGCATGATAATTGGTGCCCGTACGCTTCAGCAGGCAGCTGGTCTTCACACTCCCTGTCCGAGCAGGAACAGCATTTAGTCTATCGAAATATCAGGCTGAGTTGGCCATCGAGCAAGATAGCGACCACCACAATCAGGCGGGAACATACGCTTCATGGGAATTACCTTAGCAGCCTGCCGGCCAAGATAAACTGGAATCGTTGAGAGGAGTAATAGTTAAAGGCCGCCCTCGGGCGGCCTTTGAACGCTATATGGGAAACCGAACATAGAAGGTAGTTCCGGTTGCTGCTGTGTCAAAGGAAAGCTTAGCATCATGCCGGTCGGCAATGCTGTAACATACCGAGAGTCCTAACCCAGTGCCGCTATCTTTGGTAGTGAAGAAGGGGCGTCCAAGTTTTTCCTGCGCCTCAGCTGGTATGCCTGAACCCGTATCGCTTACTGCCAGTATCACGTCGCAGCCCTCGGTATAGGTCCGGAGTTGCACAATCCCTCTCGACGGCATGGCCTCCAGGGCATTTCGGAACAGGTTTAGCACTAACTGGCGGATTTCCTTGTCGTCATAGTGGGTGACTGGAATGTCGCCCAAAATCACGTCAAGCTGGTGCCCTAACATGAATGCATCCGCTTCCAGCATTGGCAACAGTGCTTTGAGGGTGTCGTTTAGGCACCCCTCTTGCCGTTCAACCGCCTTGTTCTTTGCCAATGAGAGGAACTCGGTGATAATAGAGTTTGCTCTGTCCAGCTCCTCTATCATCAGTTCCAGGCGCTTTCGGTCATCTCCATACTTCTCCCTGAGAGTAAACATCTGCAGGTATCCCCTGACCGTAGTCAAGGGGTTTCGTACCTCATGCCCTATTCCAGCTGCCACCTCGCCGATGACATTCAGCCTGTCCAGGCGGGCTAGCTCACTTTCCAGTAGCTGTTTTTCCGTGATGTCAGTCAGTGTGATTACAGAGCCTACCTCATAATCCAAGAGGTCCTCGGTTATGAACTTGCCCGCTTTCACTAAGAGCGTTCTGAGCACCTTTTGGTGGTACTGCACCTCAATCCCCGCGGGGGAGTTGTCCTCAATGATTTGATCTAGCTTGACTAGGCATCCGTCCATTTGCGAGAACAGAGGGACGACCGCATCGAAATGCCGCCCAAGCAATTCGGGACCAAATAGGCCGATAGCAGCAGGGTTCACTAGAGTGATTACACCAGCCTTATCGCAAGCGATAATTGGATCCCTCGCCTGGTTGAGAATTGTCTGGGTCAGGCGTTCACTGCGTTTTTGCCCGGTTAGGTCGGTTAGCACAATGCAGGCAAACTTCTCGCCATCCACATGGATAGTGCTGGCAGCCAGGATTACTGGAACCGCCTGGTCCTGTTTGCGTAACGTACATTCGGTCCGAAATTTCCCCCCCAACGCCAGATATGACGTAACGTACCTCAGAACTTCCGGGGGCAGCAATGAGAGGAACGAGGATCCGATCACTCTTTCCAAAGGGGTATGAAGAATGTCAGCGAAGCTCTTGTTGCAGAACAGGATGGTTCCGTCTGCAGAAATGGTCGCACAGCCCTCATGCATTTCCTCTACAAGCACGCGATAGACATGGTCAGCTCCTTCCAGTATATACACTCGATCTCCATGAGCCCCGGAAACGAGCAACGCGTCTATCTCTCCATGTTTGATTGCATTAACGATGCTATTTGCTTCATCCAGCTGTTGCGTCAGGCGGCCTATCTCCTGCAACAGAGCAGCTTCACGCTCTCTATTCATACTTAACTGCACCCCATTTCCACCCTTTAGGCTTCAAGGCTAGCCAATATGCTTTCAGTGTCGGACATGTCACCCACGAAGAGCCGCTTGGGGTTGGGCAACCTCTTAATGAGCGTTGGCACAGCAAACACCTGTGCGATCTTGGCTAAGTGAGGTTGCTGAAATATATCAATAACCTGCAGTTCACAGTCTTTGCTTAATGTTTCACTGCACAACTGTTTGATGGTTTCCACCGCCCGCTTGGATCGGGGAGAGGGGCCGGCAATGTAAAGCTGCAAGAGGTAAGCCTGATTGCTCAGGTCACGTGCTGCCAGGGCAAAATCCAGACTGGTCTCGGTATGGTCCTCCAACGGTACGCCTCCTAACTAGGCTGTATGTTCAATCCTACTAACACTCGCTCGGTGTTTGACAGGTCGCCGATAATCTTTACAAGCGGTTCAGGTAGTTTTCTAACCAGCGTAGGGATCGCTAGAATTTGATCAATCCTGCCCACCTGAGGGTTCTTGGTCAGGTCAACTATCTCGATAGTGTATTTGCCTGCCAAGTGTGTTTCGCAAATCTCGCGCAGATTATTGAAGGCCCGGACGCACTTGGGGGTCGCACCCGCTACGTACAAGGTCAGCTTGTATGTCTCATAGTCGGGGGACGCTTCAAAGTCTGGTTGCATATTTACCGTCATTACAGGTCTCCCTCCTTAGCAGTTTCGTCAGCACGCCGCATGATCGCCGAATGTTGGCGGTTATCGTCCCGTACTTGCAGCTGTGCCACTTCCTGTGCGATGACTCTATCCAGCTCCTCCTTTTCCGAATCAAAGCTTGCCTGTAAGGCAGCAATAGCTGCTTCCATCTGCTGGCGTTTGCGTTCAATTTCCCGCCGCTTACGGCTAATCTCCTGCTCGTGCAGTAACTTTTGAGCTGCCTCTTTATGCTCCTGCGCATAACGGGCCGAACCTGTAAGCACACCTTCTGGTCCAGTATAGACATCCAGCAAGTCCAGTCCGCGATTGGTCATCACGAACTCTCGAATCTGGTTGGAGTGCGCCATTCCACGAGACTTCAACAGATAGAGGCCCCGATTGCGTTCACCGTTATATTCGAGGTCACGCAAGTTGATCCATGTATCTGTGAGCGACGATATGCCAATGCTTGTCTCATCCTGCTGTTGAACGTTGGACAGGTCCAGCAAGATGGTAGTGACGTTCCGCATTTTCAAGAAGTCCAGCAGGCGCGTTAGCATCAGCTTCACTTCAGTGAAGTTGCCTGCAGCCGTCATGTTGGATATTGGGTCAAGTACGATGAGCTTGGGTTCAAACTCCAGCACGTGTTTATGTATCGTAACCAGATGCATCTCGAGCCCGAACAAAGTGGGGCGGGACGCATGGAACTGCAGTAGCCCTTGGTCTACCCACTGCTCCATATCCAGGCCAATCGACCGCATATTGCGCGTAATCTGACCAGGGGATTCCTCAAAGGCGAAGTAGAGGCATTGATCCCCACGTCGGCACGCCGCGTCCACAGCAGTAGCTGCCAAGGATGTCTTGCCAGTACCAGCAGTGCCTGAGACGAGGATGCTGGAGCCTTCATAGAACCCTTTTCCACCCAGCATGTTATCCAGGCGCTCGATGCCTGTTGAAACTCTGGCAGTCGAAGCTGCAGAAGTCAACCCTACCGAAGTGATGGGCATGATGCAAATGCCCTGCTCGTCAATCAGGAAGGGGTATTCGTTGGTTCCGTGGGCAGATCCGCGGTACTTGGCTATACGCAGGCGTCTAGTAGAAATCTGGTCCACTACTTTATGGTCCAACACGACTACGCAGTCAGACACATACTCCTCAATACCATGTCTGGTGAGCGCTCCATCGCCCTGTTCGCCCGTTACGATCGCTGTGATACCACGGTCTCTCAGCCAGCGGAACAAGCGGCGTAGTTCTGAGCGTAGGATGCTGGTGTTCGACAACCCCGAGAATAGCGCTTCGAGTGTATCCAGCACCACCCGCTTTGCGCCGATTGAGCTGATGGCGTAATCCAGACGAACAAACAGGCCGTCCAGATCATATTCGCCCGTCTCAGTGATCTCGCTTTTGTTCAGCTGTACGTAGTCAAGGCAGATTTTCTCTCTTCCAACTAAGTCCGCGAGGTCAATGCCGAGAGATGCAAAGTTCTCTGTCAGTTCAGCCTCGTTTTCTTCAAAGGACATAAACACGCCGGGTTCATCGAATTGTAGTGCCCCGTTCACCAAGAACTGCATCGCCAGCATCGTTTTGCCACAACCCGCTGCGCCGCAAACCAGGGCAGTCCGCCCTTGCGGAAGTCCGCCATGCGTAATCTCATCAAGGCCCGCAATTCCCGTAGGGCACTTTCTAAGACCTGGGCGTAGCTCTAGTGCTTCTGTCATGAAACCTACCTCCATAAATCTGAGCCCGTAGTAATTTGAATGCATAACAATTAGTTAACCACGGACGACAGGAAATCCTTTCTATTCGTTAGTCTTCTGCCACAAGTTCTCTCTGGGGCTCAACAGTTGGCGATAGGAGCAGGAATTGTGATTGCATCGGAGAAAAAACTTGAGTAATGATTTATCCAGTATACGCAGGAAGAGGAATCGTGCGATGTTACGATACGCTGTCACCATTTATCTGTTTACAGCAGTGGTTTTGACATCTTTCATCTCTACATACATGCTCTCGAAGGGGAAGGCCTTGTACACCAAGGCGTTTGCTGCCCTCAACTTCAGCATTTGCATCTATCTGCTCGGTTACATGCTGGAGCTGAACAGTACTACCTTGGAGCAGATGGCTCTGTGGAATCAGGTGCAGTACCTTGGTTTGGCTTTCTTTCCGGCTCTCTGGTTGGGCGTAGTGCTGCTGTATACCAAGCAGCAGCCCTCCCTCGGCGGCACAGTACTGTTTGCCTGGTTTGCTATCCCGGTCCTCACCCTTATCTTGAGGGCAACCAATGACTATCATCATCTTTACTACCGGGCCATGGAGCTGAGGCTGATCTCTGGGTTTGAGATGCTCTATCTGGTCAAAGGCCCCTGGTATTACGTACAGAGTGCGTACATGCTATTTTCCGTCACCTTAAGCAGTTTGCTGCTCTATCGCGAGTACAGAAGGAGTCAGGATGTGGACCGCTCGCGGTATCTGTTCGTGCTGGCGGCCTCGGCGATGCCGCACCTCGGAGTAGTCCTAATTCTCTTCAACCTACTGTTGGCAGGGCTCGACTATGGAGCTCTGCTTCTACCGATCTCACTTTCTTTGACCACGCTTTCCATCCTGAGAGGGGACTTCCTGGAGGTGAAGAGCCTGGCTCGCGAGAATATCTTTGAGACTAGTCCGGACGCTATGCTCCTGCTGGATAACGGAAACCGTGTGGTCGACTATAACCGGGCTGCCTTGGGTTTCTTCTCTTTCCAGACGCTCGACCACGTGAAGGTGGAAGACCTCCTGAGCGATGTTCCAGCTCTAATCAGTGTCTTTCAGAACAAGACCCCTCAGGTCTTTGAACTGGGGCGGAATGGGCAGCGGAGGTATTTTGAGATCAGTTCTCTGGTGATTCACAATCACTACGGGAGCGTTGTCGGAACGCTGAAGTCTCTAAGGGACATTACCGAAAAGAAAATCATGGAGGAGAGGCTGCGAATAGCTGCAACCATCGATGAGCTGAGTGGGCTAAACAACCGGCAGCATTTCATGGAGTTGGCAGAGCAGGAGTTTGAGCAGGCCAGGGGAAGCGGTACAGCCCTTTCTGCAATGATGATGGATATCGACCACTTTAAGTCGGTGAACGATACTTATGGACATGCCGCCGGCGATGCTGTTATCCGGGAGATCGGCAGGTTGATGCGGTCATCCTTTGATCAGGGATGCATTTTGGGCCGGCTTGGAGGAGAGGAGTTCGCAGTGATTATGCCCAACACCTCTGCTGCGGACGCTGGAATGATAGCAGAGCAGTTGCGACAGGCTATGGCAGGAACTGAGGTCATCTCTGGCACTGCTACCATCAAGTTCAGTGTTAGCAGTGGCGTTACTGAGTTAGCTAGCCAGGTGGGAAGTTTAGATGAGCTGCTGAGGCATGCGGACCAGGCCTTATACGCGTCAAAGGGCAGGGGAAGAAACCAGATTACCGTCATCAGACACGGGGATATGCACTCTGTCTCGCGGGATGAGGTTGCGGCTGCCACAGAGGACGTACAGTGATGTGATGCATTAGGGGTTCACCTATTCGTTAACTAAGGGGGAAGCAATCCTGAGGATCAGACGCGTGACCAAAATCGTCCTGGCATTTGTTCTATCCTTGGCTATCCTGAGCCTAATCGCCAGCGGCTCGGTCTACCTGGTTCAGAAACATGTCTTAAAGACGGCGGCTGCACAAGAGTATAGTTTCTGGCAGTTCTCGCTATATATCCTGGGCTATGGCGACTCGCCTGCCGTAGATGCTGGCATGCAGTTGGTGCTAGGCATTGTTGGCATCATCATGATTTCGCTGTTGTCGGCATGCCTAACGATCGATCTGTTCAGACGCGCCAAAGACGTCTTGATCAGCAACAACCTGGTTATCTGGCAGAACTCAAACAAGGGTTACTGCGCTTCGATACTTCTAGGCAACAGGGGCCAAACCATCTGCAACGTTTCTGTAGCAGCTCAGCTGTTTGACAGTACTGGAGAAACCTTGTCCATCGAGGATAATACTTTCTCTAAGCCCATTGTCATCTCCAACCACATGTGGCGGGTAGACTTACCCGTAAAGATTGGCAGCTTCATGTATGAGTACTTTCATAACCAATATAAAGGCGACGGGCAGATGCAGCTGTATGTGTTAGGCTCGTTTATCGACGCCAGCACAGGGCAGGAGAGCATGATCTGCAAGGAATACAGGTTCAAGGACGTCGTGGCAGTCGACAGAGAACAGCCATTTGCTCTGGCGAGTAGCGCTTCAGGGAACGGGCAGGTGAACTCGCGCAGCCACAAGAATGCTAGATGGAAGCAGTTCAGACAGGTCGAAGAGAACGCGAGTGCCAGGGATAGTTTCCGCGAGTTCATCTGTTCAGGTGTCACGAGAATAGATATGCGGGCCGCCATCCCGATAGTTGGCGGGAACGGCGATGCTACAGCGATGTCCATTATGCATGAGGCACATAACGGTGGGGACGTGCAAAGCATGTCTGTAGCTGTGGATTTCAGTCAGCATGAGGGGTATGCCTCCAAGCCGGACTTCTGCATGGCCTTGGTTCAGTTTTTGCCCTGCCAGGATTGGGGCCCTTATCATGACAAGAACTACAGACTGGAGTTTGGTCTTTCCGCATCGTCTGGCATGGCCGCTGTCCAACTGGAAGTGAAGGATAAGACGAAGGCTAAGATACTTGACCGGTGCTTGGAACCGTCAGCTGAGGTGGTTAACTACTCCTACTCACTACGCGAAATGGGAGACAGGGAGAGGTGGAAGGACGTGCAGGAGCTATGCTTCTTGGTCTTTAACCGTCCTGAAGTACCGGAACAGGGTTCGTTTACCATTAAAGATCTACGGCTGGTTGAGGGTACCCCATAAAAAAGTAACGGCACGACCTCCGCAATGAGGACCGTGCCGTTACTTTTTGTCTTGTTATCATTCAGCATATGAAGTATATTCGCAGCAACTATCATGGAGTGCAAGGGGCTTAACACAGCCTTAAGAAAAGGGATAGCCAACATAGTTAACGCCCTCCCATCACGGGAGGGCGTTACTATTCTGGGTCAAAGTGCCCTATTCTATTGGGTAAACACAATCTGCATTCTTATAGAAGCGGTACTTCTCGAGTCGCTCTTCTTCACTCTCAAAAACGCCCATTACCTTGGCAAGCTCAAACGCAAACTCAGTAACCGCGATGCCGTTAGCCATAATAACGTTGTCCCTGCGAGAGACATGGATGTTAGGTCCGCCCAGTTTGTTGGAGAGCAGTGCTTGGTATAGCCTTGAGCGCGTGGATGTATCGCCGAGTTCATCTGCCTCTCTGGTAATGCCATACTCCTCTACAAGATCGGCACCCCAGCAGATGCCAGCAACATACTTCTTACGCTGGTGCAAATCCAGTACGAACCCTTTCAGGCGCTCATTGGTGAAGAACTGCTTAATCTGCGGCCCACCACCTGGGATAATCAAGAGATCAACATCCTTGATTCTTAGCTGATCAAGCGTGGTATCTGGCACAACTTTTTGCTTCCCCGCACTCACATACACCCGGTTTTCCAAAGCAGTGGAGAAAATGTCGTTTTCCTTTAGCACTTCCAGAGCAAGTCCTATTTCATGCTGGCTGAACCCATCATGGTAGAAGACACAAACATTCTTTCTGCTGTTCATCTACAACACCTCCGTATCACTCACTAGTTTTGAGTTCGACGTATTACCATGCGAAGTCCTCCGTCCGGGACGCGCACTACCTTGTTTACTTCCACCACCTGGTGAAGAAGTATGGGGGCTACCTGCTTAGGCGTGGCGCTGGATCAATCAAGAAAGGCATGCCCAACTCTCCTTGCCATTACATTAGCAAAAGCTTAACAATATAGGGGTTGTATCTGCTTCATAAGTTATTGATAATATAAGTGCACACTTAACAAACGGGGAGGTGATCCAGTGAACGACACTTTGGAGGTGCTGAAGGCTCTTGCTCAATCTACCAGGCTACGCATTGTGCTGCTGCTCGCAGAAGCTGAGCTCTGCAGCTGTGAACTGGTAGAGATATTGGAAATTAGTCAGCCTGCCATCTCACAGCACATGAACGTGCTCAGGCAGGCAGGCTTAATTGAAGAGCGCAAGACCGGCACGTGGGTCTATTACCGCCTGGCGCAAGCCAATCTGGAACAGACGCTGCAGTGGCTGGGCAAAGCCATACAGGAGCCTCGCACGTATGCCACCGCTCCGGCAGATGACTGGGCCAAGCTGGATAAGCTATTGGCAGAGCGTGCGCAGAACTGTGAGAGTGACGATCGACATATTCCCTAAAACTATAGGTTAAAGGCTAAGTACATTAAAGGGGTGCAATCATGAGTAAGCAAAAAGCAGTCGCCCAGCAGGGCGGCGGAATTGGGTTCTTTGAAAAATACCTGACAATCTGGGTAGCGCTATGTATCGTCATTGGAGTTGCGGTTGGGCAGTTTATCCCGGCTATTCCGGATACGCTATCCCGGTTTGAGTACGCCAACGTATCGATCCCGGTAGCAATCCTGATTTGGCTGATGATCTATCCGATGATGCTGAAGATTGACTTCTCGAGCATCGTGCGGGCGGTGAAAATGCCAAAGGGTCTGATTGTCACCTGCGTCACCAACTGGGCAATCAAGCCGTTCACCATGTATGCCATCGCCGGTTTTTTCTTCTTCTTTGTGTTTGCTCCACTGATTCCAAATGAACTCGCCAAACAGTATCTTTACGGCGCGGTGTTGCTGGGTGCAGCCCCCTGTACTGCGATGGTGTTCGTCTGGAGCCATCTGACCAAGGGTGACCCCGGCTACACACTGGTGCAGGTCGCTGTCAATGACCTGATCCTATTGGTGCTGTTTGCCCCGATTGTAGCGCTTCTGCTCGGCATCGGCGGTGTGCAGATTCCATGGGACACTCTCTTGCTCTCCGTTGTGCTGTTCGTAGTGGTACCGCTGACTGCTGGCTGGATCACGCGTACCAACGTGATCAAGGCGAAGGGCGAGGCCTACTTTAACGACGTCTTCCTGAAGAAGTTCAGCAACATCACTATAGCTGGCTTGCTGCTTACGCTGATAATCATCTTCTCGTTCCAGGGCGAGACCATTTTGCGCAATCCGTTGCACATATTGCTGATTGCCATACCGCTGACGATCCAGACTTTCCTGATTTTCTTCATCGCTTATGGCTGGGCCAGGGCCTGGAAGCTGCCGCATAATGTCGCCGCTCCAGCTGGCATGATTGGGGCCAGTAACTTCTTTGAGCTTGCAGTAGCAGTGGCCATCGCGTTGTTCCAGCTTGACTCTGGTGCCACCCTGGCAACCGTCGTTGGCGTGTTGGTGGAAGTGCCCGTGATGCTGATGCTAGTGCACATCGCCAATCGTACCCGCCATTGGTTCCCTTCAGAAGCCACAGCGCGCTAAGGAGGAGTTTGAATGAAGATAGCTGTTATCGGTGACATTCATGGCAATCTGCCGGCCTTGCAAGCGGTGCTTGCCGATCTGGAGAAACATCAGGTTGACCAGATTTACTGCTTGGGCGACCTGGTTGGTTACGGCCCCTGGCCAAATGAGGTAATTGAACTGCTGCGCGAGCGCGCCATCCCCTGCGTGCAAGGCAACTACGACGAAGGGGTAGGCGAGGAACTGATGGCCTGCGGGTGCGACTTCGCTGATGAAGAGGCTGCCCGCGTGGGGGAGATTTCCCTTAACTGGAGTATCGATGCGACCAGTGAAGATAACAAGCAATGGTTGCGCGAGCTGCCGAAGTCAATGCAGGTCGAGCTGGCTGGCCGTAAGCTGTTACTGGTACATGGCAGTCCCCGCAAGAATAACGAGTATCTGACCTTCAACTTCCCGTTTGATCAACTCGAGCAGTTCTTGCATGAGGCCGGGGCCGACATCCTGCTCTGCGGCCATACCCATCTGGCCTACCATCGCCAAATGGGAGATAGGCACGTCATCAATGCAGGTAGCGCCGGTAAACCAAAGCACGGCAACCCTAACGTTGTCTACCAGTTGATTGATCTAGGGGAACAAGTCGCCGTAACGACGGTGGAGGTGCCTTATGACTGGCAGACAACCGAGCGAGCTATCCTGGATGCCGGACTGCCGGAGAAGTTTGCGAACATCATTCGCACCGGCAATGCTTAGATAGGCGGTCTGAGCACTAGAGAGTAGCGGCACTTGCTGGGATAGCAGGTGCCGTTTCTTTGTGCGCCCGGCATGGGCGTCATCTACCAGGTGAGAGTCCTGAGCGGCGAAGGTAGCAGTAGCCGTAGCTT
>JAWLDB010000065.1:0-12644 GCA_041686915.1 Bacillota bacterium
GCGATTTTACCCACGCCGATTTCTACCATTGCCTGCTCCAAAGTCTCAATGTACTGCAGGGCGCTCCTCGGTGGAACATCCCGGCCGTCGAGGAAAGCATGAACAAAGACCTGCTTTACCCCTTGGGCTTTCGCCTCACGCAGCAATGCAATCACATGGTCGATATGACTATGCACCCCACCGTCTGAAAGCAGGCCTGCCAGATGCAGCGCGTTACCAGAGGCTTTGGCGTCAGCAAGCATCCCACTGATTACCGGATTGCTCCCCAGCAAACCATCTCGAATAATGCGGTTGATGCGAACCAGAGGTTGGAAGACTACTCGGCCAGCTCCAATATTCAGGTGGCCGACATTTGAATCACCCATCTGTCCGGGCAGCAACCCTACAGCTTCACCGGAACAATTGAGGGTAGTATGCGGATTACAATTAAACAACTCATTGAGACAAGGTGTTTGGGCCTGCTTCACAGCGTTTCCTTCGCTGGCCCCATTCAAAGCCCATCCGTCCAATATCGCCAGGACAACCGGCCGCATTATGACCGGTCCTCGTATGCTTTGACGATGTCTGCAAACTTGTCCGGGTCAAGGCTTGCGCCGCCGACCAGTGCACCGTCCAGGCTGCTGGAGGTAACGAAACTAGAGATATTCTCAGCATTTACGCTGCCACCATATAAAACGCGAATATCTTCAGCTTTGCCGTCCAATAGACGCTGCAGCTTTTGCCGCGAGAAGTCTGCCACCATGGCAGCGTCAGCCACCGTAGCGGCTCGGCCAGAGCCGATGGCCCAGAGTGGCTCATATGCGATGACCACCTTGTGCAGGTCTTGTGAAGCTACATGCTTCAAGCAAGTGAGCAGTTGCTGACCAATCACCTTCTGCGTTAGCCCCAGGCTCTTCTCACTCATGGTCTCGCCGACACAAAGGATCGGCGTCACTCCGTTATCCAGCGCAACCTTCACCTTTTCACTGATGGTCTCCGCAGTCTCACCAAAATGAGACCTGCGCTCTGAATGCCCCACTATCACGTAGCTGCATCCCAAATCCCGCAACATTCCGATAGAAACTTCACCAGTATACGCGCCATCACGCTTGGGGAAAAAGTTCTGGGCGCCTAGCTTGATGGCAGTTTCTGCAACCGATTGTTTGACCGATTCCAAGGCAGTAAAAGGCGGGCAGATTGCCACCTCAGTAGCCGTCTCCCCACCCAGCAATTCACGGAAGCGCTGACAATAAACGCGCGCCTCCGAAGCAGACTTGTTCATTTTCCAGTTGGCGACAACCAAGGGCTGCCTCATTACTTGCCCCCCTCTTAGACGATTGGCGCTGCTCGAGCATGAGCAGCGCCAGCTCTTTAATCCTACAGAGTATGAGTAGTTATTATCGATCTGTTAGCGCAGCAACCCCGGGGAGCTGCTTCCCTTCCAGAAACTCCAGGCTGGCACCGCCTCCAGTGGAGATGTGAGTAATCTGGGCGGCCAAACCGGCTTGTTCAATAGCAGCTGCGGAATCGCCACCACCGATAATACTGATAGCTTCAGCCTGAGCCAAAGCCCGTGCGACAGATACTGTACCTGCTGCGAAGGCCGGTTTTTCAAACACTCCCATCGGGCCGTTCCAAACGACCATTCCTGAAGTCTTTACTACCTCAGCAAACCGTCGCGCTGTTTCGGGCCCAATGTCCAACATCATCTGATCCTCTGGCACCGCCTTGACCTCAACGACTCGGCCGGCAGCGTCATCCAGTGAACCGGCTATCACCGCATCTACCGGCAGGTGAATCTTGATTCCGGCTTGCTCGGCCTGCAGCAGCAACTGCTTAGCTAAGTCGACTTTGTCCTGTTCAACCAAGGACTTGCCCAGGGCATACCCCTGTGCAGCCAGGAAGGTGTTTGCCATTCCCCCGCCTATCAAGAGTGCATCTACTTTGTCCAGCAGATTCTCGACCACAGCAATCTTATCTGACACCTTAGCACCGCCCAGGATAGCCACAAAGGGCCGTTCCGGGCTCTTTAGGGCCTTACCCAGAAACTCAATTTCCTTCTGCAGCAGAAAACCTGCAGCTGCCGGTTGCAGAAGGTGGGTTACACCTTCCGTGGAAGCATGAGCACGATGCGCTGTGCCAAATGCATCGTTGACATAAACTTCAGCGAGTGCAGCGAGCTCGCGAGCAAAATCCGCCTCATTCTTTTCTTCACCAGCATGAAAGCGCAGATTCTCCAGCAATACAACCTGACCAGGCTGCATACGTGCTACGGCCTCCCTGGCAGGAGCGCCGATGCAATCTTCTGCGAAAGCAACCGATGTACCCAGCAGCTCAGCCAGGCGTCCTATTACCGGCCGGAGAGAGTACTTGAGATCCACCTTGCCCTTGGGCCGGCCCAGATGGCTAGCCAGGATCACTTTTGCCCCCTGCGCCTGCAGGTACTGAATGGTCGGTAAGGCAGCGCGGATACGAGTATCGTCACTGACGTTTCCATCAGCAGTCAATGGTACATTGAAGTCTACCCGCACAAACACAGCCTTGCCCCGGACGTCAACGTCTGTCACAGTCAGCTTCATGCCGAACTCCTAAACGCCCTTTTGACCGATATAGCTGGCCAGGTCAACCAAACGATTGGAGTAGCCCCACTCATTGTCGTACCAGGCGACTACTTTCAGCAGGCGATCACCAACGACCATCGTCAGGTTGCTGTCGACAATGGACGAGTGAGGATTACGCACAAAGTCGGCAGAAACCAGTTCCTCATCGGAAATGTCCATGATGCCCTTGAGTGGGCCCCGAGCTGCGCGGCGCAGTGCGGCATTTGCCTCATCAGCAGTTACATCCTTCTCGAGCTCCACCACCAGGTCGACTACCGATACCACAGGGGTTGGAACGCGAATAGCAAATCCATTCAGCTTACCTTTTAGTTCAGGCAAAACGAGAGCTACAGCGCGAGCAGCGCCTGTAGTGGTAGGTATCATGGAGACAGCGCCGGCACGAGCCCGACGCAGGTCTTTGTGGTCCTGGTCAAGAATGCGTTGGTCGTTGGTGTACGCATGCACGGTTGTCATCATACCGTTTGCGATGCCAAACTCCTCATTCAGAATCTTTGCGACAGGTGCCAGACAGTTGGTTGTACAGGAAGCGTTGGATATGACTTTGTGCTTGCTGGCATCGTATTGCTCATGGTTAACACCCATCACAATAGTAATGTCCTCATTCTTGGCAGGGGCAGCAATGATGACGCGCTTGGCCCCACCTTCCAGATGGGCTGAAGCCTTGTTTGCATCGGTAAAGACGCCGGTGCTTTCGATGATGATATCTGCCCCCAGCTCTCCCCACGGGATTTCAGCCGGGTTCTTCACACTTGTTACAGGTATCTCATGGCCGTCTACAACCAGGCCCTTTTCGCCCAGAGAGACTTCCTTGTCAAACTTGCCATAGGTGGAGTCGTACTTGAGCAGATGAGCCATGCTCTTGGGACTCATCAGATCATTAATGCCGACAATCTCTATTCCTTGATGCTCGTAGGCAATGCGCATCACTTGCCGGCCGATGCGCCCAAAACCGTTAATACCAATCTTAACCGACATTTTGCTTACCTCCTCCAAATATGAGTCACAATCTGGTATACAGCATACCTTATTCCGGGGTAATTATATCATATACTCGCGTATCTTTTACGGTGACGAGAGGATAAGATGCCCATATCTTCTCGATATTTCGCCACAGTTCGCCTGGAGATTACAACGCCCAGGCGTTCCTTGAGCAGGGCAGCAAGGGCTTGATCACTCAGCGGGGATAAACTGTCCTCTCGCTCGATCAATCTGGACATTGCCTCCTGCACCCCTTCTTTGGCGAATCCCTGGCCACCTATGTCTTTAACCCCACTGGTGAAGAAGAACTTCAACGGGAATAAACCGCGGGGGGTTTGCACGTACTTACCGCTAACAGCCCTGCTTACAGTGGATTCGTGTATTCCCAGATAGTCCGCCACCTGCTGCAGTGTCATCGGCAACATAAACTGCAGGCCGGCATTCAAAAACTGCCGCTGCCCTTCTACTATTGCCTCTGTCACACTCTGCAGGGTATGCTTGCGCTGTTCCAGGCTCCTGAGCAGCCACTGCGCTGCGACCAGTCGATCCTGAACATACTGCTGCACTGCCGTTTCCTGATCCGAATGCAGCAGCCGCAAGTATCGGGAGCTGAGAAACACACGCGGCAGCGCGTGTTCATTGACGGTTACCATATACTCTTGCTGTACCCTGTCCACTACCACGTCGGGCAGGATGTAGCGGTTATTGCGACCGTTGTGCAGGTCACGCCCGGGTCGAGGGTTTAGCTGTCTAATCGCATCAGCGATAGTTTGAACTTCATGGGCAGCAATGCCCAAGGCCTGAGCTATATAATTGACTCTACCTGCCGCCAGGTGCTCAAGATATTCCTCAACTACTCTCCGCAGCACCGGTGCGGGCTCTCCCTTAGCAGAAAGTTGAAGTAGCAGGCTGTCACTCAGGCTACGGGCCGCTAGCCCCCTCGGCTCCAATCCCTGAATGATGCTTCTAGCTGTTCGGATTTGCTCCTCCGATACCCCTAACTCCGCAGACAGTGCCGCATCGCTGGCAGTCAGAAAACCGGACAGATCGAGATGATGCAGCAGAGCAACAGCCAATCGCCGCATCAGCGGCGGATACTCAGAAGTCTCAATCTGGAGAACCAACTCATCGAAGGCTGAACCACCCTCGCCCATGATGCGTTCCCAGCAAGTCTCATTATGTCCTGGCCGCTCACGGAAGACGCTATCATCGAACTGCTCCAGCTCGACGCTTTCATTCAAACGTTCCTCAGGAACCGGATTATCGCCGACGGGCTCTTCCCAAGGGCGCTCCATCTCTAGAATTGGGTTGGCCAGCAACTCCCGTTCCACATACCCTGCCAGCTCAAGGGCAGGAAGCTGCAGGATGGTCAATGACTGACGCAACTCAGGGGTCATTATCAGCTTCTGCGCCTGCTCCATCTGCAGTTGCGGTTTTGGCTGCAATCACCATCCCACCTTTCATAACGTTCCTTCCTGACCTCTCCTGTATCCCCGGTCTTTAGATACTTATTTCAGCAGATTAAGCAGTTGCTCCATCAGGCCGTTGGCATCTCTAATCTGTTGAGCTATCTGGTTGGCTTCCGCTTCGTCCAAGTAGATTTCATCGTCACCCAGGCCTTCCCGCGAAATAGACGGTTCTTTGGCAACCTGCCATGCGGCCTTTAACTGTGAGACGCTGTCCGTCACCTGGCTGAGCAACTGTTGCTCCTCAGAACTCAGGCGACTCCCGTCTTTGCTTAGCTCAGCATCGATCGACAGCATTAAAGATATGAGTTGGCTGGCAGGACTGGCTATCGGGGCAAAAAAGAAGTCTGTATCCCGGTTAGCCAGATGCTCGCTAAACTGGGCCTGGTTCACGCTAGCACGGAGTCCGTGGGCAAAGAAAGTCAAGTTCATGTCAGGCCTGGTAATACTGTAGCTGCCCTGCGCCACCGTATCATTCAAGATCGACTCTAGGTTTACCAAACTAAAATAGCCGCTGGTATAAGCTGAGTCAAAGGCCAGTTCAAGGGCCGTTTGGGCGGTTTCTGCCCGCTTCTGTTCGTTGGACCAGCTGATACTGGTAAACACCAGCCCAACCAACAGCAGCGCAGCGATGATTTGCCAGATATACTTCCGCATATAAGAATCTCTCCTCTCAATTACTGCTGTTCAGTTACTACTGTTCAGCTATCTCTTCTGCCAAGCTTACCAGCTTGCGCAACCGATGGTTAACGGCACTTTTACTCAAAGGCCGGTCTGCCATTTCTCCAAGTTCCAACAGGCTAGCCTCCGGATTCAGTAACCTTAGCTCCGCGATTTCCCTTAGTCCCGGAGTTAGCTTCTCCAACCCCAAGGTCCGTTCTATCAGCTTGATAGCTTCCACCTGTTTAATCCCTGCTTCCACGGACTTATTCAAGTTGGCTGTCTCTGCATTGACCAGGCGGTTGACCTGGTTGCGCACTTCCTTATGCACCCTCGCATCCTCAAACTTGAGCAAGGATGTATGCGCACCGATGATGTTAAGGAAACGCACTATCTGTTCTCCTTCTTTTAGATAGACTACCAGATCATCCTTACGCCGTATGGATTTTGGGGTGAAGCCCTCTTGTTCGAGTAGATTGCAGAGTACGTCCGACTGTTCATCGTACTCGGTGGCAAGCTCCATATGATAAGAGACTTTGTGCGGATCGTTAATTGCCCCGGCTGCCAGAAAAGCCCCGCGCAGATAAGCCCGCCGGCAACAGCGTTGCTTGACCACCCAGGCGGCTACGCCATGCCCCAGGCTACCTGAGCTGTCCATTAGTCCTACCCGTTGCAACAGGTCGGGCACATCACCCCTGCACCAAACCATATACACATTGTTTTTCCGTAGCCTGACCTTTCGCCGGATATAGATTTCGGCGTTTATGCCAAACACCGATCTGAACAGCTTGAAAACCACGCGGGCTGTAGCAGGGTTTTGAGTCGTCACACTCAAGCCCCACTGCCCTGCCCGACTGATCTCAATACTACCATTCAGCCTGATCAAAGCTGCCAACTCGGCTCGCCGGCAGCAGTCATCCTCGATGCTTATCCGGGACAACTCCCGTTTGACGTCCTCCGTATAGGTCATCTGCTACCACCTCCACGACCTGTTCTTGTTATTATCAATTCCACCTGTATACGTTTAATCCTCCCGCGGAGGGCAGGTGGCAATTCCATATCGGACAATTAACTGAAGTTTGCCAATATGGCCAGACTGCAGGAATGAAGCATAGCTAGAGCGAATGCAAGCTTTTATTAACTTAGGAAACGGGTGGTCAAATGAAAGACACAAAATCGGCAACTATTCTACTCGTTCGTTATTTGATGATGCTGTTTGGCCTGTCGCTACTTAGCCTTGGCATCCTGCTAAGCGTTAGAGCCAGTTTAGGTGTATCAGCCTGGACGGTCTTTCATTTGGGTATAGCCAAGCATATCGGTTGGACGCAGGGGCAGGTTAGTCAGTTGGTTGGGCTGGTCATTATCTTGGTCAGCTTGCTGCTCGGCATTCGTCCAGCAGCTGCAACTGTGTTAAACATGGTTTTGGTGGGCAGAGTCTATGACTGGCTGGACACTGCCAATTTGATCGACAGCCCTGCCAGCCTGGTAGGCAGGTACATCTTCTTAGTGCTAAGCGTTTGGGTCATGGCTGCAGGTACAGCCCTTTATATCAGCGTAAGCCTAGGGGCAGGTCCGCGAGATAGCTTGATGCTGGCCCTGACAAAGCGTAGCGGGTGGCCCATTGGTTGGGTACGAAACAGTATCGAGCTGGGAGTATTGCTGGTTGGTGCACTATTAGGAGGGCCGGTCGGATTCGGCACGGTGCTTTTCGCGTTTGGGATAGGTCCGTCCCTGGAGTTCAACCTGCAATTGCTGCGGCTCGTCAGGGAGAAGTGGCAGCTGCAGTCAATTTTTACCGTAGTAGAAAGCAAAAAGCGCCGCAAAGCGGAAATCAAAACGGGTCAGGCGACAGCCTGACCCGTTTCTCTAACAGGGGAACCTGCTTGAGCTCCGCCTGTTTGCTTGTGGTGTACTAGAACTCGTTTCCGTAAGTTCCACCCATGTTCGAGGTGTTGTTTACACCCATGTTCTGCTTGGCCTGCCGCTCAATTGCGGTATCTCCAGGGTTGTAAGTGCCCTGGTTACCCGAAGTTGAAGACTGGGTACCGTACTGACCGTAGCTTCCGCCACCGTACATGCCTTGGCTGTACTGGGTGTTGGTGTTCTGACCACCGTACTGGCTACCACCAAACTGGTTTCCACCTGTGTAGTTCTGTTGGTGAGTGCCGGCAGTGTTATAGTCAGCGTTCATAGCTGTGGACAGGCCACCCATGCCCTGCATCTGCTGTTCGCTGCGGGTGGTGCCGATATCATTGGTCATACCACGACCATAAGCACCATACTGGTTCTGGTTAGCGTAGTTACCATACTGGGAACCGTACTGATTGCCGCTGTACTGGCCTCCGGCATAGTTCTGCTGATGTGTACCTGCAGTGTTATAGTCAGCGTTCATAGCTGTGGACAGGCCACCCATGCCCTGCATCTGCTGCTCGCTGCGGGTGGTGCCGATATCATTGGTCATGCCGCGACCATAAGCACCATACTGGTTCTGGTTAGCGTAGTTACCATACTGGGAACCGTACTGATTGCCGCTATTGTAGTTCTGCTGATGTGTACCTGCAGTGTTATAGTCAGCGTTCATAGCTGTGGACAGGCCACCCATGCCCTGCATCTGCTGCTCACTGCGGGTGGTGCCGATGTCATTGGTCATGCCACGGCCATAGGCACCATACTGGTTCTGGTTAGCGTAGTTACCATACTGGGAACCGTACTGATTGCCGCTGTACTGGCCTCCGGCATAGTTCTGCTGATGTGTACCTGCAGTGTTATAGTCAGCGCGCATTGCGGTGGACATGCCACCCATGCCGCCCTGCATCTGCTGCTCGCTGCGGGTAGTGCCGATGTCATTGGTCATGCCACGGCCATAAGCACCATACTGGTTCTGGTTAGCGTAGTTACCATACTGGGAACCGTACTGATTGCCGCTATTGTAGTTCTGCTGATGTGTACCTGCAGTGTTGTAGTCGGCGCGCATTACGGTTGACATACCACCCATTCCGCCCTGCATCATCTGCTCGGTGCGGGTGGTTCCGATGTCGTTAGTCATGCCTTGATTGTGTGCTCCGTACTGGTTCTGCGTTTGCGTGTTGTAGCCTGAGTTTCCACCGTACATACGAGGAACGCGCAAGCCACGTTGATCATAAGATCCGTACAACTATCAGACACCTCCAAAAGAGTTTTATCACTGCCAGCAATAATATCTCCGATTGTTTGGCAGCACATGTATGCAAACGAATGAAGGATGCTGAGTTTATGCTGAGAATAATTTTCCAATCGCTAGCGCACCTCTATGGCTCAGTACACCAAGGCTGCACAAAAGAGAGACCAGGCTCACGCCTGGTCTCTCTAGGATAATGTGCAATTGTTAGCCGCACTTACTGTAGCCACAGTTAGCGCAGGTAATGCAGCCATTCTGCGGTATTACCACCCCACCACAATCTGGACAGATAAGCAGTGACTGTGGGCCACGCACCACATTCAGGTCAAACTTGACATGCCCATTTACGTACTTCTCAATCGTCTTGCCGATAGCGTCCGGACAGGACAGTACCCACGTTTCTGGATCAACGATGCAGCCGACACAGCGGATACCTTTAATTTGATCCAAAATGGCGTCAACATCCACTCCAGCACGCAAAGCAAGACTGATCAAGCGGCTAACAGCATCAGAAAGCGATGAACATCCTTCTTCACCCGTATTGGTGAACACCTCGCAAATACCTTTTTCATCAGCGTTAACCGTAACATACAGCTTGCCACAGCCTCCGATTTTATACTTCTTAGTGATGCCAAACGTCTCATCCGGCCTGACCCGAGGCTTAATCGGATTTGCAGCAGGCGCCGGCTCGCTTACAGCAGCAGCCATCTCGGCAGCTGCAGCTTCCTGGGAGGCTTGAGCAGCCGTACTCCCGGTGGATAGAACCTGGAACTGCCTGCTGCCATCACGGTAGATGGTTACGCCCTTGCATCCCAGCTCGTATGCCTGCTGGAACACCTCCGCAACCTCCTCCCGGGTAGCTTCGTTCGGGAAATTGACGGTCTTGGAGACAGCATTGTCAGTAAAGCGCTGAAACGCTGCCTGAATCCGCACATGGGCCTCAGGAGATACGTCGTGCGCAACTACAAAGACCCTCTGCACATCCTCAGGAATCTCCTCAAAACCATGCATACTGCCTTTTTGGGCAATGCGCTGCATTAGCTCAAGGCTATAGAAACCACGCTCTTTCGCCACTGTCTCAAATAGTGGGTGTACTTCTACGAGCTTATCATCATCCAGAATGTGCCGCTGGTAGCAGACTGCAAACAGAGGCTCGATACCACTGCTGGCACCTGCGATAATGCTAATAGTGCCCGTGGGGGCGATGGTGGTAACAGTGGCGTTGCGCAAACGCGGGCCGCCCTCATAGTCATAGATACTACCCGCGAAATTCGGAAAGACACCTCTCTCAACTGCCAGCTCAACAGAAGCAGCCTTTGCCTCCTGGTCGATAAAAGCCATAATGTCTTCAGCGGCCTTCACTGCTGATTCCGAATTGTAAGGGATACCCAGTTGGATTAGCATGTCAGCAAAACCCATTACACCCAGCCCAATCTTGCGATTGGCTGTAGCCATCTCTGCTATCTTGGGTAGCGGGTATTTATTGGCATCAATCACATCGTCCAGGAAACGTACTGCCAACTTGATCGTGTTACGCAGCTTATCCCGGTCTATTTCGGAAGTCGCGCCCGTCTTCACCGCCCGAGCCAGGTTGATGGAGCCCAGGTTGCAGGCCTCATAGGGCAGGAGTGGCTGTTCACCGCAGGGGTTGGTGCTCTCAATTTCGCCTACGTGTGGTGTAGGGTTGAAACGATTGAGGCGGTCCAGGAAAACGATTCCTGGTTCTCCGTTCCGCCATGCCATATCCACAATAGTCTCGAAGACCTGCCGAGCGTTCTTGTGCCCTACCACACTACCGTCACGCGGATTGATCAGATCGTAATCCTCATCGTTAGCCACAGCCTGCATGAAGGCCTCTGTGATCCCGACGGACAGATTGAAGTTGGTCAGTTCGTTGGTATCAGCTTTAGCAATGATGAACTCGCCAATGTCTGGGTGGTCAACACGTAGAATTCCCATGTTCGCACCCCGACGGGTGCCGCCCTGCTTAACCGCATCCGTAGCAGCGTTAAAGACCTTCAGGAAGGAAATTGGGCCGCTGGCCACGCCGCCTGTGGTCTGCACGACATCGTTCTTGGGGCGAAGCTTGGAGAATGAGAAACCGGTGCCACCACCACTCTTATGTATCAGGGCTGCACTTTTAAGGCTTTCAAAAATGCTTTCCATGCTATCATCAATGGGCAGAACAAAACAGGCGGCCAATTGCTGCAGCTCGCGTCCTGCATTCATCAGTGTCGGCGAATTGGGCAGAAAATCCAGACTGTCCATCAGCTGATAAAACTGATCTGCCATCTCCTTGGCAAACTCAGGAGACTTGCCATAGTGGCTAACCTCGACAGAAGCAATGTTTTCGGCGACCCGCCTTAACATTTCCTCTGGACGCTCCTCAACTTTCCCATCCACCTTTTTCAAGTACCTGCGCTCAAGCACAGTTAGCGCATTGGGTGTAAGCTCCATTAACTAGTACCTCCCTGGCTATACTATATATAGGACGTGTATAGATTATATCAACTACATATTGGGCTTGTCATCTTACACGTGTCCCAAAATCCAAAATGGCAATGCATTAGCACTTGCATTTGTCCGAATGTTGTCCCTAGTAGCCATATCCATCAGGTTCGGAAGAGTACGTCCTCGCGATTGAACAGCTTGATGGTAATGTGCAGGCCTACTGCTATAAACAGTAAGGAAGTTAGGGTAGCGACTGCGATCTGTATCCCAGTCAAACCACCAAGCAGAGCCCCTTTCATCAGCATCAGACTGTTTACCACCGGTAATACGAAGAAAGCCATCGGTGCATCCCCTGGGGTCACAAATTGCGTCAGGAATGCCGGGATGATCACGACAAATGACAGAGGAGACAGATAAACCTGCGCTTCTTTGAAGCTCCGGGCAAAAACGCTCATCACTATCGAGACTGCACTGAACAGGCCAGACAGCAGTAAGGCTGACAGAAAGAACATAGCGATCGTCAACGGTGGCAAGACGAAGGATACTGACTCTCCAGCGCCCATCATCAGGGCATGCGGAACGACGGCCACAGAAAGAATCATGCTGGATAGAGAGAGAGAAGCAGAGAACAACGATGTAGTAACGACTGCCAAATACTTGCCGATAACCAGGCTAACGCGCTGGGGAGGGGTTGCCAGTAGCTGCTCGAGGGTACCTCGTTCCTTCTCTCCAGCGGCGACATCGATTGATGTATACATGCCACCGAGGGATGCCCAGATGCCAATTACCATCGGCAGCAAAAAGGATAGTAGCATGTTGCCCATCTTTTCGTCAGGCGCAGTGTTTACGCTGGCTACTGCAAAAGGTTCAAGAACCGCAGGATCAACGCCCCGGTCAGTTAACCGGCTATGCACCACCTTGGTGGAATAGTCGGCAAGCAATCTGGATAATTTGCCATGGGCCACCCCAGACTTCTCATCCGACGCGTCATACTTGATCTCTACTTCTGCTACCCGCTCGGCAGCGACACTGGCAGCGAAGCCTGGCGGCACAACTAATATCGCCTGGATGGTTCCCTTGGACAATGCTTGGCCAGAGTTATCCACGTTAACGATGTTCACCTTCCCGCTGTCTTGCAGAAAGGAAGACTAATCAGGCGCATGCTCACTTCCCAAGACGGCTACATTTGGCAACTGCTCGTGAACTCTGTCCAGACGATTTTGCATCAGGAGTGGAAGGCCGAGCATCATCATTGGCATGAGCAGCACTGGTATGACTATCAGCCCAATAACTGTACGTTTGTCGCGAAGTGTATCTTTCAACTCCTTCGTG
>JAWLDB010000066.1:0-12628 GCA_041686915.1 Bacillota bacterium
GACGCTACTTTCGCGGTGGTCAAAACACTCACAGAGCAGATGGGGAAGACCCCGGTGGAGATCAATGACTCTCCCGGCTTCGCAGTCAATCGCATGCTAGTTCCTATGATCAATGAAGCCGTATACTGTCTGATGGAAGGTGTCGGTACTGCCGAAGCTATTGATACCACAATGAAGCTCGGCGCTAACCACCCGATGGGTCCACTAGCCTTGGCTGATCTGATCGGACTGGATGTCTGCCTGTCTATCATGGAAGTGCTGCATCGTGACCTCGGCGACGACAAGTATCGGCCTTGCCCCTTGCTGCGCAAGATGGTGATGTCGGGCAAGTTGGGTCGCAAATCCGGCCAAGGCTTCCATGCCTATAATAGGTGAGACATGTCTGAACATATTACCTTAGAGACGCTAGATAACGGGGTTGGGTTGCTGACTATCAACCGTCCCCAAGCTCTTAACGCTTTGAACATGCAGGTATTGGATGAGCTGGCTTCCGTTCTGGACGGGGTCGCTCAGTCTGAACGGAGGGTGCTGGTAGTGACCGGCGCAGGCCGCGCGTTTGTCGCTGGGGCTGACATTGCAGAGATGAAAGACATGTCACGCGAACAGGCCGAGACTTTCTCCCGGCGTGGACAGCAAGTGTTTGCCCGGCTGGCAACACTCCCGCAGATTTCGGTTGCTGCGATCAATGGCTATGCCTTAGGCGGTGGAATGGAGCTGGCGCTGGCGTGTGATCTGAGACTGGCTGCCGACAAGGCCAAGCTGGGGCAGCCGGAAGTAACTCTGGGGATTATCCCTGGTTTTGCGGCGACCGTACGCCTGCCTAGATTGATAGGCGCCGCCAGGGCTCTTGAACTGCTCGCAACCGGGCGGATGGTTGATGCAGTTGAAGCGGAACGCATCGGGTTGGTCAACCGGGTGGTGCCGCTCGATGACCTGCGGGAGCAAGCCATGCAACTGGCGGAGCAGATTGCCCGCATGAGCAAGGTGACACTGAGGTTACTGAAACAGTCTATCATCGAGGGCATGGATCTTTCCCGTAGCCAGGCCGAAGAAAACGAGGCCATGCTGTTTGGCCGCTGCTTCAGTAGTCTGGATCAAAAAGAGGGAATGAGTGCTTTCCTGGAGAAGCGTCCTGCCAAGTTCAGCAACCATTAGAAGGCGTTTGACACCAGGTACGAGCAGAGAGGATGAATTCTATGAACAACACTACAGAACTAAAACGGCGCATCATTGAGGCAATTGATCAGCAGGCCGGGCAGTTGAAACAGCTGGCTCTAGCGCTGCATAGCCGACCAGAGCTCGGAGGCGAAGAGCATTATGCAGTGGAAACAATCACCAAGTATTTGCGTCAGCAGGGCTTCGCCGTCAAAGAGCAGGTGGCTGATCTGCCAACAGCCTTTCAGGCCGTGCAAGAGACCGGAGCAGCTACCCCGAAAGTGGCCTTTTTGGCTGAGTATGACGCATTGCCCGAGATAGGCCATGCCTGCGGTCATAACCTGATTGCCATGGCTAGCACAGCTGCCGCAGTAGGGCTGAGTGCGGTGCTCGAGCAAGTGCCAGGCCATGTAGCGCTGTTTGGCACGCCCGCAGAGGAGACCAACGGAGCGAAAGTGGTGATGTCTGCGCATGGTTTGTTTGATGGCTATGACGCAGCCATGATAGTGCATCCTGGGGCTCGCACCAGTGTCTACGCCCAATCTTTGGCCATAGACGCGTTGGAGTTCGTATTTGAGGGCAAACCGGCACATGCGGCCGCGGCTCCCCATGAAGGTGTCAATGCCCTTGATGCTGTCATCCAGCTCTTCAACAGCTTGAACGCGTTGCGTCAGCATCTCAAATCTGATGTGAGAGTGCATGGCATTATCTCTGAGGGAGGCACTGCGCCAAACATTGTGCCGGAAAGGGCGGTAGCCCGCTTCTACTTCCGTGCCGCAGACCGGTCGTATCTAAATCAGGTGGTGCAGAAGGCTAAAGCTGCCGCCGAGGGTGCAGCTATGGCTACAGGTGCCACGGTAACGGTTAAACCCTTTGAACTATCCAACGACAACCTGGTGACTAACCATGTTCTGGCCGATGTTTACGCTAGCCACTTGCAGGAGTTGGGCTGGGAAGAACTCGACCCGCCGTCAGATAGCAGGGGCTCAACTGATATGGGTAATGTTAGCCAGGTTGCTCCGAGTATTCATCCGAGTATGCGTATCGGGCCACGTACTCTGGCCGGGCATACGCACGAGTTCTGTCAGGCTTCCGGAAGTGAGGAGGCTGTGGACAACATGCTGCTGGCAGGTAAAGCTATGGCGCTTACCGGTCTGGATGTGCTGCTCGACTCAGCGTTGCGGGATAAGATACTTGAAGAGTTTAAGGCTAAAGCCTAAGCACGCGACACCCCGGTCAATACCGGGGTGTCTTCCATTGCAGGTATATGGTTTAAGGATTCAGAAAAGGCGTAGTTGTGCCTGCTCTGGTTGAGCAAAGTGCTGCATGCGAGTAAGCAAGCCAAGCTCATTGCACGTCTCGGAAAACACTCGCTGCAAGTGCTCAGCATCTCTAGCTGGGCAGAAATACTGTTCATGAAATAGCTTAATATATTGCTGACTAAGCCCTGGCCGGAACTCATCCAGGCGATTGTAGAAATATAGCCGCTGTCGGTCACGCAGGGTTACGCCGAACCAAGGGATGACGTAAGCGGCACCGGCGGTCTTGGCTGCACGCAGGACAGCTGTTACACCTTCCGGGCTATCGGTCAATAGAGGTAGGATTGGCATCATCGTTACCCCTGTGTAGATGCCAGCTTTGCTCAGCTGTTCTATTGCTCGTAGGCGTGCGGTGGGTGGAGGTGCTCCAGGTTCAATTAGCCTCGCCAATTCGTCATCTACTGTGGTAAGCGTGATAGAAACTGCAGCATAGGTGCGGCTGATCTGTGCGAGCAGGTCCAAGTCTCGAGTCACCTGGTCACTCTTGGTGATAATATGTACTGGGTATCTCGCATTGGCGATTATCTCAAGAGCTCTCCGCATCAGACCATACTTTCCTTCCACCGGAGAGTACGGGTCACTCATTGATCCAGTGCCAATAGTCCCGACTATGCGCTTGCTCGCCAACTCTTGGGAGAGCAGTTCCGTTGCATTGACTTTGACATATGTGGCGGTGAAGTCACTTATCTGATAACGAGCGCTGCGCGAGTCGCAGTAAATGCACTGATGCGGGCACCCTCGGTAAATGTTCATGTTATACTTGAGACCAAACCAGGGATCGGGTTCTTTCAGGTTGGTCAGCAGTTGTTTGGCCTTGACTTCCTTAATCATCACAGATCACCACCTTTCATTAGACACCATATAGTAGTACAATTCGTCTGTAAAGAGATACCAAGTCTATTTCAAGCAAGGGACTGATTAGCTGATGTCTTACCCCACAAACGGTTGGGAACAAACAATCATCACCAGCACGCAAAACAAGCACGTCAAACTGATCCGCAACTTGCGCAATCGCAAAGAGAGGGAGCAGAGCGGCTTGTTCTTCGTCGAAGGCATCCGACAGGCAGCGGAAGCTATCCAGATGGGAGCGGCTATCGATACACTGGTGGTAGCTCCTGAACTGCTACATAGTGAGTTTGCACAGGAGCTCGTCTCCAAAGAAGCCAAAACGGGCACAAACATGTTGCAGGTAAGTGCCGACGTCTTTAGGAGCTTTTCCGCCAAGGATGGCCCGCAAGGCCTGGCGGCTATAGTCAAGCAGCGCTGGGAACAGTTGTCTGATGTCAGGTTGGGTGACGATGAGTGCTTTGTTGCGTTGGACGCGGTGCAAGACCCTGGCAACTTGGGGACAATTATGCGCACAGCCGATGCCGTTGGCTTTTCTGGCGTCATTTTGTTGGGCAATGCGACAGACCCATACGATCCTGGTGCTGTCAGGGCTAGCATGGGCTCGGTCTTCTCTCTGCGTTTGGCTAAGGCAAGTGCATCCGAGTTCATCGCCTGGAAGCAGGAGCGTGCTTATTCGGTGGTGGGCACTTCGGGCGAAGGTAGTGAGCATTACCGCAGTGTCAACTACCCTCGACCCCTGATCATCCTCTCCGGCAGCGAAAGACAGGGATTGTCGCCTGAACTAATGCAGGCCTGCAATCAGCTGGTTCGCATCCCGATGGTAGGGCGGTGTGATTCGCTTAACTTGGCAGTGGCTACCAGTGTGGTATTGTACGAAGTTTTTAATCAGGTCAACCCAGTAGAGTAGTGCATGGACTCAATTTGCATACAAAAAGGCCCTGGCTATGAGCCAGGGCCATGTCTGTCTATGCCATTTGATAGCGGGAGAAAGCGGCTTCCAATAATCTGCGGAACAGCTCAGCTGATGTCCAGCCCATGGTCTCAGACATTTTACCGATATAGCTGGAGTGGAGATGCTCTTCTGCGCCGCTTAAGATCTGCAGCCCGGCAAAGGTGTTCAGTTCCAAAGCGTAGGGTTTACCGCGCTTGTGATCGTAAATAAAGTCAATGCGGCCAAAGTCCCTGGCTTCCAGACTGATAAATGCTTCCTTTGCAGCCTGTTTCAGCTGTTCAGTTATCTGTTCATCAAGCCTTGCAGGACAGTGGAAAATCTCCCTATCTTGCTTATGCAGATAAGTGTTGGTCTTGGCCCCATCCGAGTACTCGACCTCGAGCGGGGGTAAAACCATGGCACTTTCGCCATTGCCGATTACACCCACGGTGACCTCAGTTCCCTGAATATACTCTTCAACCAGTGCGCCTTGATTCATAGTCTCTAGAATGCGGCGGCAAGCCTTTTCCAGTTCCTCTCGGGTGTTGACAATGGACTCTTCTGTAATTCCAGAGCTACCACGCCCATTGACTGGCTTGACAAAGAGTGGGAACTCCGGGAAAGTGGCTGTTTCGAGCTCCTTAACGTCCATAATGCGGGCGTAGCGGGGGGTAGTAACGCCTGTTTCAAACCACAGGCGCTTGCGGGTGGCTTTATCCAGAGCCACTAGGTTTAGGCCGGAGCCCATAAACGGGATGCCTAGCAACTCTAGCAAGGCAACCTCCTGCAATGACGACGCGTTAGCAACCAGGTCGAAGTTGCCACCGACCAATTTGTCGACATTCTCTTTTACATCGTTGCTCCAGGTGACGATCTCGGTTTCATGTCCATTGGCCGCAATCGCTGCCGCGTGATGGCGGGCTTCCTCAATGGCATCATCAGCAAACTGCTGCCCACTGAACTTGGTCTGCCATTCGGAGTTGCGGAAAGGACGATGCATGACTGCGATCTTCACGGGCACATACCACCTCCATGTGTTATTGACTAGCATTTTGCACAAACTTCCTTATCATGCTAATGCTCCTTGATGTCACGGTATCGCACGTTTCTGAATACCGATATGTTGTTGGCTGATTGAAAGGGATATTCTGCAAAATGCTGTCTATTATACCATAGCAGAAATCGTAGTGTATGTCCATTTTGGTGAGGCTTTAGAAAGTTAGAGGACTAATCGCATCTGAAGTGGACTGCTTCAGATACTTATCACAGAGAGTAGAGGGCATATTTTATATGAAGAGGACCGTACTGTTTATGTCCACCAAATGGCTGTTGCTAATCCCCATGTTGATTTTGTCAACAGTCCTACCACTAGCTAAACTGGCGTTGGCCACTTTCCCACCAGCTACCCTGGCAGCTGCCCGTTTTCTCATTGGCGGTAGTTGCCTGTTAGCCTACTCCCTTTGCGCCTATCCGTCACGTAGTGTGGTCCAGTCGCTCACCGTTAACTGGCGCTCATACCTGTTGCTCGGCTTAACGGGCATATTCCTGAACAATCTGCTGCAGAACCTGGGTTTGAACTTAAGCCAGGCTAACAGTACTAGCTTGCTTGGTACAAGTGGCCCCATATTTGCCACCATACTGGCAGTGATCTTCTTGGGCGAGCGGCTCGATCGGACACGCCTGGTAGGGCTTGGTCTATCCCTGTTCGGAGTCTACCTGGTTACTACGAATGGTGCCTCGCTCGAATGGTCAGCCGCAGCAGGCAATCTGTTGGCCGTGGGAGCAGCAGTTAGCTACTCAGTCTACACCGTGCTTTCCAAGCAGGTCCTGGAGCATGAACAACCTCTGTTGGTCGTCACTTGGTCCACGTTGATAGGGGCTGCGTTACTGGGATTGGCGGCAATAGTGCTGGATGGTGTTCCTATCTGGCCGGATATGCTCTCCTGGCAATGGCTGAATATCATCTACCTCAGCACAATCCCCACTTCTTTGGCGGTAGTGCTTTACAATCATCTGCTGAAGCTGGTAGATGCGTCTCAGGCATCGACGGCCTTCTTTCTCCTGCCGGTGTTCTCAACAGCCTGGGCCTTTGTGCTGTTGGGAGAACAACTAAGTGCACCTATGGTCACGGGTGGTGCAGCCATCCTCTGCGGCGTCTGGCTGACCACCCGCAAAACTGACAAGCAGGTCAGGGAACAGGGAGTTACTGCTGCAGAGTGAGTTGCGGCACTTTGTCTTCCATGCTAAATGCATAGACCTGGAAATCTGAGGCGCATCGGTTCATAGTCTGGTAATGGGACACAAGTCTCGCCAATCCTTCCGAGTGGAAAGGGGGATGTGTATGGGCCTGCTGGAACGGGTATGCGAAATGCTGCACCAGGACGAATGGGTTTTTAGCACAGATGCAGAGCAGGGGATGGCGATAGCGATAGTACGGGGGATGCACGCGTATTATAGCTGTGTGTTTCTTGCCGATGACGAACTGGAGTGTCTTACGCTTTACACAGATATCAACACCAAGGTCCCAGAGATCAAACGGTTACGCATATGTGACTTCCTGAATAGGGCCAACCATGGTCTGGTCCTTGGCAGTTTTGAGATGAACATGCTAGATGGCGATGTTTCCTTCAGAGTTGCCTTACCGGTCTGTGGATGCGAGTTCTCGCTGCAGCAATTGCGAACCATGATTTCAGCCAGTATATTTACCTTTGACCGCTATTATCCAGGGATAATGAACGTAATCTATCACAATGCTCTACCAGGAAGGGCCGTGGCAGAGTGCGAGACCAAGGATGAACAAGAAACTGAAGGGCAGTAGCATTGGGCTACTGCCCTTTCAAATTCCTGGTGTGGTGGTAACAGGACAAGTTTTTTCCTGCATATGCTATAGACATTGCATATTTTCCCTGAAATTGTTATAATACTAATATCGGGTTACGATATCGTACTCGGATAACAATAGGGGTGTAAAGAATGGGCGAACCGATTCTACGAAGGATGTTCCTCGGGTTCATGCAGGTTCATATTCTTCACTACGCAGCTCGTGGTCCAGTATTTGGCTTATGGATGATTTCGGAACTGAAAAAGCATGGATATGAGACAGGCCCGGGTACACTTTACCCGTTGCTGCATCAAATGGAAACTGCTGAACTGCTTACCATGCAGACGCTAGTGGTGGACGGTAAACTACGTAAGTATTACATGGCTACACAAAAAGGACTCAATCTGCTTGATCAGGCTAAGCAGAGGGCATCAGATTTAATGCAGGTAATCAACGAACAGCCTGAGTATTGATTTACTGCCAGGGATACCATTTCTCCCGGGGATTGACCGCATAAACCCCCTTATCCCTGCACATGTAGCCGTTCATAATAAACTCTCGCCTGATGGTGCAGAAGTCATCGAAAAAGCGTAACACCACCTCATTGACTTCACTTTCCGGATACTCACGGCCTTCCTCAAAGGCCTTCAATATCTCTTCCAATACAAACAGCTTCTTCTTGCGCTGAGCCGGCAGGGTTTTCAGTCGGCCGTCAGCAAAAAAGTCACGTATTGTCTTTTGGCGCTCGTCCAACCGCTCTTTGGAACGGTGCAGTCTCTCAGCAGGCTCATCCTGCCCGAGGAGTGCCTTGTTGAACTCGTGCAGGCGTTCAACGTCTAAAGCGTAGTAGATGGTGTTATCTTCACGCAGCGAGTTCACTAGCTGAAGTTTCTTCAGCTTCCCTATGTGATGGGAGATGGTTGGAGCACTAACGCCAAGTTCCTTGGCCAAATCTTGACCGCACCAGGGGCGCAAGGCAAGCAGGCCAATCAGCTTCAGGCGTGTTTCATCCGCCAAGATCTTGTGGAAGTCCACCAAAGTTCCGAGTAGCGCTTGGTCCAGCATGACTATCCACTCCTTAATTTGATGTTTGTCTAAAGTGATTATTTCACCAAGAGATCACAACTGTCAACTCACTAACAACTAGCTTACTTAACAGACTGCCGGCAACTTGTAGCACGCATGATGTAGGGCCGGCAAATCAAAATACACTTGTAGGAGGATGATTGGATGACGACTCTAGTCAAAATGGGTAGGAGCAAGCGTTTGCATGCACTACAAAACTCCCCTCGGTTCGCTATCCTGGGAGCAGGGCATGGCGGGCAAGCCATGGCAGCACACCTGGCTTATATGGGTTTTACAGTCTCGCTATACAACCGGAGCCCCGAGCGCCTAGAGCCAATTAGAGCTCGTGGCGGAATTACTCTTGATGGGGTGGTTGAGGGTTTTGGGCACATCCCACTGATTACCACCGACATCGCTGAGGCTATAGCCGACGTCGATGTGATCATGGCAGTTGTGCCTGCTACAGCCCACCGCTTCCTGGCAGAGGAATGCGCTCCCCATTTGAAGGATGGGCAAATCGTGGTGCTCAATCCCGGCAGGACGGGCGGCGCTTTGGAGTTCCTGAATGTCCTCAATAAAAAGCGATGTGCGGCCGACGTAACCATTGCTGAAGCACAGACCTTGATCTATGCGACCCGCAATAATAACCCGGCGCAAGTGACAATCTATGGCATAAAAAACAGTATTCCGGTGGCAGCTATTCCCAGCCATCATACTCCCCACGTCCTTCAAGCCCTTAATAAGGCGTTTCCGCAGTTCGTGCCGGGCACGAACGTGCTAAAAACCAGCCTGGATAACATCGGAGCTATCTTCCATCCAGGGCTGGCTATCCTGAACGCAGGTCGCATTGAGTCTACTCATGGGGAGTTTGAGTTCTATATGGATGGCGTAACGCCATCAGTTGCGCGGGTTCTGGAAAGTATGGACCAGGAGCGCATTGCAGTGGCGGCTGCGCTCGGTATTCGCGCAATGAGTGCCCGCAACTGGTTGTACATCGCCTATGATGCAGCCGGGAAGACTCTCTATGATGCCATTCAAAGCAACCCTGGCTACAAGGGCATCAAGGCACCCCTGTCGATTTACCATCGTTACATCAGCGAAGATGTGCCCATGAGCCTGGTTCCAATAGCGTCGCTAGGGGATATGTTGGGCGTGGCTACTCCGACTATACGCCATATGATTCATCTTGGTTCTTTGTTGCATGAACAGGACTACTGGCTGGAAGGCCGTACGGTTGAAAGCATGGGAATTGCCGGGCTTGACATTGCTGACATTCGCAGATATGTGTTGGAAGGTGGACTAGAATGGTTGAACGCAAACGCAAAATCCTAGGCGCTCCCCTGGGTAATGATGTACATGTTGCCGGAATTTTAAGTTTCCTGCGCTTGGCAGAAGATCAGGGCTATCATACCGAGTTTCTTGGCCCTGCTGCTGGTACCGCAGGGATAATCAACGCTTGTATGGAATACCGCCCACATATCCTGGCTGTCAGCTATCGTCTGACTCCGGAAGTTGTTCCTGGGCTGATCAAAGAACTGACCGATGCCATGCAAGAAGCTGGCGTCGGTGACATTGAGCTCGTGTTTGGCGGCACTGCTCCGGTTGCCCGCGCCGCTGAAGCTACCGGTGCTTTCAGAGCGGTCTTCTCAGGGCTGGAGGGCCCGGAAGAAGTAATCGCATATCTGCAGGGCCGTGACTCAGCTGAGGAAAACCAGAGGTACCCTGGCGAGCTAATCCCTCGTATGCAGAGCAAGCGCCCCTACCCGCTGCTTAGGCATCATTTCGGATTGCCCGAAATGCAGGCAACAATTGATGGAATCAAAAAGATAGCAGATGCCAAGGTGTTGGACATCATCTCGATCGGTCCCGACCAAAATGCGCAGGCCAGCTTCTTCCGACCCGATGAAATCGATGAGAACCAGGCTGGAGCAGGCGGGGTGCCGGTGCGCACGCCAGATGATTTACGCGCGCTGTACGCAGCGAGCCGAACCGGCAACTATCCGCTGTTGCGCATTTACTCGGGGACGCGCGATTTGGAGAAGTGGGCAGAGCTGGCTGTGGAGACCATTCACAATGCCTGGGCTGCCATCCCACTCTGCTGGTATAGCGAGTTGGACGGCAGGTCCAACCGGCCGCTGTTATCTGCTATCCAGGAGAACCTGGCTATAATGGCCTGGTATGCAGAGCGTGGTATTCCGGTAGAGGTGAATGAATCTCATCACTGGAGCCTGCGAGAATCAAGTGACACCATAGCGGTGGCAATGGCTTACATCGCTGCCTATAACGCCAAAGTTCAGGGGGTAAAGCACTATATTGCCCAGTACATGTTTAATACTCCCAACGGTATTTGGTACGACCAGGATCTTGCCAAGATGCTGGCCAAGCAGGAACTAATTCGCTCACTGCATGATGACCACTTCCTGTCTTACACGCAAGTGCGGACCGGTTTAGCTAGTCTCTCGCCCAATCTAAACATGGCCAAAGGTCAGCTAGCCTCGTCTATGCATTTGGCTCTGTCGCTGAAGCCTGACATCGTACATGTAGTAGGCTTTTCTGAGGCCGATCATGCGGCTAAGCCGGAGGATGTAATCGAAAGCTGCGAAATCATCCGAGGAATGCTGCATAATACCCTGCACGGCTTGCCGGTCGCCGAACACGATCCTCGGGTACAGCAGCGAAAGGCTGAGCTGCTCAGCGAAGCCAAAGTGCTGATTGAAGCTATCAAGCGCTTGGGTAGTGACCATAAAGACCCACTCAGCACTCCGGAAGTGCTGGTAGACGCCATTAGTCAAGGGTTGCTGGATGCGCCACACTTACGCGGCAGTTCCATAGCGAAGGGCGAGCTTAAGACCAGGTTGATTGACGGAGCTTGCGTGGCAATTCACCCTGTAACTGCAGAGCCTCTCAGTGAAGCGGAACGCTTGCAGATGATCTGGAACAGAAGGGTGCGCTAAGCATGCTGGCGCTGTTAGCAGACATCGGAAGCACATATACGAAATTGAGCGCGGTCGATCTGGACCGCGCTGTTCTCGTTGCCCAAAGCCAAGCCGCAACTACTCCGGAGGACATTGCGCAGGGAGTGCAGGCTGCTCAGAAGCTCTTGGAGGTGCAGATGGGTAACTGGCCTGATTTTGGCCTGCGCAGGGCAGCCAGCAGCGCTGCCGGAGGTCTGGAACTGGTGGCTATAGGGCTTGTGCCGGAGTTGACGGGAGAGGCGGCCAGGTTGGCTGCTCTAGGTGCCGGAGCAAAGGTCCGCAAGACCTTCAACTACCGGTTGCAGGCAGCTGACATTGAGCATATCAGGAGTCTCAGGCCTGACATTATATTACTGTCAGGTGGTACTGATGGTGGAGATACTGAAGTCTTGCTGCATAACGCATCCGTTTTGGCTCAACTGGGAACAGAAGCGGTAGTTGTAGTGGCTGGCAATCGTGATGCCACTCCAGAGGCGGTGGAGAGGTTGCTTGCAGGCGGCGTTATGGCCCGGGGTGCCGCTAACGTGCTCCCCCGCTTGGGTCAAGTTGTTGTAGAGGATGCCCGCAATGTGATACGGGAGATTTTCCTTGAGCGCATCATTTACGCCAAAGGTCTCGATAAGGTAGAGCAGAGTTTTGGAGAAGTGTTGATGCCAACGCCGGCAGCTGTGCTGCAGGGCCTACAGCTCTTGGCAGAGCACCATGGCAACTTGTTGGCAATAGATGTTGGTGGGGCGACCACGGATGTATACTCCTTGACGGACGGTAAGCCGACTGACGACACAATAGTGCCAGTAGGACTCCGACCTCCATATGCCCAACGTACCGTTGAAGCAGACTTAGGTATGCGCGTTAGCGCGCCGGAAGTAGTAAGGATAGCTGGGGAAAGCTTACCCAGCTTAGATGATGAGCTTGCTTGGTCAGAGTTTGCCGCAATGCTTAAGCAAGATCCGGGTTGGGTGCCGAACACCTCGGCAGAGGTGAGGCAGGAGATAATGCTTGCCAAGGCTTGCATCAAACTTGCTGTGGAACGCCATGCAGGACGCCTGGAGGTGCTGGTAACCCCCTTTGGTAAGTCGTATCTTCTGCATGGCAAGGACCTGCGTGATACGAGCCTGCTAGTGGGTACCGGCGGAATTTTGCGCCACTTGGCTGATCCAGCCTATCCGCTGCAGGGAGCACTCGCCTCTCGACTTGCTCCGTTTGCCCTTAAGCCGGAGAGCCCACGTATAACCGTGGACAAGGACTACATTTTAGCAGCCGCCGGACTCTTGGTCGGCAGCCATAATCAGGTCGCTTTACGTTTGATGGAGAGCAGCCTGCGACTCTCGCAAGAAAGTTAGGCATAGCCCGTCATGCCCGCCAATAGAATAGAGTGAACGAATGAACGCCATGGCGGGCAAGGGGGGATGAAGGTGCAAAAACGGCTGTATCTTTCCGATACTGATAAAAAGCTGTGCGGCGTCTGCGGCGGAGTAGCTGAATATCTAAACATAGATTCCACTATTGTACG
>JAWLDB010000067.1:0-12599 GCA_041686915.1 Bacillota bacterium
ACACTTACCCCTGCTTCTTTAGCAGCTCGCAGTAAACCCATTGCCATCATATCGCAGCTGCAGTAGACGCCCGTTGGCCTATTAGCGAGTGATAGGAGGCGTTTCCCTGCGAAGTATCCTGACTTTGCGGAGAAGTCTCCCTCAAAGATCAGCTCACTGGAATAGGGGATGTTATGGGTAAACAGCGCTGACATATATCCCTCCAATCTGTCCAAGGCAGCAACCGAGGTACTGGGGCCGCAGACCATGGCAATCCTGGAGTGGCCTAGCTTGATTAAATACTTAACGGCTTCACTAGCTCCAGCCACCTCATCAATGCGTACTGTAGGTAGATCGACATTGTGGCGGCCAATCAGCACTGTTTTGGCCTTGGCTGCAAAACCCGCCCAGAACTGGCGGAATGCATGATCGATTACTCCTCCCCCCGCTAAAATGACTTTCTTTATGTTATGCTCGCGGATAAAGTCCAAGAAGCGTTCGGTTTTCTGCAACGACCGGTCCATATTGCCCAGGATAATGCCATAGCCGTGTTTATGCGCCTCATCTTCTATTCCCCGTGCAACGTGCACAAAGTATGGGTTAGCCAAATCGGGAAGCACAGTAGCTAGAATTCTAGGTTTGACCTGCACATTCTGCTGGATTCGAGCGACAGCGGCTAGCACCTTTTGCCGGGTAGCCTGGCGCACTCCGGCTCCGTCACCGTTTAGGACCCTGGATACCGTGGCTGTCGATACGCCGGCTAACTCAGCAATTTGTCGTATTGATGTCACGGCTAAGCACCCCCTTCACAGTCACTCAGTACTGCTTTACTTCTCCCTGCCAAAGCTTTTTCCCTGCACCTTGCTACGCGAGGACGGCAGTAGCAAAAAAAAAGCGGCCAGACGTCACTGGCCGCTACTTTAATGCTCTAAAGGGCAACAACTCAAATAGAACATCCAGAAAGCCCATTCTTCCAGAATCTTCAGCTGCTCTTCGAGAGTCAGCCTTTTGTCTGGCTCACGGATTTTGACGGACGGAGCCGACTCAGCAGTTAGACTACTGCACATGACTATCCCTCCCTTCAGTTTTACTACAATGTATGCCGGCCATGGTGGCAGGGGTGTCAGTGCTGCATTTGGATAACTGATTTAGCCAAACATCATATGCTAAATGAATAATCCCACATATCACCAATCACCCAGACACGGCATAGTCTGCTGATAACGCAATTAGCAAAAGAAGGGAGTGATCAAGGTGTATGGATTTGATGAACCAAAGGCCTGGCATGACGTTTTTGACGGTGAACCATTAGCGGGTCGGATTGCCAAGCCACGCACGACAGGTTTGACCATGGTGCTGGATAAAGGCCTGGGCCTGGCCGAAACAAGGGATCTGCTGGACTTGGCCGCCGATTATATCGATGTCATCAAACTGACGTTTGGTACTTCGGGATTGTACCCAGAACGCTTGCTCAAGGAGAAGATCAGAATGGTGCGCTCTTATGGAGTGGACATCTGCCCTGGAGGCACTTTTTTGGAGGTAGCCATCTTACAAGGTAGAATGGGCCGATTTTTGCAGCGGGCGAACGAGCTGGGTTTCAGCTGTATTGAGGTGTCTGACGGGACTATTGAAATGGGTCTGCAACTGCGCCGGAACAGCATCAAAGCAGCCTGCGATCATGGTTTTACGGTCATCACCGAGGTTGGGAAAAAGGATGCGAAAAGCCAGGTTCCACTGCTGCGCATGATGCAAACGCTTGCTGATGACCTTCAGCATGGCGCCTCAAAAGTTATCGTAGAAGGCAGAGAGTCTGGCAAGAGCGTCGGCATCTATGACTCAGACGGCAAGGTGAAAGAGCAGGAGCTGGATGGGCTCATCCACGGAATTGCCGACTTGGACGCGGTGATGTGGGAGGCACCTCTCAAAGGTCAGCAGCTTAGTCTGATCAGCCGGTTCGGCCCAAACGTAAATCTAGGCAATATCCCCACAACTGACGTTCTAGCGGTGGAGGCGCTGCGACGCGGACTGCGCGGCGACACCTTAAAGCTGGCTTTGGACCGGGGTTTAAGCGCCAAGCCAGAGCAGGATAAGGAGCAAGCTTCCGTATCTGGCACGCAAGGAGGGGAGCTTTAAATGCAGGTTTTCGCACGCGTCTCGCGCGATTGGTGGGCAGTAATCCTTGCCAGCAGCTTTGCAGTATTGGTCAAGCTTGGGGCTTTCAGCAAGATCCCCTGGTAAGCAATAGTTAAGGAGGAAGCAGAGATGAGCGTAAACGAGACTGCCATCACTCGCCCCAAAGTGACGCAGTTGGGATTCAAGGGGCTTAGCCTGTTGCCCGGCCTATTACTGATGTTTGCCGTGGGCTACGCAGGCAAACTGATATCAGGTTACATACCGCATAGTGAGTACGTGCTGTTTGCCATCGCTATTGGCATGATCGTTCGCAACACCATCCCCCTGCCCAAGGCATTCACCTCCGGCATTGCCACTTACGAGATGTGGCTTAAGTCAGGCATTGTGCTTCTAGGTGCGCGCTTAGCGCTGCAGGAAGTATGGAAGATTGGCGCTACTGGCATAGCGTTGGTAGTGGTTGAGATTGCTCTGTCTATTACAGTTGCCACCTGGCTGGGACGCATGTTTGGCCTAACTGAGAAACTCTCCAGTTTGATTGGGGTAGGTGTCGGGGTTTGCGGTGTCTCTGCCATCATAGGTGCCACCGGAGCTATTGAGGCTGAAGAGGATGATGCTACATACGCCATCGCTACTATTTTGCTGTTTGGTGCCTTGATGCTCTTTCTTTACCCGATTATCGGTAACTGGTTAGGAATGTCGGATACCATATACGGTTACTGGACTGGCCTATCCATAGACAACACAGCTGAGACTGTGGCTACCGGTTTTGCTTACACCGAAGGTGCTGGTAACATCGCCACGGTCGTTAAGCTATCGCGCAATGCGCTGATGGGAGTGGTCATCCTGATTATGGCCCTGCTTTACGCCCGCAAGGGAATGACCTCAGAAGTCAAGGACAAGAAGGCTTTTCTGTGGAAGCGTCTGCCTAAGTTCTTGATCGGCTTCCTCATCTTCTCCCTGCTGGCCACCATCGGGTTCTTCACACCAGCCCAATCTAAGCTGATCGGCAATGCCAGCAAATGGGTATTCCTGATGACCTTTGCCGGAGTTGGGCTTTCCACCGACTTCAGAAAACTGCGCGCCGGCATAAAACCTTTCCTGGTAGGCTTTGGCGTAGAGACCGTCGTATCGGTCGTCACGCTCTGCATGGTTTACTTGACCATGCGCTGAGCCAGATGTAGGGGCACATGTTCGGCCCTCTGCTCGAGCCAAAAGAGAGCGGCCCGTTGGTGGGCCGCTCTCTTGCTATCACTTGCTTTCTGGTGCCTTGACCTCCTGCGGCTGATAACCTAGCGGCACCCCGCAGATCTCTGCTGTAACCCGGTCTAGCGCAAACATGTCTTCCGGGCCAACATCATGCACGGAAGTCTTGCCTAATGCCCTGACGCCTTCGGCCATCTCCTCCGCAGAGGACTTAAGGAACTTGTGCAGGGACTTCCCGGCCTCTTGCCCATCGAACTTGTCCTTATACCGTCCATCATACCAGGCAACCTGGGTAGGCGGCTCATAAGGGATTGCATAGAGCACCTGCAAGTGGCTCATGGCAAACAAGGCAAGAGCGCCAATCGATACTGCATCTGCCCCGAGCGCCATTGCCTTCAGAAAATCTCCGGGTGTCTTGAGTCCTCCCGAGATGATCAGGCTAACCTTGTCTTTGGCCTTCTGCTCCCGCAGATAGCGGCTCGCTCGGACCACTGCAAAAAGTGTGGGCAAGCCGAAGTCATCTTCCAGGATCGGAGGGGCTCCTTTAGTCGCAGCCTGTGCCCCGTCCAGGGTGATAAAGTCTACATCAGCCTCCAGCGCAATGGCCAGATCCTGCTCCAGGTATTTGCTTGGACCCATCTTCACCCCGACTGGGATGCCTTCGCCCTCTTCCCTCAGTCTTGCAACCAACTTGGTCAAATCCTGTGGCTTATGCATCTCCATATGCCGGGCATGGGAAATCGCAGGCTCTCCTTCCCTTACGCCAAACTGCTTGCGGAGTTCCTCAGTTATGAACTCTGGCTCAAGCTGAATGCCGATGCCACCGTTTGCCCCCTGTCCAAGCTGTATCTCGATGGCCTCGCAGCGGCGGTAGTAGTCGGCAGTCTTGGTCCAGTTGCCACGGTGATACTGGTAAATGAGCTTCTTAGCTGCCTGCCGCTCAGCCTCCAGGAAGGGTCCCTGGCCCATGTTGCTCGCTGTCCCAGCGGCTGCCGCCCCGAGAGCCAGCCCGATCTTCGCCTGCTCCGACAGCGCCCATCCGTAGGCCATTCCTGAGATCATAATGGGAATTTCAATTTCGAGAGGTTTGGCTGCCTGCGGTCCAATCTTCACACGCGTCTCAATTTGGGTATTAAAGGGAGTTGGCATGCGACGCAGTTGAGCCATATCAAACATCAGGTTACCGAAGTCCGGAAAGCGCTTCGGCGAGCCCAAAGGGCGCTGAATGACAGTCCCGCGCTCTGCTCGCATGTTGGCCTCCGCAATATTTTGCAGTCCTACCCGCGATGAAGCTGATACCAGCTCCCAAAGGTTTTCATCGTACAGGTCAGTCATTACTATGCCGGTGGCCCACTTCACGAAGCCACCAGCCAAAACTCTGCTGGCAGCTAGCAGTCCTACTCCTCCTACCAACACACCCGCAGCAAAGCCGGCCACATCTTCCCACGCATCTCCTCCGTGACGCTTGGACAACTTCCCTCGCCTCTTTTTCATCTACTGTTCCTCCTCTGTCTCTAGTGCGATGGTTACTATGCTTAGTTTTGCCATAGCCGCACAGGAAATGTGCCAGTGATGCCTGTATGGGCCCGATTTACGGGAAAGACTAGTGTTTATAGGACGGTGATCATATGCCTGAGACTCGTAAAAAACTGTACTTTGCGGCAGCGCTAGTTGTTGCCTTTGCCTTATTGCTGGTTGCAGGACAGCCGCTGACAGAATGGCTAAGGCGGCAGGTATACAGGCAGCCTGGTCCCCCGGCTGCTTACGACGTCCCAGAGCGGACATCATACGTAATCCAGGCAGAATTTGAGCCTGCGAGCAGAAAGCTAACAGCCACTCAGGAGATAGTCTATCTCACACCTGCTGACGCTCCTGTTCAGACGCTAGTCCTGCACCTCTATGCTAACGCCTTTGCCAGAGGGGATGCTCTGCCGCAGCCACGCATCAAGAGCGGTCAGATTACAGAACAGCTGTTTCCAGGTAACATAACTGTCTCCAGATTGCGCGTTAATGGGCAAGAGAGGCCTTTTACAGTAGAGGGTACAATCCTCGAGATACCATTAGCGGATAGGCTGACACCAGGCTCGCCTGTACAACTGAACTTGGAGTGGGAGATGTTGGTTCCGGTGAGTGTCGGCCGGTTAGGCGTGTTTAGAGGCACAGCTTTGTTCGGCAACTGGTATCCGACCATGGCGGTATATGAACGTGGGAGTTGGCGCAGAGATCCCTATTATGCAGTGGGCGACCCTTTCTACAGTGATACAGCTAACTACCGAGTTGAAGTCAGTCTGCCAAAGGGGTACCCCGCAGTGGCTACCGGGGCGGAAACTTCGCGCAGAGACGAGGACGACCGCACTATCTATAGTTGGCGGGCCACTAACGTGCGGGATTTTGTCTGGTCGACCAGCGATAAATATCAGGTTCTAGAACGGCAAGCAGGAGACGTACTGGTTCGGAGTGCATTCTTCGGAGAGAGGCATTGGGGCGAGCTGGCACTGGACCTGGCAGTACAGGCACTTGCAGTCTATGAGCGCTTGTTCGGCCCTTATCCTTACGAGGTGTACACAGTGGCCGAAGCGCAGCTGCGCATCTTTGGCGGGATGGAGTACCCCGGGTTCATTGTGATGAGCCCTTATGGACAGCGCGATACGCGGGTGGCAGAGTCAGCGCGCATTGAACGTGAAGTAGCGCACGAAACTGCTCATCAATGGTGGTACGCCAGTGTCGGCAGCGATCAAATTCTGGAACCCTGGTTAGACGAAGCCATGGCCACTTACTTTGCTTCCATCTATTTCGCTGAAGTTTACGGTCCGCAGGAACTGGCAACTTTTCGGAACGACAGGCTGACTACACCAAACCTGCCGGTCAATTCTCCTATCACCGCCTTCAGCGAGTGGCGCCCATATTGGCTGACAGTCTACGTGAAAGGCAGCTACCTGCTGGATGAACTCAACTTGCGCGTCGGGTCGCAGGTCTTCTACCAGATCATGCGGGAGTACTACCAGAACTTCTCAGGTAAGCTCGCAAGCACCCAGGATTTTGTGAGGGTGATTAGTCAGGTTGCCGGGCCAGAACACGCAACCTGGTTTGCCCAGCGACTGCGACAACCGTGATCGTAGCGAGCGGATCCTATCCGCCCCAGTCTCTGGTGTTGCAAACATATGGCTATGCGGGTTATGCTAGACACACTAGAGGTGAGAGCATGGCTACCCAATTCGAGTGGAATGCAACGGTAGCAGCGGAAGACGACGGTCGTCTGCTGCGAGATGTACTGCGAGGTTCGCTAGGCATCTCGCGGCAGTTTTTGCATGGGTTGAAGTACGACGGCGCTATCCTGCTAAATGGGGAACGAGTTACTGTACGGGCAGTTGTCAAAACTGGGGACCGCATCCGGTTAACGTTGCCTGAGGAAGACAAGTCCCGAGTAGAGCCGGAAGAGATGCCCCTAGCTGTCGTCTACGAAGACGAAGATATCCTAGTGGTGAACAAGCCAGCCGGCATCATCGTCCACCCTGTCCCACCTGAGCCAAGTGGTACTTTGGCCAACGCCATAGCCTGGCATTGGCTGCAGCGCGGAGAGGATCGTCCGGTGAGACTGGTCACGCGTATTGACCGGGATACTACTGGCCTAGTGCTAGTCGCCAAGCATGCTCTCACCCAGCACTTCTACACCGTCAACCCTGATGCCATTGCGAAGCAATACCTGGCGCTGGTGGCTGGCGCAGTGGAGAAAGACGAAGGCACCATCGAGGCACCGATCGCTGTAAATCCAGACAACCCGGTCACCCGTATGGTAAGCCCAGAGGGTAGAGAGTCAGAAACCAGATACCGGGTAGTTGAACGCTTTGCCTTAGCTACCCTGGTAGAAGCCACCCTGATTACCGGGCGTACCCACCAGATCCGCGTGCATTTCAGCTGGTTGGGCCATCCCCTGCTCGGCGACGAGCAATACGGCGGGCCGCTGGGCTTACAGCAACGCCAGGCTCTGCACTCCTACCGCTTGACCTTGACCCATGTGCGCACCAAGGAGCCGCTGGTTTTAACCGCACCTGTGCCGGAAGATATCAAGGCAGCACTGAATGCGCTGAGAAGCTAAAAACGCGGGGCAACCCGCGTTTTGTTTTTGTAGGGGACGGATCCTATCCGTCCCACTCCCTATTGTGCGAGGACCGTGGGATGCCGGCTCGCATTTCGGTTCGAGAAACGAGCGAGGGTCCATCCCTACGTCTGAATGCATCCCGTGCGTCCGGGCGGAACATGTTCCGCCCTACGTTCGATTGCGTCTCTCTTGGTTGTATGGGCGCAACACGTTGCGCTCGCACGGTTCCCGCAAATCCCAATGGCGTAGGGGACGGATCCTATCCGTCCCGTTGCCGATGCTGGACCGAGTGAGCTTATACGGTCAGAAATCAAGCGCCGTGGGGCAAGCCTGGGTGCCCCAACCCACATCCTTGTCGGTCCGTCATGGAGCGTACCATGTGACAACAAGCAAACAGGCATGCAAGAAGGGCAGAATGCAATTCTGCCCCTACATCCATGTGGGTAGGCTTCGCTGGTCCGGGCGGAACATGTTCCGCCCCTACTGCTGTTTGGTGGCCAGCGGGCAGTTGGGGCTGTGCTGGTTACCACAATACAAGCAGAAATGCTCATCCAGCTCGTTGCCCAACGTAGCGCGGATGTAGGCTAACGCACCCCGCTCGAGAGCTCCCAGATCGTCTGGGGCCAATCGCAACGCTACCTGCTCCAGTAGTGCAACTTCCGCCCCTTCCAGCCGGGCCAAGGTCTGCATCGCCTTCTCTGTCAGTTTGGGTACGACCTTGCGCCGGTCAGTTTCTACCTCACCTCGGGTAGCCCACCCGCCCGTTTCCAGGCGGGCTAGCAGCTTGGTTACCGCTGGCTTGCTAATGTTGAAAGCAGCAGCAAGCTGAGTCAGGTCAGGGTCCGGGGTATGGTTGAGATAGCGCAGTGCCGCCAGCTGAGTCAGAGATAGACCCGTATCACTAAGCACATCGCCCAACCCTAAGTGCAGCACTTGCTCCATGACTGCGTGCAAGAGTCGCAGTACGGGGAAATTGTCTGGTGACAATGCTCCAACCTCCGTAATCCACTGTTTTCCTATATCATGCCCTAAATCGGAGCAAAAAGAAAGACCGCCCGAGTGGCGGTCTTTTAGAGTACTAGTCGCGGTTGTAGACAACCCTACCGTCGATGAGCACTTTCCAGCTCTTAGCGCTGATTTCAAACGGATGGCCATCGTAGATGGCGATGTCAGCGTCTTTGCCTACTTCAATGCTACCAACGCGGTCAGCAATACCCACGATTTCGGCCGGATTGATCGTGATAGCCTTGAGGGCTTCCATTTCATCCATGCCAGCAGCCACAGCCATGCCAGCCATTAGCGGCAGAGACTCAAGCGGGTTAACTGGTGAGTCGGTAGTGATAGCGACCTTCACACCAGCGCGGTTAAGGGCGCCAGGGGTTTCGAAGGTCTTGTTAATCAGTTCAAACTTGGTACGATGACCGAAGGATGGTCCAACGACGGCAGCAAGGCCCTCTTTGGCAATCTCCTCAGCAATCAGGTGACCCTCGGTGCAGTGCTCTATGGTTATGCGCACGTTGAACTCTTTACCGATGCGGATAGCGGTGAAGATATCGTCAGCGCGGTGTGCGTGACAATTTAGATGGATCTCACGGCGGATGACCGGGAGAAGAGCTTCAGACTGCATGTCCAGAGCAGGCATCTTGGACGCGTCGCCGTCGGCACGCTCGATAGCTTCGGCGTAACGTTTTGCTTTCATCAGAGCTTCACGCATGATAGCGGCTGTACCCATACGGGTGCTGGGCATCTTCTTCTGGGAGTTGTAAACACGCTTCGGATTCTCGCCGAAAGCGCACTTCATGGCGAGAGGCTCCTTCACGATCATGTTGTCGATACGGATGCCGAAGGTTTTAACCGCTGTGAAAGTCCCGCCGATAACGTTAGCACTGCCAGGACCGGTGCAAGCGGTAGTAATACCTGCACTGCGAGCCTCTTCGAAGCTCTTGTCCATCGGGTTGATAGCATCGATAGCGCGCAGGTGAGCAGTCACCGGAGCGGTCATTTCGTTACCATCATCACCTTCAAAGCCGATAGCTGTTTCCCACATGCCGAGGTGGCAGTGAGCGTCGATCAGACCGGGCAGCACCATGCGACCACCAGCGTCGATTACTTCTGCACCTTGTGGTGCTTCAATGCTCTGTCCAACTTCAGCAATCTTGCCGTCTTTGATCAGTACACAGCCGTTCTCGATAACCTGGCCTGCCATTGTGTAGATCTTGCCGTTCTTAATCAGAATCATCTTCGTTACCTCCTTGTAGTTCGAATCATACAACACTGGAACATTCTGCACACAGGGGGGAATTCCCTGCTCTGAGCTAAAAAGCACTAAGCTTATGAATTGTCTGGCTTAACCAGGTGCCGTAGGAAAGCTTCCGGGTTGTTCAGGAAGTTGCGCGTCAGAGTGACATGGTCCAGCTCCTGGTAGTCCACCTGTCGTGGAGGCAGGTGGTCCAGGCTGATGATTTGCGCCCCCGGGTACGACAAGAGGATTGGTGAATGCGTAGCGATGATGAACTGGGAGCCCTGCTGCACAGCTTCAGCTATTAAGGCTATGAAGGCTATTTGATTCTGAGGCGAGAGAGGTGTCTCTGGTTCGTCCAGTAGATACAGACCACCTGGAGCCAGACTTTGCCCAAAAAAATGCAGGAAGCTTTCCCCATGCGAGCGGTGGTCCAGACCGTCCCCATACCGCTTATCCAGAGCGGCCAGTTGGCCCTTCATCGTGCCGGTAGCTAACATGGTCGCGTACTCGCTCCGCTTCTGCTCACGGTACGACAGCTCGATTCCCTTCAGATCATGCTCAAGTTCTGCACGCATCTCGTGCAGGCGCCGGCAATAACCAAGAAAGTCTTCTGCTCGCAAGAAGAAACCGTTAAACGAACGGGTGCGCCACGTCGCTTTCAGATATCTAGCCAGCTCTCTGGAGCCAGATAAGCTGTTATCGTAGCGCAGGTCGCTACTGCCTATGGCGACTGCGTCAGAGAGCACAGCAATAGCTTCGAGTAGAGTTGATTTACCCGTCCCATTCTCGCCTACCAGCAGCGTGACCGGGTGATTGAACTCAATTTGTTCTAGTGAACGGAGAGTTGGTATACTAAAAGGCCAGCCCGCGGCCTTGGCTGGTAGATTGGTCTTGATCAAGTTCAGGAACATGGGTTCACCTCCTCGTGCATTGTTTCGCGTAAATGCCCGATACATCCTGCTATTTACTTTGGCATGAAAAAAGCCCGGTCAAGTGACCGGGCGTAAGAAGCAGTTATTTGGTCTTTGGTGCTGTAGGCACCTGCGGTGCAGTAGGCACCTGCTGTGCTAGCGCCTGTTGTGGCTGGGCCGGCTGCGGCTGCTTGTCGCCCAAAGCTTCCACCATCGCGGGGATGGCGCCCAGAAGTTTGGTTGCGTCGGTCGGAATGATCAGCTTGCTGCTTGGGCTCTGGCCGAGTCCCTTCATGGCGTCGATGCCCTGGAGCATAACGTACTGCTCCGGAGTCAATCCTGCCACCTTGATCAGCTTCAAACCTTCTGCAGTAGCACTCTGTACTCTGAGGATTGCCTCAGCCTGGCCGTCAGCTTCCAGGATGCGAACTTGCTTTTCAGCTTCCGCACGCAGAATTTCCTTCTCACGATTCGCTTCAGCGTCCAGGATGACGGCACGCTTACGACCTTCAGCGGTCAGGATAGCCGCCTGTTTCTCACCTTCAGCCCTAAGGATCGACTCACGGCGCTCACGCTCTGCACGCATCTGCTTCTCCATGGCGTCCTGGATATCGCGCGGCGGCATGATGTTCTTCAACTCAACGCGGTTGACCTTGATCCCCCACTTGTCAGTAGCTTCGTCCAGGATGGCACGGAGCTTGGTGTTGACGATATCACGGGAAGTAAGGGTCTCGTCTAGATCCAGCTCACCAATGATGTTACGCAGGGTGGTAGCTGTCAGGTTCTCGATAGCGCTGCGCGGGTTCGAGATCTCATAGACGTACTTAACTGCGTCGGTTACCTGGTAGTAGACCACGGTATCAATCTGCATAGTGACATTGTCCTTGGTGATCACCGGCTGGGGTGGGAAGTCAACCACCTGCTCACGCAAGTCAATCATTGCCCGCACCCGATCGATAAACGGTACTGTGAAGTTTAGACCACTGTGCATTACCTTGTTGTAGCGACCTAGCCGCTCCACGACACCCTGAACCGATTGGCGGACGACCCGGATGGCCGACCCGATGACAATCAGGGTAAACAGAATCATAAACATCGTCAAGATTAAACCAAATACAGCACTAGCTTCTCCCGGCACTAAAACCAACTCCTATTCATATCTATTGTTTGAACCCTTATGAAAGAGCGGACCTCGCTCCTTGGACCCTGCTTAAAGCTTCCTGACTACGGCCTTGACGCCCTGAATGCGCAGAATCTGTACGCGCGCCCCCTTGGAAATCGGTTCGCCATCATCACTGCGGGCAGTCCAGACCTCTCCCTCAGCTTTAATCTGGCCTGTGCCATGCGTGTTGTCGATATCCTCAATAACAACGCCCATCTGACCAGCAATGCGGTCGACTGCCGTTGCCTTATGCTCGGTCCCATAGAGCTTGAGAAGCACCGGCCTAAGGAACCACATGAACACTACAGAAGCTGCCAGGAATACGCAAGCCTGGAGCGGCCAGCTGTCTGTAAATAGCGCCACTCCCGATGCAACCAGGGCTCCCAGCGCAAACAGTAATGAAAAGAACCCTACAGTCGCCATCTCTATAGCTGCAAACGCAAGCGCCACTATAATCCATATACCCCAATCAGGCATTTCGCCCACCCCCTATCTCTTACCTTCTTGTCATCTAATACGTAATGCTGCGCGGGATGTTTCATGCAAAGCAAGTTTCTTTACTCAGGTAGATTATTCCTGTTTTGGCGGTTCGTTATCACGGTAATGCAAAACGAAGGGACCTTGGTAGTCCCTTCGTCGATGGAGTAGGGGCGGAACATGTTCTGCCCACCCGTCTATGCAGCTTTTGCTCTTGCTCCGATTACTCTCTGTAAGATGGTGTGCAGGCGCTTTCCGATTACCATGCTGACCAGGAAGTTGGCCACACAGTGTGCTATGTCCCAGGGTATGCCGGCCACCCAATAAGCCAGGGCGTATTTCGGACTTATCAGGATGATGTATGGGAGTGCAAACAAAAAACCGAACATCAAT
>JAWLDB010000068.1:0-12542 GCA_041686915.1 Bacillota bacterium
AAAGCTTACGCCGGGCCGTCAATCGATATCTTCATCGGACCGGAAGGTGGTCTTTCAGCTGGCGAGATCGAGCACTTAAGCAAGCTGGGCTTCGTCAGCGTATCGCTGGGACCGCGTATTCTGCGTACTGAGACCGCGCCACTGGCATTGCTGTCAATCATTCAGTATGAACTAGGAGACCTGGGGGGCGAAAACCTGTGCCAAGAGTAGCCTTTCAAACACTGGGGTGCAAAGTCAACCAAGGCGAGACGGCCGGAATGGCTGCCCTGTTCCTGGATGCTGGCTATGAGGTAGTTGATTTCCATCAGGTGGCTGATGTTTATATCGTCAATACCTGCGCCGTCACTTTGCAGGCTGAGCGCAAGTCGCGTCAGGCTCTGCGCAAGACGCGCGAGCAAAACCCGGAAGCTACGCTGGTGATGGTCGGCTGTTACCCTCAGGTAGCAAAAGATCAACTCTCGGCCATGCCAGAAATAGACCTGATAGTGGGCAGCGCCGAGAAACCCCGGGTAGTAGAACTGGTGGAACGGGTCAGGCAGGCCAGTTCGCCTTTAATAGCTGTGTCCGAGTGGACTGATGAGGCTCGCTTTGAGCTGATCAGCGCCAGCCAAGAAGTTGGGCGCACACGGGCCACCGTCAAAGTGCAGGACGGGTGTCAACAGTTCTGCTCTTATTGCATCATTCCCTACGCTAGAGGGCCTGAACGCAGCCGCACTGTCGAGAGTGTGGTGGAAGAGGTGGCAGCTCTCGTGCAACAGGGATTTCGGGAAGTAGTGCTAACCGGAATTCACCTTGGTTCATACGGTAAAGACCTGCAACCTGCTATTGAACTGGCCGATCTGGTGGAAGCCGTCCTGCGAGTTCGTGGTCTTGACAGACTGCGTCTTAGTTCAGTTGAGCCAAATGAGATTACTGATTCCCTACTGGCTTTGTTCTCACGCTACCCAAATTTTTGCCGGCACCTGCACATACCTCTGCAATCCGGCGAAGACCACATACTGAAGGCGATGAACCGGCGCTATGACACTGCCCAATACAGGCAGGTAATTGAGCAGGTGCGGCGGTATGTCGAGCGGATGGCTATCACTACTGACATCATCGTAGGGTTCCCCGGAGAAACCGACGGGCAGTTTCAGCTCACCTGTGAGTTTGTGAGATCCATTGGTTTTAGTCGGATGCACGTATTTCGCTATTCCCGGCGTCCTGGTACTCCTGCAGCTGCGCTAAAGGAACAGACACCTGCAGCCGTTAAGGAACAGCGTAGCTATACGCTAATCGACCTGGCTGAAGCGATGGGTGAGACGTACCGACGGCAGATGTTGGGGGAGACTTGGGACGTCCTCTGGGAGAGTGAGCATGAGGGCTGGTGGATCGGCCATACTGACACGTATGTAAAGGTATACACTATACAACAAGGAATACAGTCAGGTAGTGTCAGCCCAGTGACAATAACTGATATGTGGAAGGATGGTGTGCGAGGTGAGTGAACAGGTTAACTGGCAGCTGTTAACCAGGGTGCCGGGGGAGAATCAGGCTCACGTTCTGGAGAGTTTCCTGCGAAGCAACGGGATTGTGATCCGGTTGCATGTGGACCCGCTCGCCACAGTATATGGCTTATCGAGCGGTCCTCTGGCTGAGGTCAAGGTTTACGTTCCCGAGGACCAGTTAACTCTAGCGAGGGAGTTAATAGCAGGAAGCAGCCGTGCTCTGGACGAGCCAGAAAACTAATTCTCCGCAATCTCCCAGGCGCACAAAGCAGGACAATTGATTTGCCTGTAGAAGTTAAGTAATGTAGGGGGGTTTAAATCATGATGGACTGCATTTTCTGTAAGATAGTTGCCGGTCAAATTCCGGCTACTGTAGTTTATGAGGATGACCAGGTCTTGGCGTTCCGTGATATTAATCCCGTTGCACCCGTTCACGTACTTGTCATCCCCAAACGTCATATCGTCTCCTTGCAGGAGACGCAGACTGGCGATGAGGAGTTGCTTGGTGCCCTGCTGGCAGCGGCGCGCCAAGTGGCGCAAACGGAAGGATTGACTTGTGGTTACCGTGTCTCAACCAACATCGGCGACGATGGTGGTCAGGTCGTGAAACACCTGCATTTTCACGTAATTGGCGGTAGGCCACTCAGCGCAACACCTTCCTTGGGTTGACAGGTTTACAGGCGCGGGATATAATAGCAGAAGGTTCATTTAGCTTTAATCGCAGCAACAGACACAGCAATACTCCGAGCATTTTTTGGTTGGCGGAGGGAGGGAGAACTAAGTGAGCGAGGTAAGGGTCCGTAAGGACGAATCATTAGATAGCGCATTGCGCCGTTTTAAGCGTCAGTGTCAGCGTTCTGGCGTACTTTCAGAAGCGAGGAAGCGTGAGGCTTACGAAAAGCCCAGCGTCAAGCGGAAGAAGAAGTCGGAAGCTGCCAGAAAGAAACGCCGGTTCTATTAATATTGCACTCAAAAGGCACCCGCAAGGGTGCCTTTTTGCTTACCTTTCGGAGCGACGCTGAGAAGAGTCTTTTCGGCATTACGACAGCATAAGCATGAGAAGAGAGTGACTTGTACAGGGGGGAGCGAAGTGCCGGAGGAAAAACCTGTGCGTCAGCGCAGAAGCCTAAAGAACAGTGTCGACAAGCTATTGACCGATGTCCTGGAGTTGCCCAAAGATCTGGTGCTTAACTTGCCGCGCGTTACCATGGTTGGCAATATTCAGCTGACCTTGGAAAACCATCGCGGCGTCATCCTTTATACAGATAGCCGAGTCAGGGTTGCGGTGGAGAAGGGTGAAGTAGTTGTTGTCGGGCAGAAGCTGACACTGCGTTCCATATATGCAGACGAAATCATCATCGATGGCCTAATCCTCGACGTGTCCTTTGTAAGTTAGGACCTTTTAGCAGTTTGCCTTGGGCAGGAGGTGACCAGCTTGTTCATTAATCGCATACTGGCTTTGCTTATCGGTTATCTCAACATCAGGTTTCGCGGCGAAAGAGTAGAACGCTTCATCAACCTGTGCTTGCAGCGAGGCATTCAGGTTTGGGACGTCTATACCACCAGGAATGGCACAGTGGTCGGTAAGACGAACATAGATGGTTTTCGGCAGATGCGTCCGGTTGCTCGACGATCCAAGGTTTCCGTCCGTATCATCAGCCGGAGAGGACTACCGTTTCTCTGTGCCAAGCTATGGAAACGGACAGCCTTTGCTGCTGGTGCCATTTTGTTCTTTGTCAGCCTGCATATCTTAGGCGCGATGATCTGGTTTGTAGATGTTGATGGAGTGGATAAAGTGCCTGCCAGCCGGGTGATTGAGGCTGCTGCTGAACTCGGGCTGAAACCGGGGCGTTTTCGGGAGAGCCTGGTTGCATCCGAAATGTCGCGAGCGCTCTGCATCAAGGTTCCTGAGTTATCTTGGGCAGGAATTGAGCTCACCGGTACCAAAGCACTGATCAAAGTCGTAGAGAAGAAAATAGTAACGGCCGATCCCAGGCCTGTAGGTCATGTGCTGGCTAGCAAGAATGGTAGCATCAGCAAGATTGTGGCAACCACAGGTAAATCCATGGCACGAGCTGGGGATAATGTACAGCAGGGCCAGATTTTGATCAGCGGGGCTTTTCAGGTTGACGAAGAGGCGGAAATTCGATATGTTCATGCCGAGGGTATTGTTGAAGCACGCATTCAGTACGCGGCAACTGCCGAAAGCTCCATGCGGCGCATGGTACGCAGGCGTACCGGAGAAAGCGTGCAATGTGAGGAGCTGGAGGTAGACGGAACAGTTATCATGATCAAAGGTCCAAAGGCACCTCCTTACGGTTTGAGTGAAGAACAGGTCAAGCCATTACCTCTGCTCTGGAGGAGTTTAGGTGCCCCTGTCGAACATAGAATTAGGAATATTTATGAACTGGTGGAGCAGTTTGAACAGGTTAGCTTTGAGCAGGCCAAGCAGGAAGCGCTTGATGCTGCTTTGCAGCAGGCTAATCAGAAGCTCCCGCCTGGGGTGAAAGTTGACAAGCACATCGTGCAGGTCGAGCTGTTGCCCGACCAGAATACCGTTCAGGTTACAGTGATTGTAGAGACTATTGAGCCAATCGGAGTGTTCTCACCTATCGTTGAGCACCCGAGCCACTGAGGAGGAAGTTGATTGTCCACTCATCCGCAGCACGAACAGCAGACAGTTAAGCTGTTCATCCGCAGTCTGGAAGAAGCAAGCAGCCTGTTTGGCAGACATGACGAGAACATGAAAGCTATTGAAGCGGAATTTCCGGTTACTATTGGAGCCCGGGGCAATGAGGTTACCATCACCGGTAGCGAGGCTATAGTGCAGAAGGTGCATGGCCTGCTAAAGCACCTTTTGGCCCTGATCAGGCAGGGAACTCCTGTCACCTTGAGGGAAGTGACCTACGCAGTCCGACTGGTAAACGCAGGGCAGGATCCAAACCTGCAGGACATCTACGCAGACGTAATCGTTACCACTCACCGTGGAAAGCAGATCAGACCAAAAACCCAAGGTCAGAAGGCATATATTGAAAGCCTGCGTAAGAATGATATCGTATTTGGTATTGGACCAGCCGGTACTGGTAAGACCTACCTGGCTATGGCGATGGCGGTGGCGGCCCTCCGCAACCGTGAAGTCAGCAGGATTGTGCTGACGCGCCCAGCTGTTGAAGCCGGCGAAAAGCTTGGGTTCCTGCCGGGAGACTTGCAGGACAAGGTGGATCCATATCTGCGGCCACTATATGATGCATTGTTTGATATTCTCGGACAAGAGACCCACCTGAAGTATATGGAACGAGGCATCATTGAGGTGGCTCCGCTGGCGTATATGCGTGGTCGCACCTTGGACGATGCCTACATCATCCTGGACGAGGCACAGAACTCCACACCGGAACAGATGAAGATGTTCTTGACACGTATGGGCTTCGGCTCTAAGGCGGTAGTGACCGGTGATATTACCCAGATCGACCTGCCCAGGGGGCGTTACAGCGGTCTTGAAGAGGCCCGTATGGTACTGAAGAACGTTAAGGGAATCGGCTTCATTCACCTGACGGACCAGGACGTGGTGAGGCATGCCTTGGTGCAGAAAATCATCAAAGCATATGAGATATTCAAGAAAACAGAGGACAAAGAAGCCCGGTAGGAGGGGTCGGAGTGGCGACAATGGCTAGAAAGACCCAGGTGCTTACAAGGCGCATTATGCGGCGCCCGGTCGTACGCCGGGCTCTTTTGCTATTGCTGATTTATGTCTCGCTGTCGTTACTGTTGCTGTTTAGCCTGTTACCTGAGTCTGTCCAGCTTGAGGTTGGACAGGCTAGCCCACGCTATATTGGGGCACCACGTACGGTGGAAGACAGGTTCACTACTCAGAGACTGCGCGAGCAGGCTAAACAGGCCGTACCTGATATATATCAGCAAGACCCGGCAGTTTTAGAGGATGGAACCAAGCAAGTACAAGAAATTTTCAACTTGTTCATCAGCATAGGTGGGCAGGATGACTCTACCAAGACACAGAAGCTGGAGCAGCTTCGTCAAACACTGCCAATTGATCTACCAGATACCCTTTTGGAGGTAGGTCTTAGCTTGTCTCCGGAGACTTCAAGGCAGCTGGTGAGCACAATGACAGCGTTGCTGCAGGAAGCTTACGGTCGGGGTATCAAGACGGAAGCTCTCTTGACTGCAGAGGAGCAACTGTTTAGTGACATCTATCAACTCGGATTTCCTGCCCAACAGGCGAGTCTGTTAGCTGGCATTACGAGCAGGATACTACAACCTAACATGCTGTTTAACGCTAGTGCCACCGAGCGCGCAAGACAGGATGCTGAGTCTAAAGTTCTTGGAGTAACGGTGCAAAAGGGGCAGAAAATCATCGGGCAAGGTGAGATCGCCACCGAACGCGAGATCATTCTGCTTGAGGATCTTGGCCTATTAAAGACAGGCATAAACTGGGCATTGGTGCTAGGCTCCTTCGCCTTTGTCGGAATGGCACTGATGCCGATGTTCTTCTATCTGATGCTTTTCAAGCACAACGTGCTGGATAGTCCGAAAACACTGTTGTTGCTTGGGCTAATACTGCTGTTAACTTTTGCTATCAGCAAGGTGATGAGCATTGTATCCGGGCTGCTTATGCCTGTAGCAATGGCCACCATTTTGATAGCAGTGCTGGTTGACCCCAGGCTGGCAAGTGTGAGCAGCATTACCGTAGCCTTGATTGCCGGGGCTCTGGGGGGGTTTGAGATTTCGTACATGGGTGTTGGACTTGTAGGTGCTGTGGTAGGGTCGTTTAGCGTATCTCGTATGCATCATCGCTTTGACCTGGTACGGGCAGGGGCTTTGGTAGCGACCGCCAATGGCGTCGCCACATTGGGCTTCGGGCTGCTGCTTGGTTCTTCCGTTAGTATTATGTTTGGGGAAGCTTTGCGGGCGCTTTCGGGCGGTGTATTCTCGGCAATCTTAGGCTTTGGCTTGCTGCCGTTCCTGGAGCGACCCTTCGGCATAGCTTCTACCGTCAAGCTGCTGGAACTGTCCAATCCAAATCAGCCTTTGCTCAGACGTCTGCTTATTGAAGCACCAGGCACCTACAATCACAGTATAGTTGTGGCCAATTTAGCAGAAGCAGCAGCTGAAGCAGTCGGTGCTGACGGGCTATTGGCGCGTGTCGGTTCGTATTACCATGACGTGGGCAAACTAAGACGCCCTTACTTCTTCATCGAGAACCAGTTCATGATGGATAACCCCCACGACAAGTATCCGCCGTCTCTTAGTACCCTGGTCATTACTTCCCATGTCAAAGACGGCGTCGAAATCGGCAAGGAGCACAAGCTGCCGGAGGTTGTTACGGACATCATTCAGCAACACCATGGGACAACCATGGTCAACTACTTCTACCACAAGGCCAAGGAACAGGGGGCCGTCGAGGAAGCTGACTTCCGTTATGCCGGCCCAACGCCACAAACCAAAGAGGCGGCCATAGTGATGCTGGCAGACTCTGTGGAAGCAGCCGTCCGTTCGTTGTCACAACCTACGCCTGGCAGGATAGAGGGGTTAGTCCGTAAAATCATCAAGGATCGCCTGAATGACGGTCAGCTTGATGAGTGTGATATTACTCTGAGGGAACTCGACATAGCCGGTACCGCCTTCGTGCACATCTTAAGCGGTATCTTCCACAAACGGATCGAGTACCCGGATAAACTTAAGGAAGGCGAAAGGGTGACAGCAGATGATACTAATAAGCAATGACCAGGACAAGGTGACTTGTTCTGACGGTTTCCTCGACCAGTGCGAAGCCTGGCTGCAGAAGGGTATGGCGCTGCTCAACTTGCCAGAAGACGCTGAAGTGAGTGTAGTATTCGTCACTGATGAAGCAGTTCAGGCACTTAACCGCGATTACCGCAACAAAGACTGTCCGACAGACGTATTATCCTTTGGGCAGCAAGAAGGCGAGGACATGCCAGGCGCCGGCGGTGATCTGTTATTGGGTGACATCGTAATCAGCTTGGAACGGGCTGCAGCGCAGGCACAAGATTATGAGCACTCACTGGAGAGAGAAGTGGCTTTTCTGCTGATTCATGGCTTGCTACACCTGGCAGGATATGATCATGAGGAAGAGTACGCGGGTGATATGCGTGAAAAGCAAGAAGCAATTATGGCCGAGCTTGGCCTCGGACGTGAATAAACGCCCTTTGGGCACCAGTTTCAGAGACGCTCTCAGGGGCTGGGCAACTGTGCTCTTGGAGCGAAACATGCGGATACACCTGATTGCGGCTGTGATGGTTTTAGGCCTGGCCTGGAACCTGCGAGTAGCAGCTTGGCAGTGGGGTGTATTGCTGCTTTCTATCAGCGGCGTGATCGTCGCTGAAATGCTGAACACGGCGGTAGAGTATACAGTGGATCTGGTCAGCCCTGCGTACTCCGATCTGGCCAGGGCTGCCAAGGATATTGCTGCAGGTGCGGTACTGTTCTCAGCTCTCGGTGCGATCGCTATCGCCAATCTTGTGTTTGCGCCTTACTTCCCTGGACTGATACCGGGATTGTGGCAGCAGGCTAGAGATCTACCTGTGCTGGTTATAGTGCCTGCAGCGGTGCTTGGTATCTGGTTGCTCTGGTCTGCGCAGCCCGGTCTAATGCCAGTGGCTTTGCTGGCGATATCGATGCAACTATGGTTGCTTTACCTCTATCCGGACATGCGTGTCGCCTCAGCGATTGCGGTTGCAACCTTCCTCGCAGGCGTAACCGGTTGGAGTATGAACCCTATACGCTTCTATATGGGGGTATTGCTTCTGACAGCACCCATAACTTGGCTGATCACATTAGGGAGGTAGGCCTATATGTCCCGACGGTTGCGTAATTATCTGCTTGCTGGATTGATTGTTGTGCTTCCAGCCATCGTTTCACTGTATATCCTATATCTGAGCTTCAACCTGCTTGACCGTTGGTTCAGGGCCCTGATGCTGTTCATTTTCCCCGGTACGACCTGGACAGTTCCAGGTGTCGGACTGCTTATCTCGCTAACGGCTATTCTGCTGTTAGGCTGGTTGACAACCAATATGCTTGGTCGTCGCCTGCTTGACCTCAACCACAAGCTGTTCTCCAGTACTCCCATCGTGCGGTCAATCTATAATACCGTCAAGCAGATCATTGACGCTTTTATGCAGCAGGGGAAAACGGCCTTTCAGCAGGTAGTAATGGTTCAGTATCCTCGTCAGGGCATTTGGTCGCTAGGTTTTGTAACCGGGAGCGTGCGTGGAGAGATAGCTGAGCACCTGCAGGAGCAGACCATTACTGTATTCATACCAACAACACCTAACCCGACATCCGGACTCTTGGTGTTAGTACCCAAGAAGGATGTCATATATCTAAAAATGACGGTTGAAGCTGGGTTAAAGCTAATTATCTCTGGGGGTGTCTATTCGCCGTCAGCTGTAACTACGGATGAGTTGGGAGGAAAGCGCCAGGATGCCTAGAAGGATTGTAAACCACCTGCCTAGACCCAGCCAAAATTGGCTCATCGGCATCGTGCTGCTGATGTTGTTCCTTAACAGTGTAGTCATTGGCAGGGCGCTGAACCTATACGAACTGCCGGGTGAACAGGATGAGCTATCGAAGGCTAAGGCAGGAGCCCTACTGTTGGCTGGCTACGTTGAACGCTTGGCCAAGGACCAGGGGCTGGGATCCCTGGCCACAGTTAAAGACCTGGTCGCCCGGTTGCAATACGACGTTCAACGTGCTAGAAGTCTGGATGAGCTTTCGCAAGTGGTGATGACGGGCAGTTCCATGGCTAAAGAGATACTGGATATGGAGTTAGATGGAAAACGCCGCGAGGTGCTGCAGAGCCTAATAAATGGTGACGCAAACGTCGCACTTATCAAGGACAAAATCACGGTAACTATCAGCAATGATCAGGGTAAAGGAGTCAGCATAGATGACGCAGCTGAAGTGCTAACGGTCTCTACGGTTGCCAGCATCGAACAACACCCGTTGATGGGTGGCGCATTTGATAGCATCGTGGTTGAAATCAACGAAGGCAAGGCCAGGGTTGTGAACTACCGCACGCTTTATGACCGCCTGAAAGTGCTGCAGCAGGAAGTCCAAGGCTTGCAGGCAGAAGTAAGGCAAGTCAAGTCACTCGCCGGATATGCGTCTTTAACGGGCTCTGGCATAATAGTTAAAATGTACGATGCTCCCGGTGGGTACACTAACGACTACATCGTACATGATGCAGATGTACGGGATGTGATTAATGAGATGCTAGCTGCTGGGGCAGTCGGAATAGCGGTGGGCAACCAACGTATGACGGCGATATCTTCAGTGCGCTGTGCCGGCTCAGTTATTCTGGTCAATCAGAAGCAGATTGCCGTCAATCCCGTAGTAATCGAGGTTGTGGGCGAGCCAGATATCCTGGGGAGCAGTCTTGATTTGATCAAAAACACGCTTGAGGCAACTAAAGGCATCCGCATTGTAATTGAGCAGGTACCACAAATCACATTGCCTGCTGCAGCAATCAATCCTTAAGCCGCATTTAACGTCTACCACATTTTCTGATGACAGGGGGATTTTCAGTGGATATGAAACACTTGATTGAGGCAGCCCGGGACGCCCGGCAGAGAGCTTATGCCCCGTACTCCAGTTACCCGGTGGGGGCAGCATTATTGGCCAGCTCGGGCAAGGTCTATACCGGCTGTAACATAGAGAACGCATCCTATGGGCTGACCATCTGTGCCGAGCGGGTGGCACTTGGTACGGCTGTAGCAGCCGGGGAACGAGAGTTTGACGCAATTGTAATCGCCGGCGGGGAGGGTGAGCCTAGTATGCCATGTGGAGCTTGTCGTCAGTTTATGACTGAGTGGGGCAAGCCAGAGATGCAAGTAGTAATCGTCTCCGGTCAGGGCCACAGGCGGGACCTGACCCTTGGAGACCTTTTTCCACATGCCTTCAGCCCGGCATCTCTTCTGGAAGGTGCGGGCAAATGAGCTACCGGTCTGGTTTTGTAACAGTAGTCGGCCGCCCGAACGTGGGCAAGTCAACCTTGCTCAATTCTTTGCTGGGGGACAAGCTGTTAATCGTCAGTGATAAACCCCAGACTACCCGCAACCGCATACAGTGCATTCTCTCAGGTGATGAATACCAGATAGTGTTCATCGACACCCCGGGTATCCATAAGCCGAAGTCACTGCTCGGTGAAGGCATGGTGCAGACGGCCCTGAACACGCTCGATGAGGTTGATGTTGTTCTGTTTATGGTAGAGGGCAACGAAGAGTTGGGCGGGGGAGACCGCTACATAGCAGAGCACCTGCAGAAGGTTAAAACCCCGGTAATCCTGGTGGTCAACAAGGTTGATCAGGCTAAAGGAGCCCAACTAGCCAGTTTGGAAGAAGAGTGGCAAGGCATCCAGACCTTCAAAGACGTCGTACACATCTCAGCCTTGACGGGTTACAACGTAGATGCTCTACGGGATAAGGTTATCGCCCTGCTGCCAGAAGGCCCGCAGTATTATCCCGAAGATATGATTATAGACCAGCCGGAACGGTTTGTCGTATCTGAACTGGTGCGCGAGAAGATACTTCAGCTCACTCATGACGAGGTGCCGCATGCAGTGGCAGTGGTCGTGGACGAGATGAAGGAACGTTCTGATACGATGGTGTATGTGCGAGCCACTGTGTATGTGGAACGCGAGTCCCAAAAAGGAATCATCATCGGCAAACAAGGGGCGATGCTTAAGGCAGTGGGCGAAGCTGCCCGCAAGGATATAGAGCGCTTGCTCGGCAGCAAAGCCTTTCTTGACCTTTGGGTCAAGACCAAGAAAGACTGGCGCAATGAGACAAATCAGCTGCGCCAGCTTGGATATGATGAATATAGTCGGAGGAGGTAAAATTAAATGGACAGCAGAATGCTCGCATCGTACATAGACCATACCATCTTGAAGCCGACAGCTACGCCAACGGAAATCAGCAAACTCTGCGCCGAGGGCAATGAGTACCGGTTTGCCAGTGTCTGTGTCAACGGCTGCTACGTCAAACAGGCAGTTACCGAAAGCGAAATCCCTGTGGCTGCTGTCGTCGGCTTCCCGTTAGGCGCTATGAGCAGCGTAGCGAAAGCCGCCGAGACACGTCAGGCAGTGCAGGATGGTGCAGCTGAGATTGATATGGTGATTAACATCGGTTGGGCTAAGGCTGGCATGTGGCAGCAGGTGCAGGACGACATTCGTGCCGTCGTAGAAGCTGCTCAAGGGGTATTGGTTAAGGTTATCATTGAAACAGCGCTGCTCACCGGCGAGGAGAAACGCCAGGCATGTCAGGCCGCTGTAGCCGCCCAAGCGCATTTCGTCAAGACTTCTACCGGTTTTTCCACCGCAGGAGCCAACGAGGAAGATGTAAAACTAATGCGCTCAGTTGTGGGTGACAAACTGGGTGTGAAAGCCTCTGGAGGTATCCGTAACCTGGATACTGCCTTAGCGATGATAGCTGCCGGGGCAAACCGCCTGGGAGTGAGCGCAGGCGTACAGATTATCGAGGAACTGAAAGCCCGATAGGGGTGAGCCTGTGCCGTTAATCAACGTGACGGGAATCGTGCTGAAATGTCATGACCTCGGAGAGGCAGACCGCATCATTGTGATGTTAACACGTCAACGTGGAAAGTTGCGAATCGTAGCCAAAGGTGCACGACGTCCTGGTCGTAGATTCGCTGCTGTGGCTCAACCGTTGGTCGAGCTGCAAGCCGGCATTCATACTGGCCGGAACTTGCACACTCTCAATCAGGCAGTCATTCTGAGCTCTCACCGGCCGATACGCGACGACTTGGAGCGCTTGGCCTACGGTATGTTCATGGCCGAGCTCGTCGAACGGAGCACTGTCGATGATCAGCCGCAGGACGAGCTTCTGGAACTGCTCAGCCACGCACTGTATAGTCTGGAGCATACGGACGATCAAGAGCTGCTCTTAGCATGGTTTGAAGTCCAACTGCTACAGATACTAGGGCTGCTGCCCGTATGGCAGTACTGTGTCAGGTGCCATGGGCAGGATGTCCCAATAGTTGGCCTGAACGCAATGCATGGAGGGG
>JAWLDB010000069.1:0-12401 GCA_041686915.1 Bacillota bacterium
ATCACACCACGCTTAGTGTCCTTGATGATCTCCTCCAGCGTCCAGTCGCCTGGCTGTAAACTGACATTAGTCATGCGGATCAGCGGTATGTTGTTCCAGCCATCTGCCAGCATAGTGCCGTTACTAGTCTGACCAAACTGCGGAGCTGTCTCACGGGACGTCTTGTAGTCTACGAAAATGCCTTCTTTAATTAGTGGTGTGTTCTGGGCGGGTACACCTTCGTCGTCATACGCAAAAGTACCTAAACCTTTGGGTATAGTGGCATCGGCGTTGATATTGACAACTGGCGAACCATAGCGGAATTTTCCGCGCATATCAGGCATTAGGAAGCTGGTCCCCGCAAAGGTTGCTTCACTGCCCAGGGCGCGGTCGAGTTCTGTCGGGTGCCCGGTGGACTCATGTAGCTGCAGCGCTACCTGGTCGCCTCCGAGGATAAGGGTGTTCTCCCCAACAGGGCAGTTTTCCGCCGACAGCAGCTCAACCGCCTCACGAGCGACTTCGGGCGCGCGTTCCAAAATGTTCATCTGTTCAATCAGCTCATAGCCGCCAGTTCCATGATCGGAATAGGTGCGGCGCTCAGCTCTGCCATTACCTACAGCCATTGCACCCGTGCCAACGCCAGTCTGGGTGATCGTCTGCTCGATGTAGGCGCCTTCCGAGCTCGCAAAGGTCTTCTGGTCTCTGAATAGCCTAAGGGATGCAGAAGCGACCCGAATTTCCGGCTGGCATTTCAGAGCATCCGTAAAATCCGTCAAGTCTTGCAGTTTCTGTTCCAGTGCAAGCGTGAACGGGTCTGTCTTCATAGGTGTCTCGTATTTGGTTCTCACCGGCTGTACAGGTGCAAGTTGCACCGGCTCCCTGTTTACCCTGGCCGCGGCTTGTGCGATGCGGGTGGCTTTCTCCACAGTTTCCTGCATGCGCTTCTCCAGGTCGCCGTCCTGTAGAATAGGGGATGCGGCGAATCCCCAGGCGCCATCCTTCAGCACTCTTACGCCGAAACCCTCGTTGCCGGCGCGCGACAGTCCCTCCACGCCACCATTCTTTACGGTGATATGCTCGGTGTCACGCTTGGTAACGCGGACGTCCGTATAACTCGCTCCTAGTCTTTGGGCTAGGTCGAGACCTCTTTTTAAGATATCTTCCACTATTCCTCGCCTCCTCGTTAGAACGTTGTCGCGCCGGTGAAGTGGAAGCCATCTACCCTCAGCGCGGGCAGAACCGAGATGAAGCTGGACCACCAGTCGCGGGTCAGGCGGCGGTCCGGGGAAATCCCTGAAACCTTGGAGAATGCGGATAGCACGCTATCGGTAAAGCGCAGGTTTTTCAGCCTGGCAACCAAGCGGCCGTCTTCAATCAGGAATGTGCCGTCACGGGTAGTGCCGGTAGCCACAACGCGCATCGGATCCGGGCAATGGGTGTAGTGGAAACGGGTGACCAGGATGCCGCGCTTGGTATTTTGGATCATGTCTTCGAGTGGCATGTCCCCGGTAGCCATGATCATGTGGCTTGGGGATACGCCGTAGTAACCGCCACCGGCATGTCCTGTAGACAACCTGCCTTCCTTGGACGCGGTTTGGGTATCGTAGACCACGCCTGCGGCAACCCCGCGGTCGATCAGCATCACTTTCTCTTTCGGTACGCCCTCACTGTCGAAGGGACAGATCAGGCCTTCATTGTCCAGTGCATCATCCCAGATGGTGATATTATCGCCCATCACTTTCTGGCCAAATTGGGTGGCCATAAAGCTGCGGCCTTCTTGCTTGGCAGTAGCGCCGAAGCTGGTGTATCCCAGGAAACGAACCAGGTCAGACACTGCGACCGGCTCAAAAATTGTCTGGTATTCGCCGGGGGTGATGTCAACGGAGCTGGTGAACAGTACAGCCTTCTGTTTGGCCTCTTCTGCCACTCTCCTGACGTCCAAGTCGCGAATATCCTTAATTACGCGGTCCGCATAGCCGGTTATCTCACCGTTATTCATGATTGTGCGGAAGAAGCCCTCGGTAGCCCGATTATATGCGTCTATGCCGCGCGAGTTCATCACCAGTTGCTGCTTTGCTGAGATAGAAAAAGTGCCGGAGGCGGTCAGGTTGCTCTCCCGGGCTACCTCAATGGTTTGCTCAGCCGTACGCGCCCTGTCCTCAGGGGTGAAACCAGCCGTTGCAGTAATGAAACTATCGGCGTCCGGAATAGGCCTGGGCTCAGGCAGTTGGCCCAAGTTCGGGTTGGGTTTCTGCAGGCGGGCAAACAACAAGGCTTGTTCCGCCGTTTCCTTGATTGCATCCGGAGTCAGGCGGTTGGTGGTAGCGACACCAACTCTGTTTTGGTCGATTACCTTTACAACCAGCGTTGCATTTTCCCTTGTCAGACTCTGATGGATCAAATTGTTGTTGAAGCGCGTCAAGTCAAACGTCTCTGCCTGAATGTTGACTTGGGTCTGCTCTGCCTTACTGCTGGCCAAAGCCAACTCGGCAGCGCTTCTGAGTACATCCCGATCAATCATGAAAACACCTCTTTCCCTTAGTCCTTGCTTCACTCATGCAACTGCTTTCCGCACTTTTAGCTGTCGGAATGTGCGCAATTGCCGTACATGTTTATGCCTGATGATTTCGTTGTTATCCTGCTTACCTCCTGCAAACATCTGCAAATACTTGGCTTGCCGTAATACTCGACAAACATAATGCCGCGCTGTAAACTAGAGGGGTGCTCCAAAGACAGATATTTACTAGCGTTCAGAGCCAAGGAGCAGTTTGGGAGGGGATATTTTGCGGCAAGCAGTTCCGGTTTCGGACCATGATGTCGCCATAGTCGAGAGGCTGACCAACCGGCAGATGCGCCAGTCCATTTACCGGCTCGCTTGGCCTGTAATCGTGGAAAACATGCTGATGACCTTTGTCGGCATGGCGGACATGATTATGGTTGGTAGCTTGGGTCCGGCATCGATAGCAGCTATTGGCCTGTCCAACTCGCCAGTCTTCTTTGCCACTGCCGCGTTTGCTGCCATCAGTGTAGGCTCTACTGCGCTGGTTGCGCGACACGTCGGGGCAGAGGAGTATAAGGAAGCCAACCTGATGGCCCGCCAGTCGTTTATGCTCTCAGTCATGTTTTCCGTGGTCTTCACGCTCGGGGCATTCTTGCTGGCACCCCACATTATGGGATGGATGGGCGCGCAAGCGGATGTCCAGGCGATCGGTTCTTCCTACATCCGCATATCCACGAGTACGTTCGCCTTCGCAATTATTTCTATGATCATGAACGGCGTACTACGGGGTGCAGGAGATACCAAAACCCCCATGCGGGTCAATATTATCGCCAATCTGGTGAACGTTGTCTTCAACTACCTGCTGATCTTCGGCCATTTAGGCCTGCCTGCGATGGGAGTCAACGGCGCAGCAGCCGCCACCGCGCTTTCTCGCATGGTGGGTGGTTTACTCGTGCTGAGAGTGCTGTTTTCGGGCAAGCTGGTGGTACACATCTCGCTGCGCGACAAATTCACTCTGCATTGGCCGTCTATTCAACGGATGATGAACATTGGGGTGCCTGCTATGGTCGAACAACTGGTTATGCGCGGGGGGCAGCTGTTGTTTGCGCGCGTGGTTGCCAGTCTCGGCACTCTAGCCTATGCCGCCCACAGCATTGCCATGAATGCCGAGTCTCTTTCATTTATGCCAGGGTTCGGCTTTGCTACCGCTGCTACCACACTTATCGGGCAGAACTTGGGTGCCAAACGGCCTGATACCGCTGAACATAGCGGATACGAAACTGCCAAAATAGCAGCCGTGATCATGGGCGTTGCGGGCATATTCTTCTTTGCCTTCCCTGGAGCGTTCGTGCGATTGTATACAGACGATCCTGAGGTTATCGCCATGGGCAGTGCTGTATTGCGCATCATCGCTATCAGCCAGCCGGCGTTGGCCTGCGCAATGGTCTTCTCCGGAGGGCTTAGAGGTGCTGGTGATACGCGCTGGGTATTGATTATCACCACCGTAGGTATCTGGGGAGTTCGGCTTGTGCTCTCTTATATACTCTGTATCATGCTTGATATGGGCTTGATCGGAGCATGGATTGCCATGACAGCCGACCTTGTGCTGCGTAGCATTCTAGTCTGGTTGCGTTTCCGTACAGGGCACTGGAAGACACTGAGGGTGTAATGCGCTTTGCGACGCTTGTTTGTCTGCTACCCTAAGCTACCCTTGGGCATAATAGCAGGGAAAGGGGGGCTATACGGTGGTTGATGAAACACTCGCCAAAGACGGCATGATTGATGAAGCGGTAGCCAACAGGTTCTACGACCGTCTGCGCAAGGCGGTAGTCGGATGGGCGTCAGATCGGGCTGGAATGGCCGGCAAAGGTATGGCCAACGTTCTACTATTTACGCCAGACATCTTCATGTTGCTTTGGAGGTTGCTGCGTCACGGCGAGATTTCCAAGCGCAGGCGAGCGATAATGGCCTTTGCACTGGCATATTTCATTTTGCCCATAGATTTCGTGCCTGACTGGTTGCTTGGCCCCCTTGGCTTTGCCGATGATTTGGCTATTGCCGGAGCCGCCTTGCAAGCAGCGCTGACTGGAACGCCACTTACAGTCCTTGACAAGGAATGGAGTGGCGGTGATCAGCTGATTGCTGTACTAGCTCGGATCATGCAGCTTACAGACAGGTTGGGTACCTATCCAGGTTTCAGCAAGGTTAAGCAGGTGGTACGCTATCTGCTTAGTTAAAAGAAAGTGTTAAAGCACCGGCTGCGAAAGCCGGTGTTTTTTTGCTGCGCGCAACAAAACTAGTTATAAAATTTGCAATTATATGCATAGTCAAAAAATAATTCCATCAAGTAGTCTGAAAATGAAGGAAGGGTGCCAACTGCTGCGGTATATATGCAGTAATTGGCAAATAAACATGAGGGTGAGTGCCAACAGGGAGGTGACAGGATAATATCCAAAAACATACGTGTCGTCGCTCGAGAACAGAAGGAGGGATAACAGTGGTAAAAAGGCTAGCATTGTTTGTCACGATGATTGCTCTAATCTTCGGAGCAATAGGACCTGTCGTGCCTGCCAGGGCAGCTGCTCCTATTACAGTGGTCCTGGATGGTAAGGTTTTGCCCACTGATGTTGCGCCTATCATCCGTAACGGCAGAACCATGGTGCCGTTCAGAGCGATCTTCGAAGCGCTGGGCGCAGAAGTCGATTATGACCCAGCAACCAATACAGTATTTGGTTTCAAAGGCCCGTCGTTTGTTATCTTGAACCCTGGTAAAACGACAGCCTGGGTATCCGGCAGATACAGTAAACTGGATTCAGGTCCTGTTATTGTGAATGGTAGAACGTTGGTCCCTCTGCGCTTCGTCGCTGAGAGCCTGGGTGAAAAGGTAGAATGGATAGAGGCCAATAACTCGGTCCTAATTACCACAACTCCAGATGTCCCACTACCCGCAGCCACAGCGCTGGACGAGTACAAGATGGTCTATTCTGGTGAGTTTGTGTCTCTAAACTACCTTACCACCAATAACGCCAATGATATGGTGGCATCTGCAAACACCATCGACGCCTTAGTCGGATATGACAACTATGGCGTAATGCGTCCCTCACTCGCCAAGTACTGGAAGACCTCAGCCGATGGACGCACCTATACGTTTACCCTGCGTGAAGGTGTCAAATGGGTGGATTATACCGGTAAGGAGTATGCCGAGGTTGTTGCCCAGGACTTTGTAGATAGTGCTAAGTACCTGTTGACCAAGGCTAACGCATCTTCTCACTCTAAGCCGCTCTACTCAGCTATCAAGGGTGCTAAAGACTTCTATGATGGGAAAACTACCAATTTCTCCACCGTAGGCGTGAAGGCCCTGGATAAGTATACAGTGCAATACACCCTGGTTGAGCCCGTGCCTTACTTCATGTCCATGCTCACCTATGTTTGCTTCTACCCGGTGAACGGACAGTTTTTGGCGCAACAGGGCAGCAAGTTCGGAACAGATAACAAGACCGTATTGTATAACGGTCCGTATATCCTCAAAACCTACGAGCCCCAGAACAAGCGCGAGTTTGTCAAGAACGAGAAGTACTGGGACAAAGACAACGTACATATTGAGAAGCTGAGCTACAAGTACAACAAGGAAGCCTCGACCCTAGCACCTGAACTATTCTTCCGTGGCGAAATATCCGCAGCAGACATTCCCATAAACGTACTGGACGCCTACATGAATGACCCGAGTAAGCGGAATCAGATTCGCTCTGGGCTTCCTGGTACGTATAACTACTGGTATGCGTTCCAGTTTGATCCCAAGTTTGAAGCGGAATACGAGCCCGATAACTGGAAGAAAGCCGCAGCTAGTCTGAACTTCCGTAAAGCCTTCTTCCATGGTTTTGACCGCGTTGCCGCAATGCTGACATATGACCCCTACAATCCTGAAGGTCAGATCATTAACACGCTGACCCCACCAAACTTTGCTACAGCAGATGGCAAGGACTATACCAAACTGGCACCGTTAGCAAAGTTCAGCAATGGTGACTCCTTTGACCCCGCCTTGGCCGTACAGTACAAGAACAAAGCCATGGCAGAGTTGAAAGATAAGGTAACCTTCCCGGTGAAAGTTAAAATGCCGTACCGTACCGACTTAACGGACTGGACCAACCGTGCAGTGGTTGTTGAACAACAACTAGAGAAGCTGTTGGGTAAAGACTTCATTGATATCATTCCAGTCGGTTACCCGGCTACTAACTTCCTGGGTTCAGTGCGCCGTGTCTATAACTATGCATTCCTCGAGACGAACTGGGGTCCTGACTACGCTGATCCACAGACCTATACAGACCCTGTTGCTCCTGGCGATCCATACAAATACACTCCTATAGAGCTGGTCGATGATGGCACATACAAGAAACTGTATGATGCAGCTATCGCGGAAGTAGTAGACCTTAGCAAACGCTATGAGCTGTTGGCGAAAGCCGAAGCTTACTTGATCGAAAATGCGTACGTAATACCTTACCGTGCTAGTGGTGGTGGCTATGTCGCCTCCAAGTTGGATCCTTTCACAACACCATTTGCTCCTTATGGATCCGCGTCGCTCAGCTTCAAATATCGGACGCTCCTAAGTAAGTCACGGAGTGCACAAGAGCATGACAGGGCCTATGAGCAGTGGAAGAAGGACAGAGCCGCCGCTCTCAAGAAAGCAGGCCAGTAGACGGCAGCCAGTAGACGGCAGTAGGAAAGGACCGCCGAAAGGCGGTCCTTTTCACACAATTAAAACTGAAATCGGGGGATAAGCATGAGCGTTTATGCAACTCCTACGCAACCCGACCGCCCTAGATTGGGTGTGCGGCGAAAAACGGATAGTTTGCTTAGCTATACTATCCGCAAAATAGGGCAGTCTCTGGTCACCGTATTTATAGTAATTACTGTGGTCTTCCTATTAATGCGTCTATTACCCATGGAAGGATACATTGGCGAAGGTTACGACAAACTCGACCCTGAACAGCGGGAAGCGATTCTTCGGAGCATGGGGGTGCTGGACCCATGGTACATTCAGCTGAAGAACTTCTATATCGATCTGGCGCGCGGAGATTTGGGAACATCCATCACCTTTCGTAGGAATGTACCCGTTGCTGAGATTATTGGTCCAAAGATTCCCTATTCCTTCAAGTTTGGCATGGGCGCGATAGCATTGTCATTGACCTGTGGACTTTGCATGGGCGTGTTCCAGGCCAGGGAAAAAGACAGGCTGTTTGACCGTCTAGGTACTGGCTACATCGTCTTTATCAACGCCGTACCGGCAGCCGTTTACTACCTGTTCCTGCAATTATACATTACCAGCGCTACCGGGCTACCTATACTGTTTGCCCCGGAAGACCCCAAGAGCTGGATACTACCTACCATCAGCATGTCGCTTGGGGGCATTGCCGGGTACGCGATGTGGATCAGGCGGTTCATGGTCGATGAACTGAACAAAGATTATATCAAGTTGGCCAAGGCAAAAGGCATGTCCAGCACCGGCATCATGTTCAAGCATGTGCTGCGCAACGCTTTTGTTCCGATGGCCCAATACTTACCCACGACTCTCTTGATGACCATCGCTGGTTCAATCTACATTGAATCACTCTACTCCATCCCTGGCATGGGAGGCCTTCTGGTGGATGCCATTTCGCGGCAGGATAATCCTCTGGTGCAAGCCCTGGTGCTGATCTACGCAACTATCGGTATCGTGGGGTTGTTCTTGGGTGACATTCTAATGGCCATAATCGATCCACGCATCAAATTGGTCAAAGGGGGAGGAGCCAGATAATGTCTGTAAAAGAATCGCTAAACACGCTGGAAACTAAGGCCCTCTTTGAGTTGGCTGAGTATGATGCTACACGGGCTGAGAAAACCGGATATTCCAACTACTCCTATTGGCGTTCAACTTTCCGCGTTTTCCTTAAGAACAAGGTTGCTGTGCTGGCTCTGATCACAGTCACCCTGCTGCTCACTTTCACGGCGGTCCAGCCATTTCTACCCGGACAAAGAGACCCGAATGTAATCAATATCAGTGAGGAAACCGGTAGACAGGCTATGAACATACCACCCAACGACGAGTTCATCTTCGGCACCAATTCCATCGGTCAGGATCTGTGGGCTCGCATCTGGGCCGGAACCAGGACCTCGCTACTCATCGGTTTAACAGTGGCCACCTGGAACGCCATCCTGGGCATAGTCATAGGGGCGATCTGGGGATACGTCCGCGCCGCTGAAAGGGTCATTACCGAAATCTACAACGTTATGGACAACATTCCAAACACCATCATCATGACGTTACTTGCCTATATGCTGCGTCCCAGCCTCAGCACGATGATCATCGCTATGTGTGCCACTGGTTGGCTAAGTATTGCCAGGTTTGTGCGTACTCAGGTGGTTATCATCAGAGACCGCGAGTATAACTTGGCATCCCGCTGCCTGGGCACCCCAGCCAGCCGGATTATCGGCAGGAACGTGTTGCCTTATCTGGTGTCAGTAATCATGCTGCGTTTTGCCTTGGCAGTTCCTGGGGCGATTGGTACGGAAGTGTTCCTTACATATATCGGACTTGGTCTGCCCCTTACCCTACCTTCACTGGGTAACTTGATCAACCAGGGACGTCAGTTGATGTCAGTGCCCATTTTGCGCTATCAGTTGATCTATCCGGCGGTTGTGCTTTCTATGATCACCATTTCATTCTACATCATGGGTAACGCCTTCTCTGATGCGGCTGACCCACGCAATCACGTTTAAAGGAGGGTAGACACATGAATGAACCGATTTTATCAGCCAAAGACCTGGTCATAAAGTTCAGCTTGCGAGGCCGGGTTCTAACAGCTATTCGCGGTGCGTCGCTCGATTTGTACGAGGGACAGACTTTAGCTATTGTAGGCGAATCCGGCTCAGGTAAATCAGTGTTTACCAAGTCCTTTATCGGCATGCTTGATATCAATGGTTGGGTTGACTCGGGTTCTATCATGTTTGAGGGCCAAGACCTTGCCAAGTTCAAAGGGGAAAAGCAATGGGCAGCCATCCGCGGCAGGAAGATCGCCATGATCTTTCAGGACCCGATGACCGCTCTTAATCCATTGCGTACAGTAGGCATGCAGATTCAGGAATCCATCGAATTACATCAAGGCATAAAGGGTGATGCGGCAAAGCAGCGCGCAATTGAAACGCTAACCGACGTCGGAATAGACAACGCTGAAGTGCGTTATGGCCAATACCCTCATGAGTTTTCCGGCGGCATGCGCCAGCGTGTAGTTATCGCTATAGCGGTTGCCTGCCAGCCACGGATTCTCATCTGCGACGAGCCGACGACTGCACTGGACGTAACCATACAGGCACAAATACTGCATCTCATCCGTAAGCTGCAAAAGCAGTACAAATTAACGGTTATCTACATTACCCATGACCTAGGGGTTGTGGCTAATGTAGCCGATAATGTGGCGGTGATGTACGCTGGGGACATCGTTGAGTACGGAACGGCAGAAGAGGTGTTCTACAATGCCCAACATCCCTACACATGGGCGCTGTTATCTTCACTGCCTCAGCTCGGGGTTAAAGGTGAGCCACTGTATGCCATCCAGGGTACTCCGCCGAATCTCTTCAATGATATCAAGGGTGACGCCTTTGCTCCACGCAATCCCAGAGCGCTGAAGATTGACTTTGTAGAGCGTCCCCCATACTTTCAGGTGAGCCCGACTCATTACGCGCGCACTTGGTTGCTTGATCCACGCGCTCCAAAAATCGAGCCGCCAGAGACGATCAAAGCCATGCGTGAGAAGTTCGCGAGGTATATTGTATGAACAAGAAGCAGATCTCCAACGAAGTGCTGCTGGATGTCAGAAACCTGCGAGTGGAGTTTCGCACCAAAGGCAAGCCGTTTGTAGCAGTAGACGACGTTAGCTTCCATATCTTTAGAGGCGAGACTTTTGGCCTAGTGGGCGAGTCTGGTTCAGGCAAGACCACTATTGGCAGGGCGATTGTACGCATCAATGAAACAGCAGGCGGCGAAATCATGTTCAAGGGACAACAGATCAACGGACGGGTTAGCAAGGAGCTCGATAATGAGGTCACGCAAAAAATCCAGATGATCTTCCAGGACCCGATGGCTTCGCTCAATGAGCGCGCCAAGGTGGATTACATCGTCTCTGAAGGTCTGTATAATACAAAGGCCTATAAAGACGAGGCCGACCGCGCGGCTAAAGTGGAGCAGGCGTTGCTCGCAGTTGGTCTCCTACCCGAGTTTGCTTCCCGTTTTCCTCACGAGTTTTCAGGAGGGCAGAGGCAACGCATCGGGGTTGCGCGAGCCCTGATTATGGAGCCTGACTTTATCATTGCTGATGAGCCGATTTCAGCGCTTGATGTGTCAATCAGGGCCCAGGTGCTCAACCTGCTGGCAGACCTGCAGAAGAGCAAGGACCTGACCTACATGTTCATCGCGCACGACCTCTCGGTCGTTCGTTTCATCACGGACAGGGTCGCCGTCATCTGTCAGGGGAAGATTGTGGAGCTGGCTGAGACAGAGGAACTGTTTAAGCATCCGCTGCACCCCTACACGCGTTCACTGCTGTCGGCTGTGCCAGTACCCGATCCTGTCGCAGAAAAACGCAAACGCGTGCTGTACTATGACCCGCTCAGTCACGACTATAGCGTTGACAAGCCAAAGTGGGTAGAGATCAGGCCAGGGCATTATGTCCTGGGCAACGAGCCCGAGTTAGAGGAATACGCTATGTTGGCGGCAAAGTAAGAAAGAGAGCAAGAGGGATGACTCATTGGCGAGTCATCCTTCTTAATACATACTTGTATCAGCGATAAGGCTGATAGGAGGCTGAAGACTATGTCTAATCGTAGGATGGAAGAGATGTTGGCGGGAACAGCCCGGATTAACCCGGCAGGACATCTGGAGATCGGCGGCTGTGATACTCTGCAGTTGGCGCGTGACTATGGCACTCCGCTCATTTGCTATGACGAAGATTTGATCCGGGACAACTGCCGCAGATACTTTAAGGGCTTCAGCAGAAGCTCCAATCGCGTAGCTTATGCAGGCAAGGCCTTTCTGTCAACTGCTATCTGCCAGATCATTGCCCAGGAAGGGCTTTATCTGGATGTCGTATCGGGTGGAGAACTCTATACCGCTCTCAGGGCAGGGTTCCCGGTAGAGCGCATCTACTTTCACGGCAACAACAAGACTGTCAGTGAGTTGCAGCTAGCTCTCGACTCGGGAGTCGGTTGTTTCGTCGTTGACAACCGGCATGAGTACCTGCTGCTAAAGGAACTGGTCGCAACAGCGAATTACCGGCCTTCGATACTGCTCAGGGTGGCTCTAGGTGTGGATGCAGCCACGCATAAGTATATCCAGACCGGCCAACACGATTCTAAGTTTGGCTTTGCCATCAACAGCACAGATCTAGACCAGACCGTCGAGGATTTGGTTTCAGATGAAAAGGTGCGCTTTGAGGGCTTTCACAGTCACATTGGCTCGCAGATAACGTCGTTAAATGGCTTTGGACAGGCCGTGCACATCATGTTTGAAGTGATTGAGCGTTACATGGAGAAGCATGCCTGGGTGCCCCGGGAAGTCAGCCTGGGAGGAGGTCTAGGTATACCCTATACCTTCAGTCAGCAAGCAAGCGGCATCGAAGAGTTGACTAGCCTTATCCTGAAAACTGCCCAGGAAGAGATGGAAAGGCTGCAGGTCTTTCCTCGCCTGGTGCTAGAACCAGGGCGTTCAATCATCGGTCAAGCAGGCACTACCCTGTATACGACTGGCTCAATCAAGCGCATCCCGGGCCTTAGAAATTACCTTGCGGTAGATGGTGGTATGACGGACAACCCCAGGCCCGCCTTGTATCAGGCTGAGTATCAGTGCGCTCTTGCGGGGCGCATGCTTGACCAAGCTACAGAAACTTATTCCATA
>JAWLDB010000070.1:0-12203 GCA_041686915.1 Bacillota bacterium
ACCACTACCTGCAAGCTGTAGATACCCTCGGCTACTTTTTCAACGTGAACTTCATCAATGTGCACTTCAGGTAAGGCCAGGGCATAGTTCAATGTGAACTGCGTGATGTTATGGCACTCGGGCTCGAGCAAATGGCGCGGTGGGTTCTGCCTGCATTCCTTGATATGCCACCCGCCAATCTCAACTTCGCCAAACTGCGGATGCTGAGCTTTAGTCCAAGGCTTAAAGCCTTGGCCGGCTAGTTCCCGATCATTCCACTCCAACAGCTTCAGCTCGAGTTGCTTTTTCTCATCGGCTGACATATCCCACAGCATCTTGTTCTTAAACTCGGGTGCCGCCCGGCCGGTAGCATCCCATAGCTCTGGAGTAAACGCGAACAGACCTAGCTGCTCATAACACCAGTCGTCCAGTACACCAGACCAAACGTCGCCGTAACAGCAAACAGTCGGATAACCGGTTACGTCTGTACCGAGCTTGCCTATGGCTTCATACATAGCCACATCTTCCCGCGGCAACTGCTTGTCGGAGATGGTGCTATGCGGACGGAAGAGTACGCCTCCGGTTGTATGGTAAAGCAGCACGCCGGCGATGTTCTTGTGCTTGCTGATAAATTCTACCTGGTTGCGCGTCTCCGGCTCCGACAGTGGGAAAGGGCCAGAGCCGGCTGTCAGCGGACTGTACCCGGCAGGGAAGTTGCGGTTCAGATCAAGCCCGTACTTCACCGGGATCACCTCAAAGGGAAACTGCACCTTCTCTACCAGCTGCCCATGCTCGTCACGCAGCATGCCTTCTGTGAAGACGTGGTAGAAGGGACCTTCCAGGTCAACCGGAGAGCGCTCAATCAAGAGACGCTTATCTTCAGAAGCAACCTTCCAAGCACCACGTGCATCATCGCGGATGCGCATCAGCATTATTTCGCCGTTGCCATCTACATCCTCCGGGTGCAGCCCTGGCGGGTCCTCGGTCTTGCGCCAATCGGGGAAGATGCGCACACTGCTGCGCAGCATGGTGGGTGTGGTTAAGTAGAGCTCGGCCCCGTCCGGGTTAACGCGGGGTAGAATGTAAAAGGCGCGGGTGTCTAGTAACTTCTTTACTTTTGGGCTGGTCTCATAGTTGGTCAGCAGGTAGTCGATCAGATAGACGGCAGCAATCGAGCCGGTAACCTCTCCTGCGTGGATGTTGCCATCTACATACATGCCTGGTTTGCTGTCTGCCGCACCGGTGGCGGAGTTGGTCAAGGTCACCGCCCAGACATCGCGGCCCTCATAGCTCTTGCCAACTGTTTCAAGGTGCACAAATTGCGGATACGCTGCAGCATACTGCCGCAGCAGACTAGTCAGCTCATCGTACAGATAATAGTGGTCAAAGGATACTGATACTTTGCTCAACCAAACCGACCTCACTTTCCTGACTTTCGCTTCGGATATATGTATTCTTGAGCGCAACCCATATTCCTTCGGGACAGGGGGACGTATAATCTGGACCACACTCACAAATAGCCAGCCGGCAGAACAGGGAAGACTGAAACTGATGGAGAAGATAACGAGCCGAGAAGTACTAAAGACAGGGTAAGACAAGGTGCACGTCTCCTTGTCTTGCAGAGGAGGACCGCAGGATGGATAGAGAACAGCAACTAAGAGCAGAGATATGCGAAATTGGCAGGCGGCTGTACAAGCAGGGATTTGCTGCGGCCAATGACGGCAATATTTCGGTGAAGCTGCCCGAAGGGCAAATATTGACCACCCCAACGGGGGTGAGCAAGGGCTATATGACGCCGGAGATGGTCGTCAAGACTGACCTGGAAGGAAGAGTCATAGCAGGCGAGTTGAAGCCTTCTTCGGAGCTGAAGATGCACCTACGCGTATACCAACTTCGACCGGACGTGCAGGCGGTGGTACATGCCCATCCGCCTTATGCCACAGCCCATGCAATAGTGGGGGAGGGGCTTGAGAGTCCGATCATTGCTGAAGCCGTGGTGAACTTAGGGGTAGTGCCCCTAGCTCCGTATGCAACCCCGTCCACCGAGGAAGTACCAAAATCGGTGGTGCCATTCTTGCACAAGCACAATGCTGTGCTCTTGGCCAACCACGGAGCGTTGACCTATGGACCGGATTTGATGACGGCTTGGTTCCGTATGGAGACTTTGGAGCATTACGCCAAGTTGCAGACAATCGCGCGGCAGATCGGCCAGCCGAAACCCCTAACGGAGCAGCAGGTGCAGCAGTTAAAGGATTTGTTTAAGCTATAGGACATGAGAAACCACCCGGCAAGCGGGTGGTTTATTCGTTCATCCAGCGTTGTATCCCGTTGTAGATTGTAGGGGCGGAACATGTTCCGCCGCGGGACGGACAGGGTCCGTCCCCTACGGTGTAACGGGTTCAGGGGTCAGGCTCTGATTTACATGCCCGATGTAGGGGTCGGATCCTATCCGACCCTATTCCTCCCCGGGCACGCTGCGCAGCTCGTAGCGCAGGATTTCGTCGTAACCCATCTCCTTCAGCTTACGGCCAAAGTCTGCCGGGGTCTTCTTGTTCAGCGGTAGCGTCTCCATAGTAGCCAACCTGAGCAACATGCGAGCCATCAGGATTGCATCGTTTTGAATGCCCTTCGGGTTAATCTTGTCGAGCGTATCCCAATAAGTATGTCCATAGCCACGCGGAGCACCGCCGCTGACCGGGTCAGAGGAGGAGAAGGTGGCTGCCGGGATACCTAGGGACGCGAAGTGGTACATGTCAGAGTAGAGGCTGATGCGGTCGCCAACGCTGATGTGCCCTTCAAACATCTGCCCAAACATCCGCTTGAAGAACGAAGTGGCTTCCGACCAACCTTGCAGTGCGAACACTCCTCTAGTACCCCTACCGGCTCCATCGGTATTGATCATGAAAACGTGGTTTTCGTCGCTGTGTACCTGCATATAGTTCTCGGAACCAATCAGGCCCATTTCTTCCTGGGCAAAAGCGACGAAGCGGATGGTGCGGTCAATCTGCCCTTTATGCTTCGCCAATGCACGGGCCGCTTCAACGACTACCGCTGTGCCAGCGCCGTTATCGTTGGCTGATTCGTTGATATCATGGCCGTCGTAGTGACCGCCGATCACGATGATCTCTTCCGGCTTGGTTGTGCCGGTGATTTCGCCAATTACGTTGTAGGAAATAACCGGATGTACCTCGTTATTGGACTCGATGCGCACCTTAAGCTCGCCATTTCGGCCCATGCGCAGCATCTCGTGCCCGGTTTCGTAGGAAACGGAAATAGCGGGTACCTCGCAAGCTTGGTTGAAACGAGCAGAGCCAGTCTCAGGAAGCCCCCCAGGCTCGCCACGCATCCAGATGAAGCCGATTACGCCTGCTTCCAGGGCTCTACCCAGCTTTTCGCCGCGATGCATGGCGCGGTGGTAGTAGCGTGGCGTAGCAGTGGAGACCATGGCGATGGCGCCTTTCAGACGCTCGCGGTTATCTTCATAAGTTTGCGGATCACCCTCTCCGAGATAGACCAGTGGAGCTTCCACGACGCCAGGAGGGCAGAAGGGCAGGGCGATGCAGTCCATCACCGTTTCTTTAGGTGAAGTGACGGTTAGCTTGGTTTCCTTGCGGGTCCAGCCCATGCAGTGGAACTCTTCTTTCCAAGCTTTCAGGCCAAAACCCTCAAACTTCTTCTGAATGAAGTCAGCAGCTTTGCGCTCATTCTCGCTTCCACCAAAGCGTGCGCCAAAGCCGTGCACCAGGTCTTCGACGAACTGGGCACCTTCACGGGACAGGTATAGGTCGGCCAGGACCTCCCTATCCAGCTTGTGTAGCAAATCAGCGTGCATGTTTATTTCCCCCTTCTCTATTGACATGCTCTTCTGAATAGTTATTCTGCGAGTGCAGCAGATATCCTTCGGTCAACGTAGAGTTTCTAAGACACAAATGTGACGCAAACAATAAGCCGGCCACCTTGAGTGACCGGCTCTGATCGTTCGATTATTATCTAGGTCTCAGGGTTAGGTTTTCTAGCGTCGAGAGGGGCACAGTAGCCTCACTCGTGTCAAGGTAGCCAACGCGCACAGTATCGCCTACCCTGGTCAAAGCCACTTCGGACCCGATGCTGGAGTTGGCTGTGAAAATGCGCTCGGAACCGTCAATGGTGAAGTAGAACAGGGTATTGCCGCCTACAGTGGCAGAGCCTGCCCTGAGCACTTGCCCTTCCAGAGTCTTCAGATCACCTGTCTGGGTGGGAATAGCTTCTCCCAGACCACTGCCCAGGTACTGCCTATAGACAAGCAGCGCTTCAGCTTTTGTAGGTTTAACGATGGTCTGCCCGGTCTTGGCATTGACAATGCCGACCGCTTGCAACTTGTTATTCTCGGACAACACCGGTACAACATACGACTCAGATCCATACAGGTTATATAGCAACGGTTGGGCTCCATGCCATCCGCCGAAGTTAGACACGGCAGCGTCTACGGAAGAGACTGCGGCAGCCTCATTGAAGAACCCGGCAGCATTGACATAGTATGAAATCTTGCCTGTGCGTGCATCCATCATCGTATAGCCCATCAAAGAGTCATCTTCTGTTGAGGGTGACGTATGGCCAGTGAACCAGTAGAAACGGCTATCGGCACCGATTACCCCAAAGACATCAATCTCGTCTTCCCACTCTGTCGGAATGTGCACATCCCTCTGGCTAAATACCGAGTTCCAGAAACCGTGCACGTAACGACCAAACCAATAGTTGTGCTGCTCTGCCAAGTACTCTGGAATAACCTGGTCAACCCAGGCGGGGATGTCTTGCAGTTCATAGTTTTGCATGCTGCCATCAGCAGGGTCGACCATCACTACACCGGTCACTTTTACACCAGTCTTGCCTACAGTCGGAACACCTACACTCATCACGTACCATGGCTTGAACTGGTCATCGAGTTCCAGGCTAGGCTCGAGCAGCAATATATCGTTGCGCTCGGAGTAGATGTGCCTCGCCAAGTCCTTATTAAAAAAAGCACTGGGAGTATAGACAAACTTGGACGACATCAGCTCTGCCGGGGCATCCGGGTCCTCACCGTTGACCACCACAAATCCCGGAGCTTCTTTGAAGCTCATCCACTTGAAGAAGCCGCGGAACTCAAGTGGTGCTACCCAGTAGAGCTTACCATCCACCATTTGGATGCTCAGATTGCCGACCTCAAACCCGGTACCCAGGTTACCTACAACCTTCTGGGCTTTCCAACGGGCGTTCTCAATCGGCACCAGGCGAATATGGTCAGTGTCCATTACCGCAACCGGCTCGCCGACCTGCTCTACCACCGGCACATCTCGCAGGCTGGTGGCATGGATAGGCACGACCAAAAGGTTCAGGTAAAGCGGGATAAGCAGAGACACCACCAGTGCCACCAGTGGAACTCCACCAAGGCCGGCAACCTTTCCACCCTTTTGAGCTTCTGCACTGCGCAGGATCATAGTCAAAAGTGCATTTATGCCCAGCGGCAAGAGTATAACGGTATAGCCTACAGGACTTACCATCGCAGGCAGCGTTAGGTAAACCCAAAGGGCACAAAGTGGAGCGCCAACTACGAGCCTCCACACCTGCCCTTTCACCCACTGGTTGACATTGGTACGCAGCAGGTCAAATCGAAGGTTGATCAGACCAAAACACATAATAACAAAGGCAATCAACAAAATGTAATTCCTCCATTCCCTATATAACCTATCAATATATGAACTCTATGTCTTTATCTACGTATCTCCTTACGCAAAGTTTCAGCGGATGGGTACTCGCAATCTTCAGGAAATGCCTAGACATTAGCCTAACGTCAGAGTTTATGCTGTGTGTGTGAGAGGAGCTGATTGTATGTTAGGGCCATCTGGGCTGAGTGAAGACCCGTCGGGGGTATGCTGGCGCATTCATTATTGCGCAAACTTGGACTATAATAAACTCAGACGTTGGAAGGGGGCTTGCATATATGGACAAGATGCTGGAACAACTAAGAGACTTAGTGGCTTTGGCCGGTCCCTCAGGGATGGAAGACGATGTAGTCAACTATCTGGTAGCTGAGCTGAAAGAAGTTGGCATTACAGCCAAAGTAGACCCACTCGGCAACGTGATTGTCACGCGCCAGGGGACAGGCGGCCCGTCAGTGATGATTTCGGTCCATGCCGATGAAATCGGTTTCATCGTCAAGCAGATCGAAAAGAACGGTTACATACGTTTTGAGAAGATTGGCGGGGGAGACAACCGCATTCTACCTGCCCAACGCGTTTGGGTACGCGGTGAGAACGGGAAGGTACTTGGAGTGATCGGCTGTAAGTCGGCCCACCTCTCAGGTGCTGAAGAGCGCAGTAAAGTGGTGCCTCATCAGGAACTCTATATAGATGTGGGCGCAGCTAGTGATGAAGAAGTGCGTGCCGCCGGCATTGAGATTGGTGACCCGATTACCTTTGCCAGCGAGCTAGCCACTCTGGGTGCCAGCAACGGGCAGCGCCTGATTGGTAAGGCCTTTGACGACCGCCTCGGCTGCGTGATGCTCCTGAGGTTGTTCAGAGAGCTGGCAGGACAGGAGATTCCAGCCACCATCCACGGTATTTTCAGCGTACAGGAAGAGGTAGGCCTCAGGGGGGCCAAGGTTGCTAGCTACGGTTTGGAGGCTGATGTAGCCTTGGCAGTGGATGCTACCGCTAGCGGCGATACGCCTGACGGCAAAGGTGCTGGGCTGGCGCTGGGCAAGGGCCCTGGCATCAAGGTGATGGACTTCAGTATGATTGCCCATCGGACCGTCAAGAACCGCCTGGTAGCTACAGCTAAGCAACTAGACATTCCGTATCAGCTCGAAGTTCTAACAGGTATCGGCACTGACGCGGGCGCGCTGCATCAGCAGAAGGCCGGTATCGCCACCGGAGTGATATCCATCCCGAATCGCTACACGCACTCGCCGATCGAGATGGTGGACGTACGGGATCTGGAACAAGCTTATCAGCTGCTTAAGCAGTTCGTCGTTAACATCAAGCCCGTGGATAGTTTCGCCTTCGGGATGTAGGGGCGCGGCACTAGGCCGCCTCAACGCCTTCGCGGGTCCACAAGCCGTATATATTGTAGGGGTTGAGTTTCACTCAACCCTGGGGGCAGAATGCAATTCTGCCCCTACATTAATTTCGGGATAGCTAAAGATGCCCGGGCGCAACATGTTGCGCCCCTACGGGGTAAGGGGGCGCAGTTTCAGGGTATTAGCATTTTCGGGGTAGTTTAAGAAGTCCGGGCGCAACATGTTGCGCCCTACAGAGAATCATGGACGTTTGTTTTCCCATATCGTTTGTACGTGTTGTTTACCTATAACCACTATCCTCACCGTGCTATCCTGAAGACAAGATAGCAGATAAAGGACGGTGCACAACATGATTACTTACACGACATCTCTGGAAAACATCACGCCTGAGTGTTTGAACGGCTTCTTCGTTGGCTGGCGTGCCCCACTCAGCCCGGAAGACCATCTGCGCGTGTTACGAGCCAGTTACCGCTCTATTCTAGCCGTAGACGACTCAACAGGCCAGGTGGTTGGCTTCATCAACGCCATCAGCGACGGCCTTTTCAGCGCCTACATCCCTTTGCTCGAGGTGCTGCCGGAGTGCAAACACCAGGGTATCGGCAGCGAGCTGGTACGCCGGTTGCTGCAAGAGCTTGAACACATGAACATGATCTCCCTGAGCTGCGATGATGATGTGGTGCCGTTCTACGAGCGTTTCAAGATGTTCAAGGTCAACGCGATGATAGTCCGTCGGTTCAACCAGTTGCCTCGTTAGAGTGTCGAAAGTTGCCGGTCAGATCGCGCTTACAGTCGTTTCCTGTCTATTTCCCCGGCAATGAAGCATATCCCTTACACCCGGCCTTGTGCCGGGTTTTTGCGTTGTGAGAGATTTGCGGTAGAGCAAGTCCCTGCGTTATCACTGCCCGCGTTACAGGCATATGATGGTAACAAGGGGTGAGATGAAATGATAGGACTTATGTGTTCAGATGGCAAGCGACAAGCTTATGTGGACGTGCTGCACCCCATCTTCGCCGGTCTATCTGCAACCAGCAAACTGCCAGTCGGAGTGTTTACAATGTCCGATGTAGATATAGAGAAGCGTGTCTTGCACGGGGTATCAATCAACTCAGTTACAGCCCGTGAAGATACTGTTCCATTACCCGCAGTCATATATAATCTGTCAGTCCAGTCGAGCAAACAATCGATACGCATGCTTCGAGCCTTGCGACAGGACGAAGAACTGGAGCTTGTTAACCCTACCAACCGACTCAGACAGCAAACGGTACTCGAGATGCTATCCACCTTTAAGGGGCTGGCAGACCACTTGTTCCGCTATAAGCTGAATGACCAGCAAGGCATGTACACGCTGCTGCATCAAGGGCAGAATCTGTTGGTCATGCCCGTTAAGGGGACTAGTCTTGGCAACCTGATGTATCTACAGGCCCCAAGCCCCTATGGCCGCTACGACCCCAGGGAATACGAGTATCTGGAGTCACAACTGCTGCGCACGTCAATCCGGCAGCAGTGGCTAGTGCTGCAGTGTCCCACGTTGCTGCTCAGCGGGCGTCGCCCGGTTGTCATCAGGGTGTATCTGCAGAAAGGCCTTACCAATGTTTGGACGGTACTGGCAAAGCGGCAGCTCTTTGCGAAGCCTACTGACGAGGAAGTAGACGGTTCAGTTACCAGCATAGCCCTGCAGGCAATCTCTAGGCTTGGCTCTTTCCTGCCTGCACTTGGGCTGGCCTTCATGGATTTTGTCTTCGACACAGAAGGTCAAGCCTATATCGTCCGAGCTGGTGGATGGGACTATCGGCTGCTAAGAGCCCAGGAGCTACACTGGAAACTCTGCATCAACATGCTTGGCCATGCCAGCGCCTTGCTAACCAGGCAGGAGGTGTCAACGCATGTGGATTAAGCTGCTATTGATGAGCGCGGATAGACCTACGCTTTGGCTCTCGGCTGAGCTGATGGAACGGGTAGGCGCAGAGGCAGTTGTTTGCTTTGGCAGGCGCTTAGTGCGCGTGCCTGTGGAGCTGTTACAACAGAGTCAGCCTGGCGCAGGTGTGGCCTACGAGTACCCCTTGGAAATAGGGATTAGCCAATCTCTAGCTAGCAAGCTCTGCCTGCCAACTCACTTGATATACCGCGCCCGGATGGCGCAAGGGCACGTGGAGCTAGGACCACTGCTTGGACTGTTACTAGGCCGGGAAACACATCGGTATACGCCGCAGTTCATGCAGAAGTTCACCGATCGCATGGATATCTACAAGCAGCTGGGTGGACTGGTTTGCGCATTCTCTCCCAAGGCTATCGACTGGCAAACAGGCACGGCCTTTGGACTGTACTTTCTTCCAGAGACAAACCGTTGGCAATACAGCCAGTTCCCGATCCCTTCGGCCATATATCGGCGTAACTTCCATACCGGGCAGAGGGTAATTCGCGAGTTGCAGGATTACACAGCTGGCAAGCTGTTCAATTCCTACCGGTTTAATAAGTCTGAGTTATACGACTTTCTGGGCAAGGACCGCAAGCTCGGCATAAACCTACCGATGTGGGAACAGATCGGGACGGCAGAGCAGATAGCTCATTTCACGCGCCGCCATGGCAAGGCAATTCTAAAGCCGATGGATCTGTCGCGTGGTCGAGGTATATGCATTATTGAAGCATCCAATGTAGGTTTCCACATTGAGGATTACCGCGGGGGCGCTCCAGTCAGTTTCGAGCTGGCCACTGAGACAGACCTGCTGGAGTTCATAGCAAATAATTGTGACCTGCTAAAACGGTATATCATCCAAAAGCACATCAACCTGGCCCAGGTTGGCAATTCGCGCTTTGATATCCGGTTGGTCATGCAAAAGTCTCGCCCTAACAATTGGGAATGCTCCGGCATTGAGTGTCGCGTAGGTCCAACCCACAGTCTGGTAACAAACATCTCCAGGGGAGGGTACGCACTCACATTGGAGCGAGCCTTGGCACTGGCGTTTCCGGGCAAAGATAACAGCCGACTACCGGCAGAAATCAATACCCTGGGGCAAGCTATCTGCGTCCGGCTTGACCAGATGGGAGAGCATTTCGGAGAATTTGGGATAGACATCGCTGTAGACAAGAGCCGTCGGCTGTGGATTATCGAGGTAAATGTTTACCCCAGCTTCAAGGGCTTTAAACGGATAGATAACCTTACCTATTTGCGCATCCGCTACAATCCACTGCTTTACGCTCTGCAGCTTTGTGGATATGACCCGGCCGGAGAGGATTACTGAGATGCCATACGAGATAAAAGAACTAAAATTAGACAAGAGGCAACTACTCATCCCTCAAAAGTTGGCGCACTCCCTTGGTATCAAGCTAGCCTGCGCAAGTGAGGTCAGGTTTGGCACTCGATGCATAACAGCACTCATTAGACCAAGCCGCCGTGTGACTGATGGGCTAATCTACGTTTCAAGTAGTCTTAAGCAAGCACTAGGACTGCCTACAGCTATCCGCTGTCAGATAGCGCAGACGGGCAAGGGGTTAAACATCGGGCCATATATTGGCGTGTTGGTCAGCAAGCGGCAAGACAGACTATTTCGGCGGCGTTTGAAGAGCTTGCTACCCGATGCCCGGGCAGTGACAGAACAAGGCGGCATGGTAATGGCTTTTGCCCTCGAGCATGTCAACAGATCGGCAACGACGATCTCAGGGTTCTTCTATCAACCGGAGAGCGGCGATTGGCAGGCCGTTGACAGCCCTTATCCTGCGGCCATATATCGCCGGATTGGTGTGAGTCCAGGCTGGCGCGGGCACTTCTTGGCTGCCACTGGGCAGCGCATGTTCAACAGCTACTTCTGGGATAAGTGGGAACTGCATCGCTGGGTTCAACACGACTCCACCCTAGCTCTGCACTTGCCTGAGACAACAGTGTACAGCAGCTGGCGCGAGGTGTTAGCGTTCGTAGAGCGTTTCGGAGCGGCCTTCATCAAACCTGCAGCCGGGATGCGAGGCGCAGCAACGCTGCTAGTGCAGCAGGAAGCAGGACAGTTGCTACTCCGGTACAACGATGGGGCGTGCCAGGTGATGAACCAGGAGCAAGCAGTGGAGGAGATAATCAGGCATTGCGGCAATCGGCGGTATCTGGTGCAACGTTACATCCCCTTGCTCAACTGGCGGCGCGGCGTAGTAGACTTCCGGGTACTGATGCAAAAGGATGACAGCCTGCGTTGGTCCTGCCAGGGTATAATAGCCAGGGTCGGGTCCCCTGGAAACATCGTCAGCAACATCTCCCGACAAGGGCGGGCTTTCTCTCTCTCGCAGTTTGTGGAACTTGTCCGGCCTGAGTTTGGACAGCAAGTGGACAGGTGGGAAGACCAACTCATACAGGCAGCGGATGCCATCTGCAACTTGTTGGACCGGCAAGGCTTGATCCTTGGTACACTGGGTCTTGATATCGGCATAGACCGCACTGGCCATTGGTGGCTGATAGAGGCAAACAACCGCGATCCTGACCCTACTATAGCGGTGGATGCTGACTGGCCAGAGTTGCATAGCAAGCTGCGTCTGAACCCTTTGCTTTGCGCTAAAGGGCTAGCTGGGTTCACCAGGCGCTAATAGATAACTTAACCCCGCTATACGGCGGGGTTTGGTGATATAATGGCAAGAATAAGGGGGGACGCTCCATGTTTCAGTTTCTTGCTTTCGACCTGCTAACCGATGGGGAAATAGACCTGGTCATCGAAGAAAAGCGCGAGGCAGTTCCTGAGAAGCAATACTTGCCAGCCTATAAATACAAGATTACTCTGCACGGTTCACCCGACCCGATTGGCTGTATTGACATGCGGATCGGCCACAACGAAAATACCTACTACGGAGGAAATATCGGCTATGAAGTCGATCCGGAACACCGAGGACACAGCTACGCCGCCAAAGCCTGCCGGCTACTGAAGCAGGTGGCACTGGCCCACGGCATGAGCAAGCTGATGATCACTACCAACGTAGACAATATGCCGTCCCGCCGTACTTGCGAGAAGGTCGGCTGCAAACTGCTGGTAATAGCAGATCTACCTGCACATAATGAAATGTATCAGGCTGGTGACCGGCAAAAGTGCATCTATGTGTGGAATATCGTTAACTAGGCAAACATACGAAAGGGGCTTGCTGGCGCAAGCCCCTTTGCCATTCGCTATAAGTTGATCAAAACCAGTGCCAACATCGTCAGCCCAACCGCTCCCAGTTC
>JAWLDB010000071.1:0-12180 GCA_041686915.1 Bacillota bacterium
TTGCAGGCTTTGACAGCCAGGTGAGATAATAAAAGGTGATTGCAGAAGAGGAGGGCTCTCGTGGCTACTGTAATTGCTGCGTTGGCAGCAGGGATAGTCTTTGGCTTACTACCAGGCACTGGACGACTAAAGCGTTTGATGAAGATGCTTGGCATGATGGGCTTGTTCACACTTTTAATGACCATGGGAATTGAAATCGGCGGAGACGAGCAGGTAATGAGTAGCATCGGCCGGCTGGGGTTAACGGCATTGTTACTAGCCCTATTTGCCGTAGTGGGCAGCGTTTTGTGTGTTCTACCTATAGCGCCTTTGCTCAGACATACCCGACTGGACGAGGTGGCTGAAGACTGATGATGAGCTTGATAATTGCCCTGTCCGTTGTATGCGGAGTGCTATTTGGACGCTTTTTGCTGACTACCGAGCAGGTGTCGACTTTGTCTGGGCTAAGTTCATGGGCCTTGGCACTGGTTCTGTTCACCATCGGCTATGACCTGGCAACTGACCGCAACAGCTGGCAGCGGTTCCGGCAGCTAGGTTGGCGGGTATTTCTAGTTCCAGCCGCCATCGTAGCTGGCAGCCTCACCGGTGCTCTGTTCGCCGGTTTACTGGTTGACCTGGGCGCAGCCGAAGCCTTAAGCGTAGGTGCCGGTTTCGGCTGGTACAGCCTGTCTGGTGTACTGCTTAGCAACCTGGGGTATCCTTCCTTAGGTGCGATAGCATTTCTCAGCAACGTATTCCGTGAGCTCATTGCCGTATTAGCTATCCCGGCTCTATCCAAGCATCTTGGCCCCCTTGCTGCCATAGCTCCGGGTGGCGCAACGACAATGGATACCACTTTACCACTGCTTAGCCGGTTTGGCACTCATGAATCAACACTGGTGGCATTTATCAGCGGAGCTGTGCTGTCCATGTTGGTGCCTTTGCTAGTCCCGTTGTTCGCCGGCCTTATCAATTAGGCGTCAATGGGACGGCTTGGCAGGAATTTTGTTGCTGCTGACGAATAAACGTATATCGATAGAGCTCTCATAGAGGGCAAATTGTGTAAATCTGGAGGGAGACTCACATTGGACGACCCTGGTGGTAGTACTTTTCAACTGTTGCTGATCATCGCTTTATTAGGACTGTCTGCTCTATTCTCCGGCTCGGAGACAGCACTGTTCTCCTTGAGCCCTGTCCGCTTGAGACAACTACAGGAGAAAGGAGTAAAAGGGGCAGACCTAATACAGAGGCTGATCAGCACTGGACCCCGCTTGTTATCAAGCCTGCTGATCGGTAATACGATGGTCAATATCTGGGTGACTAGTCTTGTGACCACACTGATGCTGTCTGTGCTTGGCGGGACCTATGGGACACAGGTGGCTAGCTTCACTGCTACCGTCCTGACAACGCTTCTGCTGTTGGTTTTTGGGGAAGTTACCCCTAAGGCAATCGCTGCCTCCGTCCCAGAGAGTTTTTCTCTGGTGGTGGCCAAACCTATTCAGTTCACCAACTGGCTGCTGACCCCAGCTGTCAAGCTGTTCAATGCATTGACCAGCATAGGCGGCTTGAAGCATGATGGTCACCATGCGCTGATTGTGACTGAGGATATCATCAAGGCTGCTGTGAGTATGAGCGAAGAGGAAGGATCTTTGCAGCAGGAAGCTAGGCAGATGATCTACGGTATCTTTGCCAGCGATGATGTGATGGTCAACAAAGTGATGGTGCCTAAGAACGAGATAGTAGCAATGCCCATCGATACCCCGGTAGATGCAGCCGTACAGCTGCTGCTGAAGGAAGGCTACTCGCGCTTACCGGTCTATCGGGATAACGTCGATAACATTGTCGGCCTTATCTATGCCAAGGATTTACTCACCCACCTTTACAGTCAAGGTCAGGTAAGACTGCAGGACATTGCGCGCCCTGTCTTACGCTGCCGGGCAAATCGCAAGCTTAACGTTCTTCTTAAAGAAATGCGCTCCAAACGCATTCAGCTATGCATCGTGGCCGATGAGCAGGGCCGGACTATTGGCCTGGTAAGCATGGAAGACCTGCTGGAAGAGATTGTGGGAGATATCATTGATGAATACGATCAAGAGAGCGTATCCACCGGTGGGGGGGAAGCTGCATCATGTTAGGACTGATTGCATCCCTGCTGCTCTGGGTAGTGAGCTTTCTGGCAATAGGTTTCTTTGCCGGTTCTGAAACCGCTCTGGTCCACCTGGACAACCTGACTGTTAAGCACCTGGTTGACCAACGCGCCAAAGGAGCCGATGTTGTTGCTAATCTGATGAAAGACAAGCAGCGTCTGATTGGCGTACTTCTGGTAGGAACGAACCTGGCTGTGGTCATTTCGACTGTAACAGCTACCATCCTCACACGTAATTGGGCGTTTCGAGGTATCAACGGTACCACCATCTCAACCTGGGGCATGGTCGTGCTGATCCTGATCTTTGGCGAGATCATTCCAAAGCGGCTGGCGACTCTGTACGCTAGCAAGATTGCACTTCTCTCCGCTGTACCGGTTAGCTTCTTCTACCGCGTGTTTTCGCCTTTGGCTGCGCCTTTAGTGGCAATCCCCAGGGTGCTTAGCAGCCATTTACGGATTGAAGATGATGACCTCTCTATCAATGAGGAATCTCTCCTTACCATGGTGGACATGGGCGAAGAGGAAGGCGCCGTGGATGAGGAAGAGCGGGACATGATTTTCGGAGTGCTCGAGTCCAAGTATACCTTGGTTCGGGAGATTATGACGCCCCGGGTAGATATGGTAGCTGTAGAGACAGATGATAGACCGGAAGAAGTGTTGGAGCAGATTGTCAGCTCTGGTTTCTCGCGTATCCCTGTATATGAGGATACGGTAGACAACATTGTGGGAATTCTCTATGCCAAAGATCTGTTGGAGCATTGGCGGTCCAAGAACAAGATTGAGTTAACTGCTCTGATGCGGGAACCGTACTTCGTGCCTGAGACTAAGAATACTAGCGACCTGCTGCGCGAGTTCAAGCGATTACGCCTGCATCTGGCGGTGATCGTTGATGAGTACGGCGGAACCGCAGGTCTGGTGACGATTGAAGACCTGCTGGAAGAAATCGTTGGAGACATCCAGGATGAGTATGACTGGGACGAGGAAGACGAGATAGTACAGCTCGGTGAAGACATCTGGATGGTTGACGCCCGCCTGACTATAGATGAAATCAATGAACTAACGGATACGGAACTGTCAGATGAACACGTCGACACTATCGGCGGTCTCGCCTACCAGTTGCTAGGTCGCATCCCATCCCCAGGAGAACACGCGGAAATACCCGAGGAAGGGATCAGATTGTCGGTTGCAGAGACCAACGGGCGTCGTATTACCAAGATCAGAATTAATCGCATACCAAAACCGTAGGTTGAGCGGGAGCAATAAGCTCCCGCTTTTACATGCCCTCTTCCCTATCTTCCACGTAATGCGACCATCTGGTAAACTAGAGTGAAGTGAGTTGGAACAGGAGGGAAACATATGCCACGCTTGAATAAGGATCTCTGGTTCTTCTACGTATCCCTGCTGTTCTTTGCCATGGCCATGGGAGTGTACAGCACCCTTTTACCAGCCTACGTAAGGTCACTGGGGGCAAGCCCGGTTAACCTCGGGCTACTAGGAACTATTGGCATGGCATTCTCCACCTTGGCGGCTTTGCCAGGCGGGTACTGGGCGGACAAGTATGACAGACGCACCCTGATGATCATAGGATGGGCGATGTGCGTTCCAGTTCCCCTGATTTTCGCCTTCGCTCCCACCTGGCAGTTGATGATTCCGGGATATTTCCTGTTCTACTTCTCCATGTTCAGCAACACTGCGATGCAAGCATATGTCGCACATAAGGCTGACCCAGAGAATGTATCGTTTACGTTCACTTTCGTCTTCTCTGCCTTTTCAGTAGGATCTATCATCTCCCCTACTTTAGGTGGTTGGTTGAGTCAGGCTCTGGGCATGAAGGCAGTGTTTGGTGTATCGTTTCTGTTCTACCTGCTTTCGACTTCGGCCGTTTTTTTCATGACTCCTGACAAACCACAGGCTAAACCGGGGCAAAAACGCACATCACTAAAGGCAGCGCTTACCCCCACACTGCTGCGCTATACCATGATCTTCACGCTAATCATGTTCATCGTCAACTTGCCTTTCTCGTTCATCACCCCGTACATGCAGGACGTAGCCCAGTACGACCTGCTGCGAATTGGCATGCTTGGTTCGCTCTCAGCCTTGGGCGGTGTATTTTTGGCTCCCTTGATGGGGAGACTAGGCGACCGGTTGGGTGCGTTTACTGCTATCGGCTTGGCGTTGCTGATGCTGTCGCTTGCCTATGGACTGCAATTAAGTGTGACTGTATGGCCGCTCTACATGCTAGCCTTCATCATTAGAGGTGGGGCCGGGAGTATCAACTCTCTGATGACTTCACAGGTTGGCAAAATAGCCAGTGCAGAAGTGGCTGGGATGACCTTTGCCCTGTACAACCTGTCCACAAGTATCGGATCGACATTTGCACCCTATGCTGCTGGGCAACTGTATGACTGGTCACCGCGTGCCCCATTCACTATAACTGCGGTGGCGGCTCTACTACTGGGCAGTAGCTTCCTGCTGCGCGGCCGGCTGCGCAAGCGCTCTGCCCTTCGCCAAGTCAGTTAAACATTAACACCCTGCCTCCTGACCGCATAGACTGGAGCAGTCCGGTTTTTGTCAGGAGGTGTTACTTTTGATTGAATATCTTTCACAGTTCAATATCCTGGTTGTGGGTATGGTGGCAAGTCTGATTGCAGGCCTGGCTACAGGCATCGGATCACTCCCGATTTTTTTTACCCGCAATGTCTCCAAGCAGTTGCTCGATGCACTACTCGGATTTGCAGCCGGAGTTATGCTGGCTGCAACGTCGTTCAGCCTGGTCCTTCCAGCCATCGAGAAAGGTGGCGGAGGCATCCGCGGCGCGGGAATAGCCCTGCTCGGTATTCTACTGGGAGGAGTATTCCTTGACTTGGTGGATAAGTTCTTCCCGGACACCAACCTGCTAGCCAGTTCGACAGAAAAGTCATTGACCATGCGGCGCATTTGGCTGTTCGTCATCGCCATCACGGTACATAACTTCCCTGAAGGTTTGGCAGTGGGAGTTGGTTTCGGTGATGGTGACATCGTCAACGGGCTGAGTTTGGCCATTGGTATCGGTTTGCAGAACATGCCTGAGGGTCTGGCAGTGGCACTGCCGCTCTTGCGGGAAGGCTTTCCGCCATGGAAGGCTTTTCTGGTAGCTCTTGCCACCGGCCTGGTTGAGCCGATTGGCGGTTTAATGGGGGTAGGACTAGTGCAGATTGCCCGGCCTTTGCTTCCGCTCACGTTGGCCTTTGCTGCAGGAGCAATGCTTTTTGTTATTAGCCATGAGATCATCCCCGAAGTCCAGAAAAACACCAGCAGCAAGGTGGCCACCCATGCGCTGATGATCGGGTTTGTAATCATGATGTTCCTGGATAATACATTGGGATAATACGGAGTTACCACATGCAGCCTATCAGCACCCAAAGGGGTGCTCTTTTTTTGTGCGGGTTTCCCTGCAGGAGCTGTAACGCCGACAGTGCCGTAGAAGCTTGACCCGGACTGAAGGTTTACGAGAGTTTTCCGCCAACCGAAAGGATTAGACAGGCTAGTGGGGAATTATAAGGCTGTTGGAAAAACTGGACGATACGCGGAGGTGTTTGTGGGTTTGACGAAGGTGTTGATTGTCCGTCACGGGCAGACTGACCACAATAAAAAGGGCATCATGCAAGGGCAGTTGGATGTGGCATTGAATGAGACGGGCGAAGCCCAGGCTAAAGCCTGTGCGAGGTGGATTAAGCAAAGATACAGCCTAGATGCAATATACACAAGTCAGCTGGCCAGGGCCTACACAACGGCTCAGGCTATTGCAGCCCTTCAGAACTGCGAGGTTGTCAGGGAACCGGAGTTACAGGAGATTGACGTGGGCGAATGGCAGGGCCTAACGTACCCGGAAGCGCGGGAACGCGACCCCGAGGTGTGGCAGAAACTGGCGGAAGAGCCGGTGCACACTAAACGTCCCGGCGGCGAGTCTTTCTGGGACCTGTATCAGCGCACCACACGCTGCGTTGCGCAACTGGTCCAGCACCATCCGGATCAAACCATTTGTCTTGTTACCCATGGTGGCTCCCTGCGGGCGCTACTGGCATACGTGTTGGATGTGCCACCTGCCCCGTTTGGCTTCCGCCTGACGCTGGACAATACCGGCGTCTCTATCTGTGAGTATGTTCAAAAACACAAGCGGTGGCAGGTACATACCATCAATACCACCTGTCATCTAACAAGGGAGGAAGAGTAAGATGCTAAAGATCATCAAGAACGGCTGGATGTTTGACGGCACTGGGCAGACACTAGAGGGCCACGCCCTAGTTATCGAGGGAAATCGCATCAAAGAGACTGTCAGAGTTTCTGATCTGCCTAATGAGACTGATGCAACTATCATTGATGCAGCCGGTTGTACAGTCATGCCTGGCCTGATTGACTGCCACGTACATATCTGCAGTTCAGGTGTGGCCGACGGTTCACGCGAGATGCTCGACCCGGATGCAATGATTGCCCTGCGGGCAGCCCAACATGCCAAGACCATGCTGCAGTCTGGCTTTACTATGGTTCGCAATATGGGTACGAAGCACGCTATCGACATTTCTGTCAAACAAGCGATTGAGCAGGGATATATCATTGGTCCGCGGCTGATTACTTCAGCAGAGATGATAACTATGACCGGTGGACACGGCTGGAGTATTGGCCGACAGGTTGACGGTCCGGACGAAGCTCGCAAGGCTGCTCGCGAGCAGCTGCGCGCTGGCGCTGAGGTTATCAAGATTATGGCTACAGGTGGTGTTATGACTCCCGGAGTTGAGCCTGGCTCACCACAACTGACCATTGAAGAAATGCGCGCTGCAGTTGAAGAAGCACACAAGGCTGGTCGGAAAACTGCTACCCACGCTCAAGGTACTACCGGCATCAAGAATGCAATCTTAGCTGGGCTTGATACCATTGAGCACGGTATTTTCCTGGATGAAGAAGTCATTGGCATGATGATCGAACGAGGCGTGGCCCTGGTTCCAACCCTGGTGGCTCCATACCATATCGTGCGCGGCGGAGTAGCTGCCGGAATTCCTGCCTACGCCGTAGAGAAAGCAAACCGGGTATTTGACGCGCATCGCCGGAGCTTCAAGATGGCCCTGGATGCTGGCGTGACTATTGCCTATGGAACAGACTGTGGCACTCCCCTCAATCAACCTGGCGACAACGCCCTGGAACTGCAATTGATGGTGGAAGCCGGTATGACCCCGGAGCAGGCTTTGCTCTCGGCAACAGGCGTAGCAGCCAAGGTTTGCGACCGGGAGATGGTCGGTACTTTAGCCACAGGCAAGCTGGCTGACATAGTAGTCGTAAAGGGCAATCTGCTGGATGACGTTAAACTAATGCAGGACCGCCAGAACATTGTTATGGTCATGAAGGACGGAGCAATATACTAGAGGTTAGAGGTTAGAGGTTAGAGATTGGAAATTTGAACCAAGGAAGGGGCGGTGAACCGCCCCTTCCTGCTATTTGTTTTGGGCCCAGCGGCTGATGTCACCTTCTACTTCCGCCTCATACACCAGCATCTCAGATCGTTACTCTTTGATCGGTATCACCTTGTGCTCCCCTGTATCACGGGTAGCCAACAGATACCAGCCGAGCACATAGTGAATTAGGACGGCTAGCCCAGCCGTGTAGAAGATGTTCCAAAAGCTCAAATAAGTGCGATAGCCGGTCAGGACAAACCCTAGTTCCAAGGCTGCTGTGGCAAGAGCAAATCCGGCAATATAAAGAAACCTGCCCGTTGCTGATCTGATCTGGAGCAACCAATAACCAAAGAGAATCGTTAACGGCATCCAGGCAGCCGCCAGGAAGATGGGAATACCGCGCCATGCGGCAATCTCGGTAAAATTGAACTTCCAGATCCGCAAGTACCAGACCGCAGCAATCTGGATTAGAACTGCCAGAATGAAGCCTCCCACAGTCCCAAATGGCAGTAGTTTTAGTATGTCGCGTCTCGGGACGAAAACCAGCATGGCTAGTGTCGCCAGGACAAAGACAAGCACCCATACAAGACTCTTGGCTGTTAACATGCTATTCACCCATCCTTTGCTAGGCATCGTTATCAGTGTCTGCAGATGTTGGAGGCCTTATCCCTCACGAGTAAGGGACAAGCCCGATTGGAGAGCATTGTCTGTGACAATTCTCTGCAAATCTGCCCCATTTGCCTGAATAACGAGGAAAAAACTGGTGCAGGATATTACTGGGAGGTGGTCTGAATGGCAGACCTTAAGTGCTCGACTAATGACTGCAAATGGAATGGACAAGGAACCTGCACCAACAATCGTCTGGTAACGCAGGTCCGAACCGGTGCAGCCAGCGCATCTCTCTGCACCGGACCTGACTGCCAGGGCTTCAATAGGAAAGCCTAGCATCAGACGGCTCGTTTTTGACGTCGGTCAAACCAGAGAGCGAAAGACAGATTGTCTGTAGCAGCATGGCACAAACCAGGTGCCAAAGGTTTTGAAAAAGTGGCCTGCCCGTATATGTCGGGCAGGCCACTTGCTTCTAGTCCACCTTGACTTTGGTCGCACCCATGCGCCACATGGTATCGACCACCTCATCTTTTTGCCGCTTCTGCAGCTCAACTGCTACAATAACCGCAGCTTCATTGGTAATCGGCATTCCTACCGATTCGCCGTAAGACGATACTTCGCCTAGCTCCTCAGTCTCCGACTTGATAAAGTTAGTTTCACTCAGGTCGGCGTCGCCCGGCCTAGCATTGCTAATAATCATATCCTGTCGTCTAAAGCCTGCGTCGCGCAGAGCAGCCACTAAGCCACCAATCTGGTCGCCACGCGGAAACATACCTATAACTCGCGCCATACTAACACCTCCGCACTTATTATTTGCGCCTCGAAAAAGGTTATCCACAGGCGTGCAGGGGGACGCTAGAGCTAATTAACTTGATTGCTCTTATGTGATCGTGATCCCACCAGGAGGTTTTCGGAATGAGTAAGGGATTTACGGACTTTACTGAAGGTAGCATATCTAAACACCTGATAACTTTTACACTCCCTATGCTGGCTGGGAATGCGTTACAGGCACTGTATAACATGGTGGACAGCTTCTGGGTCGGTCGCTTCTTGGGAGCCGGGTCGTTAGCTGCTGTCTCTGTCAGCTTCCCCATCATCTTTGCGCTCATTTCTTTGGTACTCGGAGTGACTATGGCGACCACAACTCTTGTTGCTCAGTATTTTGGCGCGAAAGATGAGGCTATGGTGCGCAAGACGGTGAATAACTCTATCACCCTGCTCTTCTTCTCCGCCGTCTTCATCTCAATTGTCGGTATTGTGCTCCGCGTTCCAATCCTCAGACTGGTTAATACGCCAGATGAGATATTGCCGCAGGCATCAGGCTATCTACTAATCTTTCTTGCAGGACTGGTATTCATGTTCCTGTATAACGTATTGAGCGCAATATTGCGTGGGCTGGGTGACTCACGCACTCCCCTCCTCTTTCTGTTCTACTCTACGGTGATCAACATCGTGCTGGACCCGGTGCTGATTTTTGGTTGGGGTCCTGTTCCCGCTATGGGTGTGCAAGGTGCAGCGTTGGCGACTGTTATTGCCCAGGGTGTGTCAGCTTGGTTGGCAGTTCGACATCTGGACAAGACAGGGCACTTAATCTCTATCAACCTCCGTGACCTGGGGTTTGATGGCCATCTTACCGCAGTTACCCTAAGAATCGGCTTACCAGCGGGGCTGCAGCAGATGATTGTGTCGCTTGGGATGTTGACCGTTAGTTCTTTCATCAACAGCTTCGGCAAGACTGTGGTAGCAGCCTACGGCGCAGCCGGCAGGCTGGACCAGTTCGCCTTCATGCCAGCCATGTCGCTCGGTATTGCCACCTCAGCCCTGGTGGGCCAGAACCTAGGAGCAGGGAAACAGGAAAGGGTTAGTGAGGTAGTACGCTCTAGCCTGCTGATTGTGACTATCCTGACTTTGCCGGTAGTACTGCTGGCCATATTCACTCCCCAGGTGCTGCTTGGCATATTCACTCGCGATCGGGCGGTGCTGGACGCAGGAGGAGTCTACCTGCGGATTGCCTCCGTCTCGTATCTTCCCTTTGCCTGGATGTTTGTGTACAACGGAGTCTTGCGGGGTGCAGGGGATACTCTCCCGACCTTGTTCATCACCATAGGGTCGCTCTGGTTGGTGAGGGTACCCTTGGCCCGATACCTCTCCAGCCTGCCTGCTTTGGGAGTGCGGGGCATTTGGTGGGGTATTGCCATCAGCCCGGTTTTTGGCCTGATGTTCAGTTACGGTTACTACCTGACCGGTCGCTGGAAAAAGGCCATAGTATCGTACAGGAGCCGGAATGGGAGGCCCGCTCCCCAAACCGAGAACGATTAATGAGGTGTCTAGACGGCAACAGACTGGACGTTTGCCATTTTGCTGAATAGACAAGGGAGCCAGGCGCCAGGCCCGACTCCCTTGTCTATTCTTCTGTTGTAGATTTGCATGTGAAACGAATAACTTTTTTCCTGTCTTAGCATCCAAATATTGCACAATTGCTTGCACAAGCCTACTTCACGCTATAGAATGAGATTAGTAAACGATTTTGTGCAAAGGGGTGGTATACGGCATGGATTCAACCAAGTACTCCTTAGCCGATTTTCTTGATACACCAGACTTGGACATCATGGGTAGAGCAAAGCTGTTCAATGACTTCATCGAAGATTCGCGGGACAAGCGTCATCAGCAATACAGACGCGTCTCGCTGAGCGGGTCGGGTCCGGTAATGCAAGTAATGGACCCCTATACAGGCCAGATTAGAGAAATGATTTACATGGCCTCAAATGACTACCTGAACCTGACCAAGCATCCTCGCACCATCGAAGCTGGGAGGCTTGCTTTGGAGAAATATGGTTCAGGAGCAGGCAGCGTACCCCTACTGGGTGGCACGCTGGACATCCATGTGGAGCTGGAGAAAAAAATCGCCAAGTTTAAAGGCTGTGAGAGCGCTATCCTTTACACTAGTGGCTTCGGCTCCAATGCAGGCACACTGCTTGCAATGCTAACTGACAAAGACGTAGCTATTCTTGACTTGCTGGTGCATGCAAGCATCATCGATGGCTGCAAGGGCACGAATGTTCAGCACTTCCGCCATAACAGTATGGAGTCACTGGAGCGGGCTCTGGCCAAAGCGAAAGACAAATATCGTACCAAACTGGTAGTAGTCGATGGAGTATATTCCATGGACGGCGATATCGCTAAACTTGATGAAATAGTTAAACTAGCCCACGCCTACGGAGCCTATGTGATGGTAGATGAGGCGCATGCGACAGGAGTGATTGGGGCTAACGGACGCGGCACGCCCGAGCATTTCGGGATTGAAGGCCAGGTGGATATTGTGGCAGGAACCTTCAGTAAAGGCCTGGGCGTTGTCGGTGGCTTTATTGCAGCAAAACGTGAGCTGATCGAGCTGCTGCACTTCTACTCCCGGCATTACATGTTTTCGACGGCACCAACCCCCCAATCTACCGGATCACTGATTGCCGCACTGGACGTAATCGAAACTGAACCGGAACTTAGGGCTCAGCTTTGGGACAACATCAACTACTTCCGCAAGAACCTGCTGAAGCTCGGGTTTGACCTGGGCAATGCAGAAACAGCCATTTTCCCGTTAATAATCGGCGATGACCTCAAGGTACGCGAGATGAGCAGGCTTTGTCATGAACGCGGCCTGTATGTCAATCCGGTGCTGTATCCAGCTGTGCCTAAGCGGCTGGCCAGAGTACGCATCAGCCTGATGTCAGCTCATACACGTGAACATCTAGACAAAACGCTAAACATCGTAGAAGATACAGCCAGGGAACTCCAGATTATCTAAAACAGTAGACACCTGAAGCCCCCAGAGGGGCTTCTATTCTTTCCAACGTTTTGTTGTAGTTTAGAGGAATTTGCCATAGTACTTGCGAAGTAGTTCTTTATGCAGTCTAGCTTCTGGTTTGCAGGAGCTCATGTTTATTGATTTGTCACCGCACATGTTCAGAGGAGGTGCAGATATACGTCTATGGCTAAAACAGCGGAGTTACTGGACCGCTTTCTGAC
>JAWLDB010000072.1:0-12081 GCA_041686915.1 Bacillota bacterium
TAAAACCTGAAACGGTCCCGCGGACCCTCTGTGATGGCACTGGTTCCAATTGCAGCAAGCGCTTCACTCCGCGAGACATGCTCAAGTCCGCAGTAGAATTCGCTCGGTTTTCCATACCAATCAGAACCAATCTCCCCGTATCCATAGAACGATACGATCGCCTTCGGTCTGCAAGCGAATGATCCTGACAAAAGGCCCAGATATGCCCCGGCTGAGTGCCCAACAACGGCGATCCTATCGGGGTTAATGCTGCAATAGCTCAAACCCTCAGACCTAACCCACTGCAGCGCGGTGCGAATGTCCTCGGCTATGGATGGCAGTTTGGTCTCCGGCGCCAGTCTGTAATCAATGGAGAATACTGTGAAGCCTGCTCGCCGGTATATTTGTATCTGCTCTGCGCTGATGTTCTTCCGTGAGCCCCAGATGAGCGCACCTCCATGGATGATTACCACAGCAGGTGAGTTATCTAGATTTGACGGGTAGATATCCACCTTCATCGGGCACCCATCGACTTTTGCAAAGGTAACGTCCAGATGCATTGCTTAGCCCCCAATCGTTCTTCAAGTGTGGATGTTCTGTAAAGTCATTTCCAATTCTATATGGTAAGTTATTCCTAGGGCACCCGGTTGTCAATGGGCTAATTTGCTGACAGACAGGGGGACACGTACACCTTGTCTTGAGATTTACGAGCGCAAAGATAGAGAGGAGCCCCACAACTGGTGTGGAGGCTCCTCTCTGTTTAGCTGGCCATGCCTGCTATCGCAGGACTAGGCCGGTACCATATTCTTCTGTTGCTGTCTGTTCCAGTGCCGGTGCTGAGCAATCGCGTTGATAAACGCGGCTGAGAACTCAGTAAGGTCCTGAGCATTGCGAACGGTGACAATGCCCATATCTGTCACTGTCTGCCCCTGATCACCCGAAGCGGCAACAGTTACTCCAGGGATTTGTGCTCCCATAATCAGATCCACACCATCGCCACTGGCTGCAATCGGTTTGCAGTGCTTGAAGGTCTCATTGACGAAGTGCAACGCATCTCCTTGCTGCTTCAGACTGCTGATGCTCTGGGAACCACCTGGGATGTAGACGGCATCGTACATGATCGATCCCGTGGTAGTCCAGCTCTTCATCGCTTCTACCTTTTCGCCTTCCACGCTAGTGAGCATGCCTAGTTTCATGCTAACCGTTTCATGATGCACGCCTTGCTCCCGAAGCACATTCATGACCTGACTAAGTTCAGCGAAGCTAAAGCCCTCGTCCAGCAGGATGGCTACTTTGCGGGTGCGCGCGTTCATGACAGTGTTGGCTTGGCTCACAGCCGGAGATGCAGTGGTGACACCAGTTCCGCCTGGTTGCGCAGGTGGGTTTGCACCAACCTTATCCGATATCATAGTAGCAAGCTGCCCATCTACGTTGTTGAATAAATCAACAACAGCCTGCCGGATGTTTTTGTCCTGCACCTTGCCTACCTCGAAGTGGAAAGCATCAACAATGTGCTGCTTCTCCGGGCCGGACATGCTGTTCCAGAATAGTGTGGCCTGGGTGAAGAAGTCCTTGAAACTCTCGCTACGTTGACGAACTTTATACCCGTCCACCTTTTCGGCATAGTGCACGTAGCCATTCTTGGGATCAGGTTTCGGGGCATTAGTCTGCAAGTAGTTGGGTGAATAGGCAACCTTCCCCCGGTCGATGGTCATGCGGTTATAGCCATCCCGCTGATTATTGTGTACCGGCGCTAACGGACGGTTGATCGGAATCTCGTGGAAGTTGGGGCCGCCCAGGCGGATTAGTTGGGTATCCAGGTACGAGAACAGTCGTCCCTGCAGCAATGGGTCGTTGGTGAAGTCGATGCCAGGAACCACGTTGCCCGGGTGGAACGCAACCTGCTCTGTCTCGGCGAAGAAGTTGTCGGTGTTGCGGTTTAACGTCATCTTGCCAATCAGCTTGACCGGCACCAACTCTTCTGGCCAGAATTTGGTGGCATCAAGGATGTCGAAGTCGAACTTGAACTCGTCTTCCTCCTCGATAATCTGGATGCCTAGCTCAAACTCAGGGTATTCGCCGTTGTTGATAGCGTCCCAAAGGTCACGGCGGTTAAAGTCAGGGTCCTTGCCTGCCAGCTTCTGCGCTTCGTCCCAGACTAGGGAGTGGACACCGAGTTTAGGCTTCCAGTGGAACTTGACGAAGCGCCCCTTGCCCTGGTCGTTGACCAGCCTGAAGGTGTTTACACCAAAGCCCTCCATCATGCGGAAACTGCGCGGCAGAGCCCTGTCGGACAAGAGCCACAGAATCATAGGGGTGAGCTCAGGGGTATTGACGACGAAATCCCAGAAGGTGTCGTGCGCAGCTGAGGCCTGCGGTATTTCGTTATCCGGTTCAGGCTTGATGGAATGCACGATGTCAGGGAACTTGATGGCATCATGGATAAAGAAGATGGGCATGTTGTTGCCGACCAGGTCGTAGTTGCCCTCTTCGGTATAGAACTTGGTGGCGAAGCCGCGTACGTCACGCACTGTATCTGCGGAGCCTCGTGATCCAACCACTGTGGAGAAGCGCACAAATACCGGAGTCTTGACTGAAGGGTCTTGCAAGAACTTGGCCTTCGTGTACTCCGTCATCGGCTCATAAACCTGGAAATAGCCGTGGGCACCAAAACCGCGTGCATGCACTACGCGCTCCGGGATACGTTCATGGTCGAAATGGGTCATCTTCTCCCGGAAGTGAAAGTCCTCCATCAAGGTAGGCCCGCGCTCTCCAGCCTTTAGCGAGTCATCGGTGTGCGACACCAGTAGCCCCTGGTTGGTGGTCAGTTTAGTGCCGCCATGCTCTGCGGTAAACGCCTCTAGTTGGCGTTGTTTGCTTTTTTCACTGATAGCAGCCTGGCTCGGTTCTTTGTTGTCTTGTTTCATCGCTATTACCCTCCGTATCATGGATCAGGGAACAGACGACAGCGCCAGTTTCCTGTCCAGTCTTACTTCAGGTTAGTGTTACCATCTGAAGGTCTTGCCATGAGCAAAAGCGCCGACTCTGCCTGTTTTCCCATCAGCGAAAGTCGGCAAAGCAGTGCTCTCCTTTTACTGTTTGGGCCAAGTACCCAGCCTGTAGCGGGGGGTGCTCCAAATATCCAGTGGTGCAGACCATCCACTAAAGTGTTCTGACACAGCAGTCTCCTGGAGCAGTGAACCGGAAACAAGCTCGTAAGTACCGTCTGTCCTTGGCACGAAGCTTAGTGTTGTTCGCTGTCCCTGTGCAGGATGGCTGTTTGCAGTCAGTGCCTCTGTCGTGATCTGGAGCGACATCGGCACATTAGGCTGCCCGCTGGACACCTTGAGCAAATGAGTCGCTGTCAGGTTCTCTACGGTTTCTTGTGCGATAGTCTTGCCATTTTGGCTAAGGAGAAGATGAGTGGTCACGCCTATGCCTCCCGTATTCCTAATCTCCAACACAAGCTGACCGTCTTCCTGGCCCATTTCCGAGACACCAACCTGCGGCATAACCGCCAACAGGTAAAGCAAGCCCAGGTTTTTGTGCTTCACAACTTCCTGAACCTCCGATGGCGGCGGGTTAAGGTACCACCCTGGACTAAAGTAGCGCACGTAAACGTTCGTTGGCCAGATCCGGCGGCTGAACGTACCTTCGTGATATCTGACGCCCCGGTTCGGAACACCAAAGATCTCCAGTGTCGACGAGACAATACCTGCTTCGTACAACCAATCCACTGCCATGGCAAGGCGCTGCTCGTATAGAAAGTGCTGACAGTCAATTTCATCAGTGCTGAGCAACTGGCTAAGCTTTGTGCCAAGCATGCTGAACAAGCCCTGGTCCTTCTCGCTGTCACTGAAAGGGAACATAGAGAGCATGCCGGAAGAGTGAAGGTCAGTTGCCATTATGATATTCGGGTGGTTCTCCACGAACCTCTTCAAGGCCTGAGTCTCCGGCTCCGAGAAAGGGGTGGCTCCACCGTACAGATTTCTGTCCCAGCCTGCGTCTTGTGGCCGAACCAAGTCTCCGCTTTTCCAGGCAGGAGTATCCCAGTTCCGGTTCAGGTCAACGCCTACTAACGGGTCACCATCCGGTTCTATTGGCATTACCGAACGGTTCCGGTGGTCAACCCACCCGAGATCCTTTCTGAGCAGCAACTGTCTGTCGCCCAATTGGTTCACTGGGGCACTGGCAAATGGTTTCCCGCCTGTGGAAAGCATGACCCCGGGGCGGAAAACGAAGAGTTCCTTGCTGTAGTGGTTGAAGCCTATGGACATCCTGTCTTCGCTTTGCTCTCCATCTCCATCCAGGTCGAATGTTCTGGCATTGCCCCTGTGTCCCACATACTGCTCCAGAAAGAAGTCATTGCCATCTGGATTTGCCTGGGGTACGACATAGAGCGTGCGGGTGTCCAGCAGAGCCGTAACCATCGGGTCCTCTCCATAATTCTTGAGCAGGTACTCGATATTGTAGACGGCTATCTGTGACGTTATTGCTTCAAAGGCGTGTTGCTGCCCAATAATCAACAGGGCCGGCTTGTGGTCAGGCCCACCATTGCTCAGGTTGCTCACAGTGCAAGCTAGCACCTGCCGGCCTTGATGGGTTGTCCCGATCTCATCAACCTGCATCAGATGCGGATAAGTCTGCTGCAACTGTCTCAGGTGCTGATTAAAGGTTTCAGCGTAGGGATAATGTTTGTAGTCTATCGACGCCATCTGATCTGGCTTGATGGTGTTCCACTGGTTCTCGAGCGGCGCATACAGGGCATAGATGGTCTGCAGCAGCAGGCTGAACATTATGGCGAGCAGCAGGGTGACCAGGATGGGTTTTCCTCTTAAAAGCTTGGTTATCATAGCCAATACCTCCTTAACACACATACTAATATTTCACCTTGAACAAAGGCTGAAAATTGACTTAGCAAAGGCATTTCCTTCTGATCCAGCCAGTGCTTTAGGTTTTGCTGAGCCAATTGTATGACAGATACGGGCTTCAAAGAGTGTCATATTACCAACTAGATAGCACAAATCTATGTAAACTAACCTGGGCTGAAGTTCGGATTACTTACGCAAACAACGGGGGGCGTCTCCCTTTAACCGGGAGATATGCAGCTGGTCATGGGCCTCAACCATGGTACGAAGGAGCGCCAATATATAGCTTATCGGATTGCTAGTTCTGCTCTTCAGCCCACGCTTGACTTCCCGAGCGTTAGGTTCTATAAAAACAGCATCAGCCTTCACCTCAGCCACACCCTTGGTTGATTGGTATCTGGTTCAATTGTTGTTTAATACTTATGATTGGAACTATTGAGAAGCACATATGGCTAGGTAAGTGAAAGCTTCCCATAAAATCTATCGAATAATGGTAAACTTTTTGGACTGATACCCCGTATAAACTAGTATAGAAACGAGCAGGAGGGATCGCAGTGCAACAGAGGAAACTTCCGCCCGCAGTCGTGATAGCTATGGTATTAGTGATCACAGTTCCCGCTGGTATTTTCGTCTATAGCTCGCTGATGGGTGACATGGGCCTAACCTACGCCCTGACGGATGAAGGCTTGCGAATACAGCATGAGGGGGCTAGCCTGATGTCGCCTGAAGACAGGCTGATTAGCTATAGCGAGATTACAAAGATTCAGGTTTTGGACCAATTGCCCAAGCTGCACAAGGAGTGGGGTAAGAATGGTGTGAAAACCTGGGTGGGCGATTTCAGTTCAGATGAGCTGGGCACAGTCAAGGCGTACATACTGAATATTAAGTGGCCGATTGTGCTGCTGAAGACTGAAGACGATACCATTCTGTTGTCACCTGAAGATACTGATGCGTTTGTGCAGCAGCTGCGCGCGGCCACCGGAGAATAACCCTCATGTTTAAAGGCCCCACGTTCCTCGTCAGAACGTGGGGCTTGGCTCACTTTGATCCCGAGATAACCTTACTCAACTCATTTATTGCTCCGGTCAAGACTTCCAGCTTACCCTCAATCCGCACGAGTAGGTACATGGAGAGTACAACCGGAAATCCGAAGTTAGCTATTTGAGGTAAGAGATCATCCATGCAAGATTTCTCCTTTCTTTCGTTTATGGTTGGCTGACGGCGATTTCCTCGAAGGTCGCGCCGTGCAAGAGAGCGTCTTCCAACACGTCAGCGCAGTCCGGACAGAGCACCAAGTCGCCGCAGACTATGCCGTCCTCGTGAAACAGGGCCAGCTTGTCTACGGTCTTCAGGCGATTGCACAGAGAGCAACGTTGCTTCTTGCCATCGCGGAACGACAGAATGTTCACCTTGATCATCGGTTCTTAGCCTCCTCAGTCGGTGGGGTGCAGTGAAGCCGCCTGGTTTGCTTCCAGGCGGCCCTGATTTTAGAACAACGGAGTCACGTCGCGACTGACCACGCGTGCGGCGGAAATGCCGGTAAAGGCACCGCCGGTAGAATTAAAGATGTTCTTATCGATGATTGTTTGCATCGCCATCTGCACTTCTGCTGGGGTCAACGCCGGTTTCGGATCCGGAATAGAGAGAGAGGCCGTACGGCCATTAGCGCTGGTGAAGACCAACTGCAAGGTAGTTACTGCTGCCACTTGAGTTCACCTCCTTCTTTAGCAGGTTAGGTCAGGTCTTAGCTCCGCACGGGATTAGACTGGCTGGTCGATCAGTTCGCCGTCGTCCACGCGGTTGACGTGGGCTACAGCGTGCTGCTGCAGACCCCCGATGGTCAGCGCTACATCATACAGGTCCTGATCCAGGGCTTCCGGCTTCACACGGGAGAAAGACCGGGTGCGAAGCACCGGCTGCCCAAACTCGTTGGTGCCAGTCTGAACCGCGATCAACAGGCGGCTCTCGATAGGTTGCTTAACTACTGCCATGCTTGTTCACCTCCTTGGCTTCCGACTCGCAGTCCCGACCGTGGCGGCTGCTGTGACTAGATAATAGCAAGGGGTGAGGGGGGTTGTAGAATTGGCACTTTCATAGGAGTAGGGGACGCACGCTGTTCGTCCCCCTGCCTAAGATCGTGAAAATATGGGCTCTGATGAGGGGATAGCTAGCAGACAAGGGTAGTATAGGGAAAGTAGTTGAGTTTCAGGTCGAAGCAGAAAATGCTCCATAAGTTACAATTGGTGCTAAAATGATGGTATGAGTTACTTAGTTGAGGATGTTTATGGGGGTATTTCAAAATGATAGAGTTCGCGATCTCGATGGATGCGGATGCGGAGGCCCTGCGTGACATCGCCATCAGGGCTTTTGAGGAAGATAGAGTTAAGTATGGTGCCATGCCACCAGGGATTGAGAGCCTGGAGTGGCATACGTCAAAGATCAGAAATGGGCTGTACTATAAGATCGCGTCAGAAGGAAAGATTGTCGGGGGCATCAATCTGTACGACCTTGGTGATGGTCATTTCCGGTTAGGGGCAATCTTCATCGACCCGGCATATCAGAACCGAGGGATAGGCTCAAAGGCCATTCGGTTCATAGAGAGTAAGCATGCTGACGTGAAGAAGTGGTCGCTCGATACGCCCTATCAGAACTACTCGACCCACGCGTTTTACAAGAAGCATGGCTATGTGAAGGTTGGGGAAATCCAGCCCATGAAAGACGTGGACTTTTGGCTGTTCGAGTTTGTCAAAGGGTAGTGAAACGTTGGGACAGTCCCCTTGTTTCATTCAATGGTGGACTTGCAGAGGAAAGGGTGGTTTCCAATGAAAAAGAAGACCTGGTTAAAGGGGGCGGCCATAGTACTGTCTGCCGCAGCTATTGGTACCGCTGTAGCAGGTGGCCATTTCTATAACATGGCAGTAAAACGGTCGCGCAAGAAGTTTATGACTAACAACCCTGATCTGGCTGGGGTAGGGGAGACGTTCTCCGGTGAGATTAACTGGGTAGATGCCCATGGCTATACCGACGTGGAGCTCAAGAGCCACGACGGGCTACGCCTACACGGCGTCTATATCCCGGCCGAGCAACCGACGAATCGGACCGCCATCCTGGCCCATGGCTATACGTCCACTGGGCGGTATATGGCCAGCTTCGCCAAGTTCTATCACGAGTGGGGTTTTAATGTGTTGCTGCCCGACGCTAGGGGACATGGCGAGAGCGAGGGGAACTACATCGGCTTTGGCTGGCACGATCGCCTGGATTACTTGCGCTGGATTGATTGTGCAGTTAACCTGGTGGGGGAGGAAGCGCAGATCGTACTACACGGCATCTCCATGGGCGGAGCGACCGTGCTGATGACCGCTGGCGAGAGTTTGCCTCCGCAGGTGAAGGCGATTGTTTCGGATTGCGCCTATTCATCGGTGCACGAGCAGTTGGTATATCAGATGAAGCGCATGTACAAGCTGCCGAGCTTCCCGATTATGAATGCTACCAGCCTAATCACCAAGCTGCGGGTTGGCTACTCTTTCGAGGAGGCTTCGGCTGTTAAACAGGTGAGCAAGGCTAAGGTTCCTATCCTGTTCATACACGGAGATAATGATACCTTTGTGCCGTATCAAATGGTGCATCAGCTGTATGAAGCCTGCCCCGCTGAGAAACAGCTGCTAGTTGTGCCCGGAGCAGGTCATGGCACCGCCTTCAGTCGCGACCGGGATGGCTACCAGCGAGCAGTCAAGCATTTCGTCGACGCCTACATCCAATAGTATAGTGACATTAGTGAGACGAAGGGACACTGTCCCTTCGTCTCATTCCGTTTGTATCTGCGCTACAGCAGCTGCTCAGCGCAGTTGGCGAGGATGCGTACGCCTTCCTCGATTCGATCGGGGAAGGTGGACGCCAGGCTCAAGCGGATACTGTGGCTGAAGTCGTAGCCGGGCAGGGAATAAAGCGTGCCGGGGGAGACCAGAGCGCCGCGGGTAGCGCAGAGTTCGGCCAGGCGCTGGGCCTTAACAGCTGGGGGAAAGGTCAGCCAGGCATTCATCCCACCACGCATGGGGGCATATGAGGCTACGTTGCCAAGATGCCTGTTCAGCGCCTGATACAGTACCTGTGCCCTTTCTTTATACGTTTGGCGGAGGAACTCGTGGTAGTGCTGCCAACGTCCGCTGCGCATGTACATATCCAAAACCCGCTGGTTGATGCCGGGGCTACCTAGGTCTGCTGTCTGTTTAGCCTGTGTGACTGAGGCTAGTAACTGTTCCGGGAGAATCATGAATCCAAGGCGTAGGCCAGGCATGAACAGCTTGGAGAAGCTCTTTACATACAGTACCCGGTCCGGGGCTTCCTGCCACAAGGATTTGGGCCTGATCCCGCTATAGTAGAGTTCGCTGACGTTATCGTCCTCAAGGATGTAGAAGTCTTGATTGCGGGCCAGGTCAATCAGGGCCTGACGCGATTCCTTGCTGTAACAGATGCCTGTGGGGTTATGGAAGTTGGGCACTGCGTAGAAAAACTTGGGCTGAGCCTTCACTGCTTGCGCCAGGTCTTTGCGGCTCGGACCATGAGGGCCTAAGGAGACTGGAACGAGCTTTGCCCCCGAAGCATGCAGCGCCTGGATGGCCCCCGGATAAGTAGGGCTTTCGATGCAGACTGTGTCTCCGGGGGAGATAAGAGTCTGGGTAAGCAGGGAAATTGCCTGCTGAGCACCGGAAGTGATCTGCACCAAGTCAGGCGAAGCTGAAAGCCCCAGGTTTTGTAGATAATCCGCTATGCTCAGTCGGAGCGGCAGGTAGCCCATCGGCTCCGGATAAGAGAAAGCATGCCCTCGGTCACGGTCGAGCACGGCGTTGAATGCCTGTTTGAAGTCTTCAATCGGGAAGTAGTCCGGGGACGGCGTGCTGGCCGTGAAGTCAACCTGGTATGTGATTGTCGGTATGGCCGGCGACAAGCTGGCTGGACCGTGGGTCTTGGCAGGAGAAACGTAGGTGCCGCTACCTTCCCGTCGGTAGATTACGCCATCGCTCTCCAGGAGTTCCAGTGCGGCTACTACCGTCGAGGGGTTGACCCCTGCCTCCTGGGCCAGCTTACGAATGGATGGCAGACGGGTGTGTGGTTCAAGGCTCCTCGCGATGCTGCCTAGGTGCCTAGCCAGGGCGCGGTAACGCGGTTCATGCGTGTCGCCTGAAAGCTGCGGTATATCGAAATTCATCTTGTTAACCCCCTTGACGTAAGCCCCAAAGCGACTATAATGCAGACGAAAAGTATCGCCATACAGCTTTAACTGTATCGATACAATTCCAACTAGTCAAGGAGGGTTTATAGATGAGCTTTAACAAAGAGTTGGCTGAACAACTTAAGGGCGGCGTAATCATGGACGTGGTGAATGCGGAACAGGCTAAGATCGCCGAGGCTGCCGGGGCGGTAGCGGTCATGGCGCTGGAGCGCGTGCCGGCAGACGTCCGTCGCGATGGTGGCGTGGCCAGGATGAGCGCCCCCGAACTAATTGTGGGCATCAAGCAGGCGGTAAGTATCCCGGTAATGGCTAAAGTGCGCATCGGCCACTTTGTCGAGGCGCAGATTCTGCAGGCGCTAGGTATCGATTTCGTGGACGAGAGTGAAGTACTTACTCCGGCTGACGATCAGTTCCATATCGAGAAGAGCTCTTTCGCGATCCCCTTCGTCTGTGGTGCACGCAACTTGGGCGAGGCGCTGCGGCGCATCGGCGAGGGTGCAGTGATGATCCGTACCAAGGGCGAAGCCGGCACGGGCAACGTGGTTGAAGCAGTCAGGCATATCCGCATGGTGCAGAGCGAGATCCGCAAGGTGCAGCTTGCCCCGAAGGAAGAGCTAATGACCATCGCCAAAGAGATGGGCGCACCCTATGAGCTGGTGCAGCAGGTGGCACAGCTCGGTCGGTTGCCAGTGGTCAATTTCGCAGCAGGCGGCGTAGCTACCCCGGCGGATGCTGCCCTGATGATGCAGCTAGGTTGCGACGGGGTCTTTGTCGGTTCAGGCATCTTCAAGTCCAGTAACCCGGCCCGCCGGGCTAGAGCGATCGTCGAGGCTGTCGCCCACTATAACGACCCTGAGTATGTTGCAAAGGTTTCATTTGAGCTGGGCGAGGCTATGCCTGGCCTCGAGATCTCCCAACTCGATACCCGCTACGCCGGCCGCTAAGAGGATACTCCCAGTTGTCTGGCGCAATAACTCTCCGCAAGAATAGTGAAACAGGCCCGCAGTCTGAGAGAGACCGCGGGCCTGCTTCTATGTTGTCCTCGCTCGCTCTAATGCTGCGATAGCGTGCCGAGTGACCGGCAGCGCTGCTCAATGCGGCGGAAGAGGAAGTAGCCGAAGGTGAAGAATACGACCATGAACGAAACCAGGATTATTAGCTCTGTGCTGAAGGGCAGCAGGGTATGGGTGCTAAGCAAGTGGCCCCGGATTGCATCATAAGCGTAGGTCAAGGGTAGTGCCAGGGCGATGGCCCGCAGTGCCCGCGGTAGTACTGTCACGGGGAACTGGCTGCCACTTAGAATAGTGATGTTGTTGCTGACGATGTCGATGATGTTATTGGCGTTGTTGGTGAGCAGCACCGCACCTGCCAGGCCGAAACCAAAACCATAGAGGGCGATGATCAGCGGTACCAGCGTAAGCAGGGCTGGCGCGACTGAACCGGCGAAGCTGAACCCAAACAGTAGCCAGATAGCCAGCCCGACGCCGAGGGTATTCAGTGTGGTCAGGAAAATGCTGAAGAGCGAGCGGCCCACCAGTTGCACCAGTACAGAAACAGGGGTCAGCCAGTTGGACTCAAGCACGCCAGCATCCATCTCATTCTTCAGCGCAAAGCCCATGCCCCAGCTCACGGCGTTGACGTAGCTTGACACTATGCTGCTGACAATCAAGAAGGCCATGTAGTCACTTGTCCCCGTGTAGGCCTCAAGCCCGATATTAGCCCCGTTAACCTGGAAACTGCGGGCCATGAAGTAGACGGGGGTGAGCCACATCACTGGCTCCACCAGGCGCATTACGGCATTCATCGGATAGCTCAGGTATACTTGCATATCCTTGCGGAAGATGGCTGCAATCGCCATCAGGGCGTGGCGCCATCCGCTAACTCTAGTCATCATGCTTATTCCCCCTCCTAGTATTGGCCCACGGTGCCGGTTGCCAGCATGCGCCGCTGCATGGCGACAAAGGCGAGGTAACCAAGGCTGAGCAGGAAGGCACCGGATAGCAG
>JAWLDB010000073.1:0-10794 GCA_041686915.1 Bacillota bacterium
CCTTCTTACCGCGTAGAACAACGTCTCTTTTAGGATGTCTACTTTTATGGGCTCAGTTCACAGTCCCTTCGTCTCACTATCTGCTACTCTTTCTTGGTATATTCATCACTCGCCTTTCCATATGACTGCTCGTCCCCCTGTCCTACAGCGCTCTGAAAGTTTGTGCTTGGAAGGATAACTGCGTTTATGTACCGAATACCCTTTAGAGTATTTTGAGCGGAGTTAAGCGTCGTTAGAAGGCGCAAGCTATCATCGTTACGACGCACCCGTAAACAAAAGGAGGGTTCATATGCAAAAGCGACTGCACCGTTCTGAGGTTCCAGAGCATCTGACTTGGAACCTGAAGGACATCTTCGCAAGCGACGAGGCTTGGGAGCAAGAACTCGCAGCTGTAATCGCCGACCTGCCAACAGTGACACAGTACAAGGGCAAGTTCTCTGAAGGTCCAAAGCCAATGCTCGATTGCTTTGAGGCTTCAGAAGAGCTGCAAAAACGCCTCTTCCGCGTGGTCAGCTACGCTTCCCTGAAACAGTCTGGCGATGGCACTGATCCTGCCAACCAAATGCTGATGGGCCGCGCAATGTCGGCCGCTTCCCGCGCTCAGGCCGAGACATCTTTCATTCGTTCCGAGGCGTTAAGCTTGCCGGAAGGCACTCTCGAGCGTTACATGCAAGAAGAGCCGAAGCTGAAAGAATTCGAGCGCATGATCCAGAAGATGATTGCTGAGAAGCCGCACATGCTGCATCCTGACACCGAAATGGCCTTGGCAGCTCTCGGCGAAGTGCTCAGCGCTCCGTACACCATCTACAGCCGGTCAAAGGCAGCCGACATGACCTTCGATTCAATCCAGGACAGCCAGGGTAATACATATCCGATGTCCTTTGCACTTTACGAAGAAACCTACGAGAAGTCTCCTGACTTCACTCTGCGCCGCAATGCCTGGGAGTCCTTCACTAAGGGCCTCAAGGATTACCAGAACACTTATGGCGCTACCTGGGGTACAGAGGTTAAGAAGAATGTCGTCACGGCCAAGTTGCGTGGCTACGAGTCTGCCACTCATATGATCCTCGCTGGTCAAGAGGTTGACCTCGAGGCCTACAGCAACCTGCACGACGTTATCCTTACCGAGCTTGCTCCGCATATGCGCCGCTACGCTCAGCTGCGTAAGCAGGTGCTCGGCCTGGATAAGATGCTCTACTGCGATATCGAGGCTCCGCTCGATCCGGAATTCAGCCCGTCTACCACTTTCGACGCTGCTTCCGAGATGATCCTGAACGGCTTGAAGGTACTCGGGCCTGAGTACGAAGCTATTATGGCTGAGGGTCTCAAGAACCGCTGGATCGACCTGGCCGACAATATCGGCAAGTCTACCGGCGCTTTCTGTAATAATGTTCCGGGAGTACATCCGTACATTCTCGTGACTTGGACCAACAGCATGCGTAACACCCTCATCCTGGCTCATGAGCTCGGCCATGGCGGCCATGGCGTCATGACTCAGCGCAATCAGCGCCTGAGCAACGCCCGCGGATCCATGTTCTTCACCGAGTCTCCAGCAATCATCAACGAGCTGCTCGTCGCCGACTATATTAAGAAGTCGACTGACGACCCACGCATGCATCGCTGGTTAGCCATGGGCTTACTCATGACTTACCACCACAACTTCGTGCGTCACCTGATCGAGGGTGAGCTGCAGCGCCGCATCTACGTTCTGGCCGAGAAGGGCCAACCGATTACGGCTAACGTGCTCAGCCGCGTGCAGGGCGAGATCCTGGAAGAGTTCTGGGGCGGCGAAGTTGAGATTGACGAGGGCGCTCGCCTGACTTGGATGCGCCAACCGCACTACTACATGGGTCTCTATCCGTACAGCTACTCTGCCGGCCTTACCATCGGTACAGCAGTTGCCAAGGCTATTCAGGAAGAGGGCCAGCCGGTAGTAGACAAGTGGATTGAAGTGCTCAAGTCTGGTGGCAGTAAACCGCCGATCGACCTGGCCAAGATGGCTGGCGTAGACATGACCAACCCGGACGCAATCCGCAAGGCCGTGGCTTACGTTGGCGAGTTGGTCGACACAGTGGTAGAAAGCTTCAAATAAGCTATGACACAGACAGGGCTTCCCTTCGCGGGAAGCCCTGGATTTATTGCGTGGGACGTTGGACACGTCATGCCCGCTGTGAGACAGATGGGACTGCCCCATCTGTCTCAATCACCTCACCTTACCCCTGTGACTTCAAGGTGACCCTGCGGATCAGCAGGAAGCTGATGGCTGCTGCACCGGTAGCCGCAACCAGGAAGCTGATGGTTGCTGTGTATGGATTGGGCGGGGCGCTGGTAAACCCAAATACTGTGGTAAAGAAACCGGCCAATCCGCGGGATAGGGCCCCATCCACCCAGTGGTCGAAGAAAGTGATAACGAGCCCGGTAAGCACTGGAGATACGGAGATCATCATCCGGAACAGCTTGTTACTACGGTGATACAGCATTCCAATCATCCAACCCAGGTGGGTCAGGCAGGTGTAAAGGGCAAAGGACCACGCCAGCAAAGTTAGAGGTGATGTTATCCTGTAGAGTTGCGTCAGCATGCTTTCATAGTGGATAAGTGTCCCAATGAACGTACTAAGGATGGTGTCTATTGTTGCCATGAAGGCAGCTATGCTGATCAATGCCAGGGCAGTCCCGGTATAATAGCGTTTGCGTGAAACATTGTTGGCTTGCATAAATCGGAAACCCGTAGTAAAGGCGTTCAGCCCGACGATGAAAATGAAGATTGCCGACGCCAGGTCAATACCACCAATCTGCAAGCTGTTCCCCCCGCCACGCGTTATACAGCTGGCAGCAAACAGAGAGAGCCCGATCACTATGGCGTAGAATACCATTAGTGAACGCCTTGAGTCGTGAATGTGAAACTTGGTTATTTTAAGTGCACTATGCACATTGCTCACCCCTTCTTGGTTAGTAAGGTTGGGTATCTCTGAGCCTAAGGGACAGTCCCCTCGTCTCATTCCCTCTTCACCGTGGCCCTGGTGTCTTATCCTTGTGACCTAAATGCGATACGGCGGATGAGCAGGAAGCTGATTGCTGCTACCACAACTGCCCCTAGCAAAAGACTGGCGACCGCTATGTATGGATTGGGCGTAGAGGTCGAGAAGCCAAACGCTGTGCTGAACAGGTTCTTCAATGCTCGCGGTGCTGCGCCGTCAGTCAGGTAATTTAGGATGACCAAGATTAGATAGAATAGCAATGGTGATAGCGAAATCAGCATCTGTAGCAGTCTGTTGCTGCGGTAATAAAGCATGGTGATCATAAAACCTGAGATAGCTAGGGCGGTGTACAGAGCGAACGTCCAAGGCAACACGGTAAGCGGTGAGGTTGTGCCGTAAAGCTGTGTCTGCAGACACTCATAAGGAATAAGTGTCCTCAGAAATGTACCATACACCGTATCAACCGTTGCCAAGACCGCCGCGATGATGATTAACGCTTGAACAGTTCCAACGAAGAACTTCATCCGTGATACGTTCTTGGCCAGGGTAAACCGGAAGGCTGTGCTGAAGCTGTTCAGGCCCAGAATTAAGACAAACACAGCCGATGCAAAGTCAATGCCGCCGATGATTGCACCTTCCCCGACGTTATGCCAGATGGAGAAGGCGGCTATCAACGAAAGCCCGATAATGAGGGCATAGAATATGCCAATCGGCTTTCTGGCATCTTGCAGCTGTAGCCTGGTTACGAGAAATGCCTTATTCATGTAGCTCACCTTAGGCGTTAGTTAAGCTGATAAACAGCTTCTGCAGTTCCACCTTGCCAATATCCAGGCTAAGCTCTCGAGCTAGGCTTGCATCCTTGTTTTGCAACTCTTCCAGAACTGTGACCGACTTGAACTTGCCCATTGTCTGGACACCAGCACATTTCTTGCCTTCCGCAAAGCTGTCGACCTTGGATGCCTCTCCAGATACAGTATAGGCGCGTGCAAGCAAGTCTTCCACCGGTTGCTTCAAGATAATTTGACCTTCCTTGATGATAATGGCTTCCTCCAGCACGTCTGCCACTTCCTCAATCAGGTGCGTGGAGATGATCACCGTTTTAGGGTTGGTGCTGTAGTTGGCAATCAGCTCCCGGTAGAACAGTTCGCGATGATTGGCGTCAAGCCCAAGCACAGGCTCGTCATAAATGACCACCTCAGCGTTTGAAGCCAAGGCAATGATGGCTTTGAAGATAGAAGAGTAGCCTGTCGAGAGCTCTTTAACCCGCTTGTTCACATTCAGTCCGAACTTCTTGGTAAGCTCCAGGGCGTACGGCATATCAAAACCTGGGTAGAAGATCTTGCTCCAATTGAAGGTCTCCTTCACCGTGAAGCGTGGGGGATAGAGGTTCTCTTCCATCATGTAGAACATCCTGCCCAGCACAGCGTCATTCTCCAACACTGGTTGGCCATCGAGTCTAATCTCTCCATCGGTTGGGAAGAGGCGGTTGGTCAGGAGATTAAGCAGTGTTGTCTTTCCCGCTCCATTTCTACCCAGTAGTCCGTAGATTTTGCCCGGCTCAATGGTTAGGTTGACATTGTCCAAGGCTCGGGTCGAACCATATGCTTTGGATACTCCGTGAAAAACGATTGTGCTCATTTCTTCCTGCCCCTTTCCAACATTGCAGTGACTTCTTCAACAGATATGCCAAGCTTTGCGGCCTCTTCCAGTAAGCTAAGAATGTAAGTCTGGAAGAAGCTCTCCTTGCGCTTTTGCAGGATCATTTCCTTTGCGCCTGTCGCCACAAACATGCCTACACCTCGCCTCTTGTACACTATGCCTTCATCAACCAGCAGGTTTAACCCCTTACCTGCTGTAGCCGGATTGATCTTCAGTGTGACAGCCAGCTCGGTGGTGGATGCCACCTGCGACTCCTCCTCAAAGATGCCCTTCAGGATATCATCTTCGATGGCCTCTGCCAGCTGCAAGTAAATCGGTTTCTCGCTGTTAAAGTCTAGTCTCAATACTGCACCTCCTCGCGGCTCATGGTCAGCTAGTTGGTCAATTGGTTAAATGGTTAATTACTGTTGTAACTAACTATACAACCGGATGAGTGCTATGTCAACACCTGCCATGGAATAATGTTCTTAACTAGCGTGGCAGCGTCTGCCACACAGTTTAATACCTTGAGCAAATTGCTCATACGGTGTAAAGTTATGGTTGTCGTATTGAAGTTTTGTGAGGTGTGCCTAAAGAAGATGGGACAATCGTGGAGTGGAATTAAGCAGAGATTAGAAGAGGATCTGCTCTGTGCATCGCTTCAGGGAAGAGTCAGGTATTTCACCACAAAGTACAAGGATTAGCACGACGAGTCAGGACGAATAGCGATTATCGTTGATGGCAATGAGGTCCTGCAGGGTAATATATTCAGGTATTATATTATAGGGGCTACAGGGAAATCTTCTAATCCACTAATTAGACTCTTGGCCATTCTGGACAGACGGGTAGGTAAGAGAACCTTGAGGAAAATACGGGGTTCTTTATCAGAGCAACCCGTATGGCTACAGTACTTCTATGTGTTGAGACTTGTGTCAGAGGGATTGGCTAGTGCTGTATCAAGGCAATCCTCTATAGAGTGAGTTCTTGCTGAGATCGCGTGAAATTAGGTGAAGAAAAGTGGCAACAGAAAAGTGTAATTCAGACCACATGGATCAACATCGTGGGCAGTCGATGAAAGTTATTGCCCGCATCCGTACAGATTTCCCAACCAAGTTTGGCATTCCGCGCCAGAGTGGACTCGTTGACGCTGTCAAAGGGGTTATCGTGTTCGAGCAGGAATATCGCAATCCCGATGCACTGCGCGGGTTGGAGGAATTCTCTCATATCTGGCTCATCTGGGAGTTCTCTGAAGCTGTGCGAGACACATGGTCTCCGACGGTGCGGCCTCCCCGCTTAGGAGGTAACACTCGGATGGGCGTTTTCGCTACACGTTCACCCTTTCGCCCCAATCCCCTCGGACTTTCGTGCGTCAAACTGGATAGCATCGAGTTGCACTCAGACCTGGGACCCATTCTGCACGTCTCAGGAGCCGACCTGCTGGACAACACCCCCATCTATGACATTAAACCTTATCTATCCTACACCGATAGTCATCCGGGATCATCTGGTGGATATACTGACCATTTGCAGGGCTACGAGTTAAAGGTAGAATTCCCTGAAGAGATGCTTCGACTGTTTCCTGAAGAACGGCGGGAAGCGCTCCTAGGTGTACTAGCCCACGACCCCAGGCCATCGTATCAGAAGGACCCCAAGCGCATTTATGGCCTAGAGTTTGCGGGATTTGACATCAGGTTCACGGTGCACGGTGATGTGCTGATCGTCTGCGAAGTTGTGGCAAACCCGAACAACTAGAGGAGGGGCCTTATGATCGAACTAAAGGGTTTTATGCGGGCTATGCACAGCGGCAGACATGGAAGAGATGCTTAAGCCTAACCTCAGTTCCCCAAAGAAGAACAGCGCCACCGGGGCGCTGTTTGCGATCATATGTGAATGCCTACTTTGCTGAGTACTCCACGACATTGTAGATCTTGGTAGGCTTCAATGAACGGTACAAGTAGTTCGCCGGCGCTTCATAGTTTCTGCCCGTGCGGATGGAAACCCGCTTGTAACCCTCTCTGTGGTATTTCGCAAAGACGTGGGTTAACAGCGCTTTGCTCAAACCCCTTCCCCTGTAGTCGGGAACCGTTCCAATCGGCTCGAAACCGACCACGCCAGTTCCCTTATCCAACCAGGCTAAGGCAAAGGAGACGCACTCGTTGGTTTTCGTGTCCACTACCAGGAACGCGCTGTCATTGGAGTAGCTAGGGGACAGTGGCCTTGACGCCATACGGAATGCGCAGGATTCTTCTGTCATGTGCGGTCCATGAAAGACACTGCCTTTGGCCCTATACACAGTCCGCAGGTCGGTCAGCCCAGCGGCCGTCTTGATGGCAAAGCCCTCGGGGAGGTCGATCGCCTGGGCACAGCCAGTCAGGTCATACTCGTTTTCGATCCCTACATGCTTGGGACCCGCAAACCCGTGGTCCAAGAGGTGGTTAATGATATCCTGTTGATGCTCGTACACGCCGATCTGTTTGACGCCTCTCTGTACTAGATTATCCAGGATGAGCGGTACAGCACGGTAGTAGTGTGGATGAACCTGCAGGCTGTATAGTGGCAGGTTTTGCAGGATGTTGAAGGCAATTACTTTGCCATCCATCCTCCAAATCAGTGCATTCTGCTCAAAGTAGCTTTCGTCGTCATCGCGTGCAAATCGCCAGTTGTCCAGGTAGTAGAAGAACATGTTACAGGGCCGCTGTTCCAAACTATATCCCTCAAGCAGCATGTTACGCATGGCAAAGAAGTCAGCGCTCCCGGTAAAATGGCTAACGGTGATTGAGTTCATCAAGTAATCTCCCCTCTGAAGTCAGCTTTCTGGAGTCCCACGTCTAGCTTATCTCACCTAACAGTCCTGGCAAAGGGACGCTTTCTGGTTGGTAAAGATTTTCCCTGGACGGAAGATGCGCTTTGATAGCGCCATGCCTAGAACACGATAGATGGAAACTATAGACAGGAAGTTCTTCTATTCCTACCGAATTGGATGTGGAGGTGAAGTCTATGGCATTGCCCAAGTGCTTTTCGCCTAAGCTGATCGTGCTAGTACTATTAATGCTAGTTCTGTTTTGCTCCTGTTCTCCGGTCAAGCCGCCTGTCGATGCCCCCAATTCTGGCGAGCAGCCGACCACGCCTCTAAGTCCTAAACTTGTTGCGATGGAAGCGTCTCGCAGCGAGCTTCAGACGCTAGGTGAACTGGACATTGTTGAGATGAGGACCTATTTCAGCGGACAGCTGCCTACGTCGTATACCGCCTGTGCTGACATCGCCAAGGCGCTTGAGTGGTTAGATAACTGCCATTTTGTCGATCATAGAGAACACTACCCCACAGATATGGTGATCGATGAACAGCCGGAGTTGTTTAGCTTTATTACCTCTGCTGGAGTGCGTATGGATTTTACACTCCATGCGAGATACCGTTTCTTCACCTATCGAATTGGAGAGGCACAGTCCGGTGTGTTCATATCTGGAGACGAGTGGGTGGACTCGCTGTCGGTCGTGCGCGAACTGTACCAGCAGCCAGGTGAAGATGACGTGAGGGCGGTGGCAGCTCAGCTACTGCAGCGCGCAGATGAACTGCAAGGTATCTATCTGGGAGATGGGTTGCGACCTGATGTACCAACGGGTGTACCGATAGCTCTTACTGGTACAGAGGCTGATTATTACCCCGTTAGGTCAACACAGTTTAGGCAGTTAGCCGATCTTGAAGCGTTTGTCCGCTCTACCTATATACCAGAGATCGCCGAACTTATGATCAACCAAGATCGAGATCGAGAAAGACCTCGGTATAAGGATAAGGAGGGGCGTTTACATGTCGACCTGAACCAAGGCGGTTTGGGACCCTTGTTTTCCCACGACTACGCCACTGTTCATGTACTGGAGCAATCACCTGCCCACGCAGTAGTGGCAGTAGAACGCCCTGAGATTGAAGGGATTGAAAGGCGTATCCGCAATCTTTACCGGCGAGATGGACGGTGGTTGCTTGGATATGGCGATTAGGGCTTCTGATGGGCTAACACATTCTGATAGATTGGTTACCTGCTTAGGATTGTCGTCTGAACTAAACGTCAGTACTCCTTGCAGATTCCTGACCAGGCGTGCGGAGGGGGGCCATGAGAAAAGCCTCTCGGGGGAGGGGCTTGTAGCGTAAGGTGTATTCATTTGCCTGGCTGTATACTCGCTCAAGAGGGTAGTGTGAAACACGGGGACTGTCCCCGTGTTTCATTGTCTTACGGCTTGATCCAAACCTGCTCTAACAGCCTCACCACATTCTCGGGGAGCTTGGGAAGGTCCAAGCGGCCAGCTTCCACGGCCTGGTTATATGTGGTGAAGAACAGAACTGAGTCCCGCATGCAGGCAACCAGCGCATCGCGCCCGAGCACCCGGTCAATCGCCTTACACATCTCGGTGCCGAGAGCGTACATACCTGTGTTAAAGAACAAGGATAGGCCGGGTTGCATCTTTTGCTCATCCCAGGTCCCGCTCTCGATCAATTCAAAAGCTTCCCCTAGCCAGGCCGCTATCTCAGGTAAGCGCTGTAGAGTCTCAATATATTCCTTGCCGGTTAAGGGATTATTTCTGGCGTAACCTTCAGAAGTCAAGTAGGTGGCCAGGCCCTCTTCCAATAGGGCCCCTGAGAGCTGGTAGGCTAGGCCCAACAGACCATCTGGCTGAACCGCGCCCCAGCTCTGTGCCCTGCCCATATGGAATATCTCGTGAGCGATAGTGCTGAACAGCATATCTCTGGGGATGGGTGTCACTTCCGGGTCAGGAAAATCCGCTATATCAATAGCCATTGCATTCTCAAGAACTATGGCAGAGCCTCGGGTAGCAGCCATTAAATAGACACATACCGGTTCGTTGAAGGGCTGTGTCAGAAACTGATTGGCGTTATCAAAGGCCCGGTCGCAGAGCTTCTCAAAGTCCAACTCCAGAATAGCAGCCAAGATGCGCTTAATCTCTTCAGCCCGTCCGGCATTCCGCAACAGGATGTCCAGCAATCTGTTCCTGGTCGGTACCTCGGCAGTCTCTGCCCGCTTCAACAGGTTGCGGTATCTCTCCTCGGTGAATCCACCGTGCCTGCTAGCATGTTCTAGCCAAAACTGGATCCCCGGCGAAGCAATTAGTTGGTCCACCAGTTCTACGGGGACAGGCTCGCGCCGTTCCACGTAAGGGAGAACCGGCAGCATGCTTTTCACAGCCGACCAGTCCACAGTTACTTTTCGATTCACGTTTCTTTCCCCTCCTTTGAGGTTTGAGGACACACCCCAACCTGACACAATAACTGAAGTCCTGGCCTAGTGCCGGTTACTGGGGTCTGAGGAATGTTCCCAATTGGTCCCATGTCTAATCCTTCTTACCATGCTCAATACGACAATTCCTGCTTTTGGTTGCAGGCGTGAGCGGATGGGACAGTCCCATCTGCTCGTTTTTTCTTAAGAAGGACACGGCATTACGTTGTACACAGTCCCAGTGTTTCACCCGGCAGGTAACTGAGCCCACGTCAGCGAACTTACCAACAACTAGAGGAGGTGCCTTATGATTGAAGTAAAGGGTATTATACGGTCTATGCAAAGCCTGAGACCGCTATATGAACGAGGAGCTGACCCCGTTGATTTGCGTAAACGCATGCAACACTATGGTGTGCCGGGTGTAAGCGTAACTGTCTTGGATGGAGATACGCAGGAGACGGTCAGTTTTGGGGTGAAGCAGGAGGGTGAGGTCGGCAAGATAGACACGCAGACCATGTTCCAGGCTGCGTCTATCAGCAAGCCTATCTTCGCCTTGGCGCTGATGCGGCTGGTAGAGCAGGGCGCTCTCGACCTCGACGAGGATATATCCAAGTACCTTAAGTCCTTCCGAGTCCCGGCCGTAGGCGACTGGCAGCCGAAGCTCACCCTTCGCCAGCTGCTTAGCCACCGGGCAGGCCTGACGGTGCACGGTTTCCCAGGGTATCCTGCGGGATCTACAATGCCGAGTCTGCTTCAGATACTGCGCGGCGAAGTTCCAGCCAACACCAAGCCGGTGGTGGTAGACATCCTGCCCGGGCAACAGTTTCGCTACTCCGGTGGGGGAACCACCCTTGCACAGCTGGTCGTGGAAGAAACACTGGGCAAGCCGCTACCGAAGATTATGGATGAGCTGATTATCAGCCCCCTACGGCTAAAGCATAGTACTTACTGTC
>JAWLDB010000073.1:10804-12062 GCA_041686915.1 Bacillota bacterium
ATCCGCCGCCAGTGGCCATCTGCAGTCCGGCGAGGTGGTGGCAGGGAAGTGGCATAACTATCCCGAGCAGGCTGCCGCCGGCCTCTGGACTACCTCTAATGATTTGGTGCGCATCGGTAGGGAAGTGCAGGCTGCGCTACGTGGACAGGGCAAGCTGCTGCAGCGGCAGACAGTGGAAGAGATGCTTAAGCCTAACTTAACCGACTTCGTACCCATCGCCGATGCAATCGGCATTGGCTTCTTTCTGAATGGCAGTGGCAACGCGGCTCGTTTCCTGCATGGTGGCTCCAACCATGGCTTCTTGAGCCGGCTAACTATGTATCGCGAAAGTGGAAAAGGATCCGCCATCATGGTCAACTCTGACCGTGGACGCGGCCTGATCTATGAAATTGAGATGGCCATCGCTGCAGAGTACGGTTGGTCAGGGTATCTACCGCTACCCGGCTCTAAGCTGGTTGGGACTTACCATAGCAAGCAGGGTCATGTGTTTGAGGTCCGAGATGACAGTGGATCACTGACGCTAAGCGTAGCGGGCCAACCACCGCTCAAACTCTCCGCCATTGGTACAGCAGAGCACCAGTTTAGCGTGGTTGAACTCGGGATAGCTGTACACTTTCAACTGGATGCGTCTCGCCGGGTCACCGGTCTGCGCTTGATGCAGCAACATCGGCTGATTGAGGCAGAACGCGAGTGAAACACGGGGACAGACCCCGCGTTTCATGGCTCTCTCAGCTGCACAGAGATAATTTTGGTCTGTACCGCCTATCCCTCTCGTAGTATGTAAACGACAACATTCCGCACTTGTCACTAGTACAAGCGGTTTGCGCGTTAATTGCCCGGGAGGTGAGAACGGTGAGTTGCACCAATTGCAGACACGGCGAATACGACTCCAAGAGGCAGGACGTTTGGTGCTGTATCTACAGGAAGTGGGTTGGATGTAGCGGCTCTTGCAAGAACTGGGAAGACCGAGACTAGCTCGAAGTCACAAGTTAGAAAAGACCCGGATGTCCGGGTCTTTTCTCATGACGAAGGGACTTGCATCGATATCATAACTGGGCACTGAGGAACGATACAGAGACGGCTTTGCCTAGTGCTTTCTTGAGTTGGCTGCTTAGGAAGAATGTAGAGAACGTCAATAAGACGACATGCCCCCTGAGATGCTTGGCAATGACCCGGAAGTACCGTCCCCGTGGGTCATTAAGGCTGCTCTATCCATAGTTCACCCCATTGTTCTGAGATAGGACTGAGACGAAGGGAC
>JAWLDB010000074.1:0-11861 GCA_041686915.1 Bacillota bacterium
CAGCTGTGTTCATTGATGCGAGGTCGCGAGCAGTCTCTAGCAGCCGCGAGAACGTGTCGTTAAACTGGTCTGCCTGCTGTATTAATCCACGCTCCGACGGATCAAGCAGTTGCCGTACAAACGCTATATGCTCCTTCATGATGCGCAGCCAGAAAACTTCGGTCAAGAGCAGTTCTTCCAGCCTGTTCTTTGGCTCGGGCTTGGAGAGCAAAGCCAGAAAGTGCTTAGCTTCGCGGGTTATGTGGTCAATTAGCAGCGGGAACAGGGCATTACCAATTAGCTCACACCTGATGATCAGGCGCAGCACGCGCTGCTTAAAGCCGATGAACCTGGACACTGCTCGCCTTAACCTGCGGGCGAAGTCTGGGCTCACTCTGGACACGGAATTAGCACGCTTCTCTAGCAGAGCAAACAGGCGCTCAAACGCCTTGGCCTGTTTAATCAGGTCTGTCCGGTTGCAGGGGAGTCCCAGCTGAATGAAGAGAGCATGCTCCTTCATGATGCGAGTCCAGAAGCGCACTTCGCCTATCAAAGTTCCAGCGGCCTGAATATCAAAGGTATCACTGGCTGCGCGGTCGTTCAGGTCCTCCAAAACTTCTCCTTCACCGTCCATGAAGTACTCTTCGGTCTCCAGGTGCACATCCATTTTGTTATCGGTCACTGCCATCCTCCTCGTCTGCCAGTCCAACCTAGCTTAGAGGCCGGACTGGTTCCGTTTTGGCTCATAGTTGGGCCCGGTACTATAAGCCATTTCCTGCAGTGTATGCACGTAGGATTCATGGGGTGAGTTAAATTCGGCCTATTCTTAGACCCGATTGAGTGATGGCTGCGCCGTGGCACTCTGTGTAGATAAAAAAAGAACTTGTCCCGCTCGAAGGGAGCAGACTCGTCACCGGCGAATTATTAATGAATAGTTCATATAAACAAACCAAACGTCAGATGGCCAGATGCCCTGAGAGCTTCAGCCAACTGGAAGGGAGCAACTATGAAAGCTGAACATGTTAACCCATTCCTGGAAGCAGCCAGTCACGTGATTGGTAGCCTATTTGGTCAAGAGCCAAACATAGGACACCTCTTCTTGCGCCAGCAACCTTATCGGGCGGCAGAGGTCAGTGTGCTAATCGGGGTGACCGGGCACCTGCGGGGTCAATTCATCATTACCATGCAAAGCGAGATTGCCAAGGGCATCGCCTCTCAGATGATGGGCGGAATGCCGGTTACGGAGTTGGACGAACTAAGCATGAGCGCAATCGGCGAGCTGGGTAACATGATTGCCGGCAATACCAGCACCGCGTTTGCAGACATGGGCATGAACATCGACATCACGCCGCCCACCGTCTTGGAGGGTTCGCAAATCAAAATCAGCAGCGGTTCTACCACGCTAGCGGTACCGCTACATATGAGCCTAGGAGACATCGAACTGGCATTATCTCTACGCGACTAAGAGAAATGAGACGAAGGATTGTCCCTTCGTCTCATTTTTTGGGCGGCCACTTCCTCAGAGGGATGACCTTATGGCTAGGCCGGGTCTCCTCTTGACGCTCAGGCTGAGGGGTTCCCGCCAACGCCTGCTTGATCTGTTCCTCGATATCCACCGACGTATAGGCATGCTTTACCGGGAAGCGCAAGAGAGGTAAGCCGGCATCGCGGTAGGCTTGATTGACGAAGCGGTCGCGCTCTATCTGCTGGGGTGTAGCGTGGGACGAGTCGTCGAGCTCTATAGCGACGAGTGGCTGAACACGCTCTTTATCGCAGAGGACGAAGTCGACATGTTTGGCCTGGATGCGGTTCCAGTTGCGCTGCCATTCACCCGTTCCTTTCGGGATATATAACAAGTCACCCATTCTTACCTTAGCGAAGATGTGAACCTCCATATCGCGCACTACCAAGGAGAGTACTTCAAAGAAAGTGCGTTCTGCCTTGGTGAACAGGTAGTCTCTCTTTTTGTAAGGCATCTTCTCCGGTCGAGTAACCACCAGGCGTAACCCTGAGTCAGACGCCCTGCGTCTTCTAAGTTGCAGGAAGAATGCGCAGATAACGGCTACAGCAAGCAAGGGATACAAGTATTGCAAGGGATGACCTCCTTAGGTCTAGCGGTTTACCTAATCGTTCGCGATATGTGTAGGCATTCCCTGCACTTCCCTTCCCATGTTTACTGCTTGATTCGTTGGCATAGATGTATTAGAGTTAATGAGTACAACAGCATAGCCAAGCTAGGGGTGCCGGAGAGGCCGGCTGAGACTAGAACCCGCAGAAGTTCTTAACCCTTTAACCTGATCTGGATAATGCCAGCGTAGGGAAGTGGTGTTCATACTGCCATTTGAGCACAGCCTTACGAGGCTGTGCTTTTGTTGTTTTACTATAAAACTTTCAACATAAATGGAGGAGATCTAATGCAAACCAGAAAACTGACTCTCGCTGCTCTGCTCGTCGCGATTGGCGTCATGGCCTCACACCTGATCTACATCCCCGTAGGTGTGGCCAAGGCCTACCCGGTGCAGCACACGGTTAATGTCCTTTCGGCCATTATCCTCGGGCCTTGGTACGCAGGCTCCATCGCCTTTGTCATTTCGGTACTGCGCAATACCTTAGGAACCGGATCACTGCTGGCTTTCCCAGGGAGCATCATCGGTGCTATGCTCGCAGGCTTCATTTACCAGAAGACAAAGCATCGCCTGGCAGCAGTGCTGGGTGAAGTAGTCGGCACGGGCATTATCGGAGCCTTAGTTGCTTTTCCGGTAGCCAAGTTCGCCTTGGGGAAAGACGTAGCTGCCTTCTTCTTTGTGGTGCCATTCCTGCTGAGTACCTTGGGCGGCAGCGTCATCGGGTATGCGGTGCTAGCCAAGCTGAGCAACAAGTTTCTAGCCAAGATTGGTCTTCGGGAGGTTTAAACATGCGTAAAGCACTTACCATTGCAGGCTCCGACTCAAGCGGGGGCGCAGGTATCCAAGCGGATCTGAAGACCTTCTGCGCTCATGGTGTATTTGGCATGAGCGTGATCACTGCAGTAACTGCACAGAACACCCAAGGGGTCTTCGCCGTGCAGGATATCACCCCGCAGGTGATCGAGCAACAGATAGCCGCTATCTTTGACGACATCCAGGTAGACGGCCTGAAGATCGGCATGGTCTCAAAAACCGAAACCATCGAAGTGATTGCAAGCAGCCTGAAGAAGTATGGCGCGAGAAACATCGTGGTTGATCCGGTGATGATCTCAAAAAGTGGATACGACCTGCTGCAGCCGGAAGCAAAGCATGCTCTGATCCATACCCTGCTCCCGATCGCTGATATGGTTACCCCTAATATCCCGGAGGCAGAAGTGATCACGGGAATGCAGATTGGAACACTTGAGATGATGGAACAGGCAGCAGTAGCTATAGCTAAGCACGGCCCTAAGTACGTCCTGGTCAAGGGTGGGCATCTAGAGACTGATGCTGTGGATGTGCTGTACGACGGTAACAGTTTCAAGCACTTCACCTCTCCGCGCATTGAGACGAAGCACACCCACGGTACCGGCTGCACCCTATCGGCTGCTATTGCAGCTAACTTGGCGATAGGGCTGCCTGTTGAGGAAGCAGTGCTGCGTGCCAAGCGCTATATTACGAATGCTATCGAGCACGGCTTGGCAATTGGCAAGGGTGTAGGACCAACGCATCACTTCTATGAACTATACAAGAAAGCGGGTATGCAGGTTGTCGAGTAACGAAGCAGCATATAGGCATGTCATGGCGGAACTGCTCGTTGCTGTGCAGGCCAAGCGGCCGTTGGTACACCAGCTCGCGAACTATGTAACGGCTAACGACTGCGCTAACATTGTACTGGCGCTGGGTGGATCACCAGTGATGGCCGACGATCCGTCCGAGGTGCAGGAGATGGTGTCCCTGGCCTCTGCCCTGGTCTTAAACCTGGGGACTCTGAATGAACGAAAGGTTGAGTCGATGCTGTTGGCGGGAACGAAGGCAAACCAGCTAGGGATCCCCGTTATCTTTGACCCGGTGGGCGTAGGTGCTACCAACCTCAGGACGCAGACCGCGAAGCATCTCATGAACGAGGTGAGAATAACTGCAGTCAGGGGTAACCTGTCGGAAGTCAAGACTTTGGCAGGTTTACAGGCCAGCACCCGCGGTGTAGAGGCCGGTGATGACAGGCCAGAGGAGGCAACTGCTCTAGTCCGGTATCTCGCCCAGCGACTGCAGTGCGTTATGGCAATCACAGGCAGGCAGGATGTGGTAACTGATGGTGACCGCGTTGTGCTAGTGGATAACGGCCATCCTCTCCTGTCGAGAGTAACTGGCACCGGCTGCATGGCATCATCGTTAGTTGGCACCTATTGCGGGGTAGCGAAAGATTACTTGGTAGCAACTACTGCAGCCCTGGTTACCATGGGACTGGCTGGGGAGTTGGCTGCGACAGAGGCTGCCGACATTGGTCTTGGTACGTTCAAGGTGAAGCTGTTTGACTATGTATCGAAGATGACTGCTGACCAACTAGAGGACGGGGCGAAGACAACGTTTGCCTAACCTACGTGGTCTCACGCAAGTACAAGTTCAGTTAAGAAAAGGATGGCGAGCATGCCATCCTTTCCTGTTTTATATATACATTTACACTACTCCGTCCTGATTGCCTCAAGGGCAGATAGCTTCATAGCACGATGAGCCGGATATAGTCCTGAGAATAGGCCCACTAGTGTAGCGAACCCCACGGAGCACAGTGCCAGCCATAGCGGTATAACCGAGATGGGCAGAGGCTTGCCGTCAGGCGTGTAGCCACCACCGAGGAAACCTCCCAGGTTTCCTCCGAAGCTATTGAGTAAGAAGGACGCACCCAGGCTGATCAAGAGTCCAATGGTCCCACCAGAGAACCCGATGATACCCGCCTCCCAGAGGAATAACTTACGAATATCTGTGAGCAGGCAGCCTAACACCTTCATCACGCCAATCTCGCGGGTGCGCTCATAGATGGACATGACCATGGTGTTAGTGATGCCGAGCGCCGCTACGAGCAGTGAGATGGCACCAATTCCACCGAGCACCGCTTGGATCATGAACAGTTGGTCTTTCATGCCCTGCAGAATGTCCTGCAGGCTGTGGGTACCAAGTTTCATCTCACGGATTTGCTCGGCCACCCGTTCTACATGATTGATGTTCGGGACCTTCACGATTGCTTCCTCATAGCCCGCATTTACTTGAAAGCGCCCCTGCGAACCGTTGTACTCGCGCACAATCTTCTGTAGCCAGTTTACGTCTACGACCACATTCCAGTCCTGCTCGCCCTGTGCACGTTGCAAGACACCGGCCGTACGCACGCGGTAAAGCTTGGCCGGCTTCTGGCCCGGGTTATGCTGACCTTCGCCGTAACTCATGTCCAGGGTGAGCTGCAGCCGGTCTACCATCACATTGACCGGCGGCAACCCCCCAGGGTTGCCCCACTGCTTGGCCTTCGGATTGTAAAAGTTCATGGTCGTGTCGGCACCAAATAATAGCATGTCACTTTCACCGCTGTTGAGCAGCCTGCCTTCACCAGCGACATACCCAAGCTCCTCAAGCACCTCAGGCTGAACGCCGTAAAGGTTGACGTAAGCCAGGTACTTGCCGGAAATGAGCTTGGCGTTGGTACGAACGACAGGAGTAACCGCACTTACCCCCTCTAGCTGTCTGATTTGCTCGATAACCTTGTCATCGATAACGGTAGGCTCTCCCCTACCGCCGCCTTTCGGTCCACCTTCTGGCGAAGCGTAGTAGCGGTGCACGTTGATGATGTTCAGGCTGCCCATGCGGCTCATCTGCGTCTTGAAACCCTCGCTCATCCCAATACCGAGCGAGAGCATGATAACAACGGCGGCCGTGCCGATGGTTACACCGAGGATAGTTAGGATCGAGCGCACCTTCCGGCGCAGAAAATTCCTAAGCGCAAGACCAATCAGGTCAATTTGTTTCATCCATCATCACCTATTGCTTGGCGCCGGGGTCTGTCGGCTTGGGGGCGTCGTCAAACCCGACGTACTCAATCTCCGGAACCACTATGCTAGTAGCAGCTACAAAGTTCTCTGAGTCCTGCATTTGCAGTTTGAGTTTTCTCCGGCGACGGAAGAAGAAGATGCCGCCGCCCAAAGCAGCCAGCGCTGCAGCTCCTAATCCGCCATAGAGCCACCAGTTGGTTTTCTTAGGTGGTGGCGGCGGCTTGAAGCCTGGGTCTTCCGGGACGAACGGTTCCATTACGTTAAGGCTGAACTCACGCCTTACCTCATGCGCGGTACCGACTGAGTCTTCAAACGCGAAGACAACTGCGCCAGACAGTGCCCCAGGCTCGGTGGGGGTAATGGCGACATTGAAGGAGTCGCTCATCCCTGGGTTAAAGTTTCCGACGAAGTAACTACCGCCTTCCACCTGGAAAGGACCCTCTGCTCGCACCATCAAGTTGTAGAGAATGGTTTTACCCAGATTATAGAACTCCACGGTGACCGGCAGCATCTGATAAGCGATAGGCTCACCGTAAAACATCGGCTCGCCCACGACTAACCTGGGGTTCTGCCGCACAGCGATACTGATCACTTCCTGAGAGCTGTAAGATTGCCCCTGGTTCGACTCGTAGTCAAACGTAATGCGCAGGGAGTAGGGCTTGTTCTCAGCATCGGCCTTGGTAGCTAGGGGTAGCCTAGCGGTTACTGTAGCGCTTGGCTCAATTCTGTCTATGAAGATAGTGTTACTGGCATCTACCGGCAGAAAGATACCATCGTCAGAGAGGATGGTGACTTTTAGGTTAGTAATGGCCTTGCTCTGCGAAGTATTCCGCAAGTACAGGTTAAGCAGGAAGATGCTACCCGCCTTGATTTCTTCTGGTTGCATGGAGTAGCGGCTGATAATCAGGCGCGGTACGCCTCCTTCTCCCCCACCTGTGGTTAGCGGCAGGAAGATGGTGTTGGTTTCGCTGTAACTGACACCACCGAAATCGGCGTAATCCAGCTTGACCTGCAGCATGGTCACTGAATCGCTGAGGGTGGGGGCAGCGTACAGGTTGAAGTCGACGGTTTGTTCGCCCATACCCTCGATGCGCTCCAGGTATCTGATATCTACATCGCGCATCACCGAAACTCCCGAGGGGCTAAGGCCTAGCAAGCTCACTTTGACGTTGCGGGCTGGGTTATTGCCACTGTTCTCGATGGTGAAGCTGACTTTGGCTTCTGAACCTGGGGTTAAGGTGGCATCTTCTCTTGCGGACGCAAACAGCCGGGGGCTGGTGTTAGCCGTCTCTACCCGGATATAGGCCGTCTCAGTGTTGGTGAAGTTATCTCCATACGAGTTCTGGTAAGTATAGTTCAAAATGACGGGATGAATGCCCGCTGTTGCCGAAGGTGCCAACTGCACGTTGAACTTGGCATCCTTCTTGCCGTTTGACGTCAGCGAAGAGATGTAGGTCGACACGCTCATGCGGTTAGCCGTGAAAACGGGTTTGGTTTTGTCTGCCGGTTCGAGCTCAATGTTAATCTTGCTGGCCGAATAGCTGGCAGAGTTACGAACTGGAATGGTCAGCACCTTTGTCTCGTCGTTCAGAACAGGCATGTCTGCCTCGTTATCCACGCCAATCAGCGGCTTGTACCTGGTCGTGTCCACTGGGGGATCATTTGGCCACTCTGGCACTATGGGGTCCGGGGCGGTCTTGATGACGGCGATGGATTGGCCCCCGGTTGTGCCCGAATGCTTGTCTTCGAAAGGGTCACCCTCATCAGGTATAATGGTGCGGCTATACTCATACCTGAAACCAAGGTTCAGGTCATCAGTAGAGCCCGACTTAAGAAAGTAGACAGTATACGAAGCTGCATGATTACTGCTGGACGAGTTGAGCGAAGAAATTGTGCTGTTTGATGCTTTCACCGGCTCTAGGGTAATCGTATAGCCGGAACCACTGGACACGACCGGTTTGAAGCCTGAACCAGTGGCGACCACTTCCAGGCTACTGAGCTTGTACGCGGGGCCGTCATCGCCGGGAACAGGGGCTGTGGACTTTAGATTGAGTCTAATAGCATAGACATTGGATACGCCCAATACGCCCGACACCGAATATCCGGTTATCTCAATATGGTCCCCATCCGCCTGCGCAGCAGGTACGAGGCCAAACAGGCTGGACAACAACAAGAGCAGAGAGACTAGCAAGGAGATAGTTTTTTTCATCTTTACCCCGACCTCTTCCTATTTAACTCTATCCGGATGATGTTTCCATCACTGATATGAATGATGCGATGAGCGTATTCAGCGATGGACAGGTCATGCGTCACCAGGACCAGGGTTTGCCGGCTGCGCTCGGTCATGGTGGACATAAGCTCCATTACCTCGCGGGTCGTACGCGAGTCCAGGTTACCGGTCGGTTCGTCGGCAAAGACGATGGCCGGTTTGCTGACCAGGGCACGCGCAATACCTACACGCTGCTGCTGCCCACCACTCATCTGAGTGGGCCGGTGGTTGAGGTGCGTTCCCAGCCCAACACGGGTGAGAATATCCTTGGCCATCTCCTCTCGCTGCTTGCGAGGGACTCCGCGAAAAATCAACGGCAGGGCTGTGTTCTCCAGAGCAGTCAGGGCCGGTAGCAGGTTGTATGACTGGAAGACGAAGCCGATGTTCTGCTGCCGGAATCGGGCTAGCGCCTTCTCGCTCATGGCCTCGATATTGCGTCCTTTTATCCGGACGGTACCGACGGAAGGTTTCTCCAGACCAGCCAGCATATTGAGCAATGTTGACTTGCCTGATCCAGAAGTGCCTAACAAGCAACAGAACTCGCCTTCCGCAATATCCAGCGTGATATGGTTGAGCGCAACCACCTTTTCGGAACCGATGCGGTAGACTTTGCGCAGGCCCTTAACTTCTATGACATTTTCGGGCAAAACTCCACCCCCTTTAAAAAGCAAAAAAGCGCTATACGTTTGACGAAACCCACATGAAATCTGTTCCAATACATGTTTGCCTTTTGCCAGGAGATTTGCACCTGGCCATGTGGGTGAGCCGGTTGCGTAGGCATTAGCTGAGTAGCAAGTGTGGGGCTCGCTGAGTCCCCAAGGGATAAATATTCCAGCTAATAGCAATTCGCCGAGTGGACTTATGTACCTGCTAGAGTCAGTACGCTTTTTGGGTTTTTCTGAACGCTACCGAGGGAATCCTTGGGTGTAATCTGCTTTCAGCATGATATAATTCCGTCTTGAAAGCTAGTGTGGGGAGAGATCTGTGTGCGAGTAGAGTTTCACCCAGTCGGGTCTATTGAAGAGGCAGCCTTAGCTTATGCCGTGATTGCCGCTAAGTCAGAAAACAAGTGGATCCTGGTCAGGCATAGGCAGCGCCTTACCTGGGAGATACCTGGTGGACGCAAGGAAGTGGACGAGCTGATAGCAGAGACGGCCGCCCGCGAGCTCAGAGAGGAAACCGGAGCCAAGACCTTCAGACTTTCTCCTGTCTGCGAGTATGCGGTGGTGATGGTAGGCAGTTCGCCGAGTTATGGAAGATTGTTCTACGCTGAGGTAGACGAGCTTGGTAACCTTCCGGAATCTGAGATTGGCCAAGTGGTGCTGATGGATGACCTACCTGACGACCTTACCCACCCTTTAATCCAGCCCCACTTGTTTGATAGGGTAAGAACGTGGCTACGAGGTGACAGCAACTGACATGAAATCCCCTAATTGCTGCATAGGCTTGACCGAGCAGATAATTTAGGGGAGTGAGGATATTGATAGGACAAGACGTGTTGGCTTGGTGGTGCGCCGATGGGAGTTGAGTTTAATGGCAACCCATGGTTGGCTATCCCCCTGATAGCGCTGGCTGGGCTGATGAGCGGGCTTAGCCCCTGCACAGTTCCAACGGTGCTCCTGGTAACGGGCTATGTCACCGGACGATCGCGAGTTGGTCGTCGACAGGGCTTCTGGCTTTCCTGCCTGTTTGTGCTAGGAACTGCCATCACCTGGTCGCTGCTGGGCGCTTTCGCTGGCCTGGTTGGTGCTCACCTGGCGCATGCCTGGTGGTTCAAGTGGCTGCTGAGCGGGGTGTTGCTGCTGATGGGCCTGTGGATGCTCGGCGGGATCGACATCCGCAGCATTGGCAGGCGAGCGGGCATCCGCCTGCGGAGAGGATCCGGAGCGCTCGGGGCACTGCTACTGGGAATGCTGATGGCCATAACGACTTCACCCTGCACCATGCCGGTGGCGCTATCGGTGCTTGCCTATGCCTCTGCGCAGGGGAGTATGCTGGTTGGGGCTCTGCTGATGGCGCTCTTTGCGCTTGGCCGGGGGCTGCCACTGGTTGTGGTAGGTACCTTCTCGGGTTGGCTGCAAAGCCTGCAGCAGGTTCATAGATACCAGCACGTAGTCGAGAAGCTGGCCGGGCTAATCATGCTAGGGCTAGGGGCTTACTATTTGCTGAGATGATGATTGCACGGGGCCGCATGGAAGATTTGCCTTCCGTGCGGCCCTGATGCTTCATCCATAGAGTTAGTTGAGTAAGGGTATAAGATTGGGATTGCGGGTGAAGAGTGTTGTATAATGGGATTAGATAGGAGGGGCTAAAACATGAAGCTACTAGTTACCATTGTACAAGACCAGGACAGCACCAAGCTGACAGAAGCGCTGGTTGCGAAGGGTTACCGCTCAACCAAACTCGCATCAACCGGTGGGTTTCTAAGAGCAGGCAGCACTACTCTTTTGATAGGCGTGCAGGATGGCCAGGTCGATGACGTAATGGAGATTGTTCGCGAGGTATGTCAAACCAGGGAGAAGCTGGTCATGCCAGTGTCGCATGGCGAGGCTCTGGGCGGCTACGCTACACTGCCGGTGAAGGTATTGGTTGGCGGTGCCGTCGTATTCGTGTTGAACGTCGATCAGTTCTTCCAAGTAACCCGCCCACCACAGGAAGACTAGGCGGATGGGTTCAGCCCGATGGCAGTAAGGTTCATAAGGACAGGGAATGACCCTGTGTTGCGCGAGAAGGCTAAGGAAGTCAGGTCGATTACCCCGGTTATTCAACGTTTGCTGGACGATATGCTGGAAACCCTGCGCCATAGCTCCAATGGCCTGGCGTTGGCCGCCCCGCAGATTGGCATCCTCAAGCGGCTAGTGGTCATTGACATGGACGACCAGGTCTATGAGCTGGTCAACCCACGCATTACCCAGATGGAAGGGGTATGCCTGGACTTTGAGGGGTGCCTCAGCCTGCCCGAGATGGCGGGTGAGGTCGAACGAGCAGAACGAGTAACAGTGGAAGCGCTGAACCGTCAAGGTGAAACGTTCACCCTGGGAGCCGACGGCCAGCTAGCCCGGGCGCTGCAGCATGAGATTGATCACCTGGATGGAGTGTTATTCATCGATAAAGTAAAGGGCAAAGTACATAGGTATGAGTAACACCTCTGAGCGAAATGAGACACTTCGGGAGAGCCCCAAAGTGTCTCATTGTTTTTATGCCCGGATTGAAGAAGACCCACCCACCCGTAGACTGCGGAGATGGAGCACAACCATCACCAGGAAGCTGGCAGACACACCGAGGTAAAGCTGTGCCCCGGCCCAATCGATGGCGTGACCATAATGCGGCTTAAGGAACTCACCCAGGCCAACAGGGACCAGCAGAGTAATACCAAGGACGTACATGGCCGGCAGAAGGATCAGGGACAGGCCTTGCTTACGCACGCTCATAACGGCCAGGATAGCAAAGGCTGGCATGATGAACGCCAGGTCGATGATAAAGATGGCGTAAAAGGTGTCCGGTTTCTCACCTGTTTGCATCAGCGGAAGCAGCATGTTGACCCAAATTGCACTGAACATGATGACAATGCCCAAGGTGTAGATGATAGAGACCCACCTCATCCGGCTCGACATTTCGACTTTCTGGATAAGC
>JAWLDB010000075.1:0-11850 GCA_041686915.1 Bacillota bacterium
TGCGCTGTCAGACAGCCTGTCCGCAGAATGCAGGTCGTGCCAACGTAGTGGAAATGACGGATGTCTTTACTGAAGATGAGCTCGGGCTGATTCTGAGCGGGGGCGAGCTGGGCGATCTGCCTCAGCGGACAAGAGATACCCTTATGTCCTTGCAGTTAGCCGACGCTCATCAGCAGAAGATACTTCCGCGAAATCTGGCCGTCCTGCTGAGATAGCAAGCATAACTGATTAAGTAAGGCTGATACATAAGAGGCGCTACCTGTCGGGTAGTGCCTTTTATGTCTAGACGCCTATCTAACCTGAACGCTTACCTCGGGATACTCAGGTGAGTTGCCGGCAAGCAAAGGCTCTTCCATTCCTTTCAGGTGTTTATTGAAGAAAGAGACGACGTAGTCGTTCAGAATCTGCGTCTGACGGGCGGCCTTGATTGGTCCCAATAACCCTACGGCCTTCCCGACATGTGGCAGGATGACGCTGAAGTCCATGAAGTTCATGTGTTTGACCCCATCGATACTTACCACGGTGTAATCATCCTCGTTCTCTGCATACCCGTCACCAACTGACGGCCCATCTTCTGCCCCAGTCATAACCATGAAGGGTTGTGTTATGGCCTCGTCCACCGTGTCACCAAAGGGGGTGCCGTCCAGATTGACAAAAGCCTTGAAGCGGTCGTCCCGCAGGCTGGCCTGGCCGGCGGCAGCTCCGCCAAACGAGTGTCCGAACACCCCCATGTTGGTCGTGTCCAGACGTCCCTCCAGGATGCTCGGTATGCTCCCATCGTTGAGCTTGGTAATCTGGTCAGCAACAAAGCGCAGATCCCCGCTCCAGGCACGTACGTTGTCTGTATTGGCGACACAATTGCGGATGAGCGTCCGCTGGAACTCTGGTTTGCTAGTATCCCCCACCTCTCTTTTGGCGACCTCTATAGCTTGCGAGCTATCTTCGACCAGCATGGTGAAACGCTCAGGATCATATGGCAATACGCTACCGTCGGAGTAGATGACAGCAAAGTCGTCGGACGGGTGGCTGACAGCGAAGACAACATAGCCGTGGCTAGCCAGTTCCTCCATCTGGATGGCATTCTGGCCATTGAACATTCCTGCCCCTCCAGAGAACAGAACGACCGGATACTTGTTTGCATTATCTGCAGCTTCGGTATCCAGATAACTATTTGTCCGAATCAGGCCAAACTGCTGAAACAGGTCTGCCGGTAGACCTTGCTGACGGGAGAATAGTCGTACTGCCTGTCGGCTGTCCAGCCACCTGGCTCGTTCTTTACCCCCGATGTCTAATGCAGGGTACCAGGCCTGTACAGCTATCTTTTGCGCTGAGGATGTACCTGTCAATAGATCGCGCCGGGATGGGTCCGTGAAATCTATTCTAATAGTGCCCACCTTGTCAGGTCCGCCTGGCTGGGGTAGGTGAACAACGGGCAGGATCATCGGTAATGCCGAAGCGAGCACGAAGCAAATACAGAGGCCAGTAATCCCGAGGTTTTTAACCACTGGGCACGCTGCTTTGCGAGTTGACACTGGTTTGCGCAAGCTCAAAGCCAGGAGACCTAGTGCTAGGCCGTAGGCAGGTACCATGACTATACGGAAACCTGCAGCCACAATGGTGACAGTTGAGAGTATGACAGCCAGTGTCGCTAGTGCAACTCTCAGTCTGGCCCTCCTGAGGATAGATATAATTGAAAGGAACAACACAAAGAGCAGTAAAATCTCAAGTGAATGCAAGCTACTCACCTCTATGTTTTTCGTACCGACTGCAGTCACAAATAATCTGTTTCCTGCTCCCTGAGTATAAGCTCTGGAATAGCTGGCATCTATCGGCGTAGCTTACAATTGTCTTACAAGCACCTTACAATCCATCGGATTTAGGTATTCGCTACTGCCTACAACATGCGCGACCTGATTGAGGTTCTAAATGAGCTTACTCCTGTCCATCTCTTGGAGGGAAAGCCGTGGTGATTCGCGAACTAGGCATATCTAGTAGGGAGTCACTATAGAAACACCAGGGTGAGGAAAAGCTCACAGGTGGATGACCGCAGACACGAACTGTAACAGCGGTGTCACCTGGGATGAATGGTGGGAGGTAAAAGATGTGGACATAGGGACCTTCTCAAAAGCGCTAACCGAACTGCCCGGACAGCGAACCTTAGTGCTCTGCCACGAGAACGCAGATGGAGACGCTTTAGGTTCTGCTTTAGCCATCGCCGACCTGATTGGGGGGCAAGTCGGAGTGCCTGGCCAGATTATGGAGCATTCGCTAGGATTTGCGCGTGCCATAGCAGCAGATATCTGCATCGCTCCCAATCCTCTCGACTATGACCTAACCGTGATTGTAGATTGCGCCAGTGCAAGGCAGTTACCCGGTGTTTCCTTGCCTGAGCGCTTCCTGCTCATAGATCACCACACTGAAAACACACTTAAGCCCGCTGCAGCTATAGCCTTGCACCAGGTGGAAGACTCCACCTGTCAGTTGGTCTACCGGATTTACCGTGCCCTCGGGAGAACACTGACCCCTCGCTTGGCCCTCGCCCTGGCGGGCGGTATAGTCAGCGATACAGTAGGCCTAACGCGGGCGTCCAACCATACACTGGCTCAGCTCGCTGCAGTCCTGCAGGAAGGCAGTATCTCGCTCCCTGCGGTTCTCAGCGCCCTGCAACACTGTCCGCAGACCGATAAGCTGCAGCGCCTGCAGATAGCGTCGAGAGTGCAGGCTAGTACTGTCGGTAATCTGGCTTTTGCGTATGCCCAGGTGGATCCTGGCTACGAGTACTACGGCACCATGCTATTGCTCGACTTGGGCGCTGACATCGCCCTCTGTTATAGCCAACAGGGAGCAACCGTGGACATCCGCCTCGCAATTAGCCCTGCTGTTGAGACAATCAATGCTCACGATCTGCTTAGTTCCGTTGTATCCGGTTGCACAGTGGAGACAAGCTGGGGTCATCAGCGGTTTGCTGGTTTGCGCGCTAAGGGCAAAGGCGAGCCTATCGTTCAGAAGACACAGCAACGAACACTCTCTCTTACGAGCCCTACGAACAAGGCGTAAGAAGAAAACACGAGGGATGTTCAGCATCGCGCGCTGAACATCCCTTTTTGCGTCTAGCCTGCAACAAGCTGTTGTCTGTCACCCGCTTTAACGGTAGCATGGTAGGGAGATAGACTTGGGCGGGGGGTATTAGCATGTTCCGCATTCTACTGGTGGAAGACGACGATAAGCTACGCAGCCTGATTGAGGGCAACCTGGCCAAATACGGTTTCACACCTCTGGTTGTCAAGGATTTCGGCAATGTAAAGCAGGAGGTCGTTAGCCTAAGCCCGGACTTAGTGCTGCTCGACGTTAACCTGCCGCAATACGATGGTTTCTACTGGTGTCGGCAGATCCGAAGCTTCTCGACTGTGCCGATCATCTTTCTTTCAGCCAGGGCAGGCGAGATGGATCAGATTATGGCAATGGAGAATGGGGGCGATGACTACGTCACCAAGCCTTTCAGTCTGGACGTGCTGGTGGCCAAGGTGCGCAGCGTCCTGCGCAGGGTGTACGGAGAGTACGCCGTCCCGGCACAGGGGGGTGGGGTCTGGCACGTTGCCGGCCTCACGCTGAACGAAGGCCGCCTGGAGGTGCACTACCAGGAACAGCTGTTGGAACTAAGCCCAACTGAGTTCCGCTTGCTCAGTATGCTCGCTCGTCGAGCTGGCAGGGTAGTGAAACGTCATGAGCTCCTGGAAGGACTTTGGGATAACATCGAGTTTGTAGACGAGAACACCTTGAATGTGAACATCGCCAGAGTGCGGCGTAAGTTGGAGGAGCTAGGGTATGCGGGTGAGATCATCACCAAACGCGGTGAAGGTTATCTTTTGTCCTGGAAGGATAACGCATGAGCAAGCGACAGTTTCTGCTGGACCGCTGGCCTTACCTGCTATGCTATGCCTTATCATTGGGGCTAGTGCTGCTGATTGTGCAGCTTGACCTCTGGCAAGCCGGTACCAGCTTGCGGCTTGGCAACGTGCTATATATAGGGGTGCTAAGCAGCCTGCTCATGATTGGCTGGCTGCTTTACGATTACTATCGCCAACGGGCCCATTTCCAGGAGCTTGTAGAGCTGTGGGAGGCTGAAGGGGTGTCAACCCACGTGTTGCCAGAGCTCGCTGTCACGCATGAACAGCAATTGCATCAAGAGCTGCTCAAGCAGCAGCATCTGAGTTTCGCTGAGGCCCTTACCGGCTACCGGGAGCGCCAGGAGCTAAGGGTGCACTTTCTTAACCGTTGGGTGCATCAGATGAAGACCCCAGTCTCGGTTATGGACCTCTTGCTCCAGGAGCTGGAACAAGCGCCAACTAGCGATACCGTGGCGGAGAACCTGCGTGAGGAACTCGATAAGGTCGCCGCTGGTCTTGACCTGATGCTGCAGAGCTCCCGCCTGGAAGACTTCGACGCGGACTTCTCCATCCAGCAAGTGAACCTGCTGGACCTGGTTAGACAGGTGGTCAACGAACAGAAGAAGCTGTTCATCCGTGCCCGGGTTTACCCCCGCGTGCAGGCGCCTGTCGATCAGATCCCGGTAGAAACGGACGCTAAGTGGCTGCGCTTCGTACTGCTACAGCTTCTGGTCAATGCCGTCAAATACTCGCGCCCGGAAGGTGGGCAAGCCGCCCGTGAAGTGGTGATTGCCCTGGAGCCGGGCGAGGTCGTGCGCGTTACCGTGCGTGACAGCGGCATTGGTATACCGGAACACGACCTGCCCCGTATCTTCGAGCCCTTCTTCACTGGAGAGAACGGGCGACGCTTCCCGCAAGCTACCGGAATCGGGCTGTACCTAAGCAAGCAAGTGCTGGACAGATTGGGGCACCGTATCACCGTTAACTCAAAGGTTGATGTGGGAAGTAGCTTCACCATCAGCTTTCACCCCGCCGAGAACCTGCACACGCTGGTCAAGCAGGGTAGGTGACAGGACTGTAAGCTTCGGAAAACCGGCTGTAATGTAAAACAATAGTTGCCCCTGCTGCTTTCGCCTATAGTAAGGACTGTAAGCTAATTCCGGGAGGTTGGTATCTGTGCATGTGCTGGAAGCGAAAGCTGTAAGCAAAGTATATGGTGGACGGTTGGGCAGTGTGCCCCTGCGCGCCCTGGACGGCGTCAGTCTACAGGTCAACAAGGGAGAGTTTGTTGGGGTGATGGGGCCTTCTGGCAGCGGCAAGACTACCTTGCTCAACACACTTGCGACTATTGACGAGCCTACTTCTGGTGCCATTGAGGTGAATGGCGTAAACCCGCGGCAACTGAAGGGTGAGAAGCTTGCTTTGTTCCGCAGGCGTGAGCTCGGGTTTATCTTTCAGGATTTCAATCTGTTGGACACACTCTCGCTCCGCGACAACATTGTCTTGCCCCTGGCCCTGGATAAGGTGCCCGTGGCCGAAATCGATCGCCGACTGAAAGAGGTGGCCGAGACGTTTGGCATCAGCGATGCTCTGGATAAACGTCCTGGAGAAACCTCAGGCGGTCAGCAACAACGGGCTGCGGCAGCCAGGGCATTAATCCATCGCCCTTCGGTTATCCTGGCAGACGAACCGACTGGCAACCTGGATAGCAAGTCAGCCAAGGATTTGATGGAAACCCTGTCCCGGTTGAACGCGGAGCAGCAAGCGACTATCATCATGGTTACTCATGACCCACTGGTGGCCAGCTACTGTCAGCGCATTCTGTTCATCCGTGACGGGCGGATATATAACGAAGTTCGGCGGGGCAATAATCGCCATGCCTTCTTCCAACAGATTCTGGACGTGTTGTCGCTGATGGGAGGGAACAACCATGACCTTTCGGCAGTTGGCAGCAAATAACGTTCGCGGCAGCTGGCAGCGCTACCTGGCGTACTTCTTCAGCTGTGCCTGCTCGGTATTGGTTTTCTACGTCTTCCTGAGCTTCATCACCAACGATGCAGTGCAGAACGGCTATGTCGCCGGTCGGGAAGCAGTTAATAGCGGGTTATTGGTAGCGGAAGTGATTGTCGTGATTTTCTCTTTCCTGTTTATCAGCTATTCCACCAACGCCTTTCTGCGCTCGCGCAAGAAGGAGTTCGGCCTGCTGACACTGATGGGCATGACGCAGAAGCAACTGCGCACAATGGTCTTTCAGGAGAGCATGATGATAGCGGGCCTGGCGCTGGTATCGGGCCTCGTAGGTGGCATCCTGTTCTCGAAACTGTTCTTCATGGTAATTGGAGTGATCCTGGGTGTTGAGAGTCCGATTCCCTTTGAGATCCCACCCGTGGCTCTGGCCGGCACAGCAGGCGTTTTTCTGGTGATGTTCCTGGGAGTGAACGTGGTTGCCATGCTAGGCGTTCGCCAAAACAGCGTGCGCGAGCTATTGAAGGCGCACCGTCAGCCGAAAGCATCTCCCAAGCGGCGCCCATTGTTGTTGGCGCTGGGCCTCGGGCTGCTGGCTCAGGGATATTACATGGCCTGGAACACTAACGCACGCAATGTAGCGATGAATATCCTCGTTGTCACTACCATTGTGATTATCGGGACGTATTTCGTGCTCACCCAGGGTGGAGTGCTACTTTGTGCCTGGCTGAAGCAGCGGAGGCAGCTATCCTACCGGGGCACCAACCTGGTCATCTTTAACCGCCTCGTCTTTCGACTCGGGGATAACGCCAAGATCTTGTTCATCGGAGCTATTCTGATAGCTGTAGTCAGCACATCGCTTGGTGCTTTCAACTCAATTCTGCAAAACGCCGAGGTGCTAGCCCGGGACATGAAACCGTTTGCCCTCTCTTTCCGGGGAACACCGGAATTCCCGGCGGAAGTAGTGTCGCAAGTGGTAAGAGAGGAACTGGAGCAAGCGGGTGCCAATAACACTCAGTACCAGCGTATCGTGGGCCTCTATGCTAGCATGGTTGTGCCCGAACTACCCGATAGGGAGAGCATCAATATAACGCTGATCAAGAACAGTGACCACAATCGGGTGGCACAAATGCTGCCAGGCTTCAGTCCGATCAATCTGTCCAACGATGAGGCGGTAATGATGCTTGGTTACTACGGCGAATCTGCAGCAGCGACGCAAGCTGTCATTCAGTTGGCAGGGAAGCAGTTACCGGTGAAGTTTCTGGAGACCAACGAGGGAGGATACCTGACCGGACACTTTCAGTTGGTAGTGAGTGATGCTGCTTACGCGGAGTTCGAGCCGCTAGTGCCGCAAGAGGCGCGGAACGACTTCCATGCCTTTGAGTACGATAACTGGGAGAATATCGAAGGTATACAAGAGAGCGTTCAAGCGCGTCTTCCCAACGAGCAACGTGTGCACCTCGGTCCTCGAGCCGAAGCTTATCATGCTTTGCTGCAGACCGGGGCACTCACCATGTTCATCGGGCTGTTCGTTTGTATCGTCTTCTTCTTTGCCGCAGGCAGCATGATCTACTTCACGGAGCTCGGGGAAGACAGGCAGCAATACCGCATCCTGCATAAGATCGGCATCACCAGCGCAGAGGTCAACCGCATTGTCACACAGGAGCTGGGGGCACTATTCTTCCTGCCGCTCGTTCTTGGAGCGGTGCATACGGGATTTGCCTTAAAGGCGCTCGATAACCTGGTCTCGAACTTCAGTGTGATACGGGCCGGCTTGATGATCGCAGGAGGCTACCTGCTGGCCCAGCTGGCATACTTCCTGTTCACCCGCGCTGCCTACACCAGGCAAGTCTTGGGACAGCGGGACGTATAACTTGGACCATTTTTCAGCGTGGGCTACGCGCAGTCTTGAGAGAAGATAGTTCCAGGGAGGTTCAGGCGAAACTGAACCTCCCTTGCTTTATAGGTGTTGCACTTAACTGTACAGCTAATCTACTATATAGTGGTATGAAAGGACCAGCCTTTGAGAGGGGTGCAAATGTGGCTAAAGGACAGAACCTGCAATTGCTGTTGGTAGAAGACGATCGTACCATATCCTTGGGTTTGGAGTATGCGCTGACCGAACAGGGGTTGGCAGTGACAGTCTGTCATGATGCCGCATCAGCGCTCAAGGCAATCGACGTTGGCAAGTTCGACCTGGCTCTGCTGGATATCTCGCTGCCCGATGGCAATGGATTTGATATCTGTCGCAAGCTGAAGCAGGGGGATGAGACGCCAGTAATCTTTCTGACGGCTCGTGATGATGAAGGTAGCGTGGTAATGGGGCTTGATATCGGGGCTGATGATTACATCACCAAGCCTTTCCGGTTGCGGGAATTACAGTCTCGCATCCGCAGTGTTTTACGCCGAGCGCACAAGTCGGCTGAAGGTAAGTCCATCCTGCACTATGGCAATCTAGCAGTCAACCTGGCTGAAGGCAAGGTGAGCAAGCACGGAGAAGAGCTCTTGCTAACTGCACTGGAATATCGTCTCTTGCTGACCTTGGTTAATCACGAGGGGCAAACCCTGACGCGCGGGCAGTTGCTGGAGAGTGTTTGGGATGTTTCGGGTGATTTTGTCAACGACAATACGCTAACTGTGTATATTAAGCGCCTGCGGGAGAAGGTTGAGGACGATCCGCAAAACCCAACCATCATTAAGACCGTCCGGGGACTAGGCTATCAGATTTAAGAAGGGAGGCCAGGTCATGCTGCGCCATCGTGAAGTGCAGGTCTTTCTACTCGTATTGCTGTCACTATCCCTGTTCTTTATAGTAGCAGGCTTCCTGATTAGCACCCCGACTGGAATCCTGGTAACAGCCGTAACTGTCACCTTTGGCCTGGCTTTTCTTGTTTTCACCACTCACCGGTACCGGCAGATCAGGCGTCTTTCGGAATATCTCCGTCGCATTAGCACTGGTGAGCATGATTTGGACATCCGCGACAATACAGAGGGCGAGCTTAGCATCCTAAAGAGTGAAATCTATAAGGTGACGCTGATGCTCTCTGAATACAACCAACGGCTTCTGCACGAGAAACTGCTCTTGTCTGACCAGATGGCAGATATCTCGCACCAGCTAAAAACGCCACTGACTTCCATGCTGATGATGCTGGACCTGCTGCGGGACGAACAGCTACCAGCAGCCAAGCGGCGTGAGTTCACCGCGCATGTGCGTACCCAGTTGGAGCGCATAGAATGGCTGGTATCTGCGCTGCTGAAGATGTCCAAGCTCGATGCCGGCGTAGTGGAGATGAAGCTGGCACCGGTTCCGGCCAAAATTTTGCTGAACAATGCATTGCGTCCGTTGCTCATTCCCATGGAAGTGAAGGAGATTAGCTTCTCGGTGCGCGAACAGGGCGAGCTGATTAACTGTGACTTACCTTGGACCACTGAGGCCCTCATCAATATTCTCAAGAACTGCATGGAGCACACGCCCTTGGGTGGCAGCATTGCCATATTGGTACAGGATAACCCACTGTATTCTGAGGTGAAGATCGCGGACAACGGGGCAGGAATTGAGAAGCAAGACCTGCCACACATCTTCACCCGCTTCTATCGTGGCAGGAATGCCAATAAGGACAGCATCGGCATCGGGTTAGCGATGTCCAGAAGCATCATCCGCAGTCAACACGGTGATATCAGTGTCGAAAGCAAGCCTGGGCAGGGAAGTACCTTCTATATCCGCTTTTATAAGTCGGTTGTGTGAGTTCACGGCTGAAGTGACTAAAATGTCACTTCAGCCGTCACTGCATTGTCACCTGCGTTCAGTAGAATTAGTACGTAGAAACTTGTGGAGGTGCTGCTTTATGCCTATATTACGGGTTGAAAACCTGACCAAAACTTACGGCAAGGGAAATACAGCCGTTACTGCTTTGGACAATGTCTCTCTTACGGTAGAAAAGGGCGAGTTCGTGGCCGTAATCGGACCATCCGGCTCCGGCAAATCAACCTTGTTGCACATGGTTGGTGGCGTCGACCGCCCTACTTCGGGCAAAGTCTTCATCGATGGAACCGACATTTACAGCCTCGATGAGTCCCGCCTGGCTATCTTCCGGCGTCGGCAAATTGGTCTGATCTACCAGTTCTATAACTTGATACCGGTGTTGAATGTGGAAGAGAACATCACCTTACCTTTGCTGCTCGACGGTAGGCAGGAGGATAAAGCACAGCTCAACCAACTGCTCACTACTCTGGGACTGCAAGACCGGGTGGAGCATCTACCTAACCAGTTGTCCGGTGGACAGCAGCAACGCGTCTCCATTGGGAGGGCCCTAATCAGCAACCCTGCGCTGGTGCTGGCAGATGAGCCTACCGGAAACCTGGACAGCAAGAACAGTTCCGAAATCATCAGCCTGCTGAAGATGTTCAATCAGAAGTACAAACAGACGCTGTTAGTGATTACTCATGATGAGCGCATCGCTTTGCAGGCCGATCGGGTGATTAGCATTGAGGACGGCACGGTTGCCCGCGACGAGGTGATCCGCTAATGAATGTCATCAATCGGGTTACGCTTGCCGGACTGAAGCAGAACCGGACCCGCACAATTGTGACCATTATCGGTGTCATCTTGTCTGCCGCCATGATTACGGCAGTGACCACCCTGATCGCCAGTCTGCAGGCTTATCTGGTTGATTTCACAATCGCTGATCAGGGCAATTGGCACGCGGTGCTGCATAACCGCGATATCGACGACCTGAACGCACTTAGGGAAATGGATGGGGTGACCGGCTTAGCTGTCACCCGCAGTGCAGGTTATGCTCTGCTGCCTGGCAGTCAAAACGACTTTAAGCCATATCTGCATGTACTCCAGCTCGATCAAGCTGCCTTTGCCAGCCTGCCGGTGCACTTGCTGAGTGGCCGCCTGCCCGAGCAGGCTGATGAGGTGCTGGTGACTGAGCACATCTATACTAACGGTGGTGTGCGCTATCAGGTGGGGGATAAGCTGACATTGCAGCTGGGACAGCGAATCGGTCTAAATGGCATGACTCTGGATCAACGAGATGGCTTTGCCTTCAGGCTAACAGAGCAGGGCGGGGCTGAACAATTGGATACTAGGGAGACCAGGACATTTACTGTGGTCGGGATCAGCAACCGCCCTACCAGCGAAGTGGAGTCTCACGCTGCACCGGGGTACACGTTATATGCACCCTTGCATGATCCAGCCGACAGCTCCGGCGAGTTCAGTCTTTTCTTTAAGGCTACTCACCCCGCGCGTATCTACACTCTGACTAATCAAATCAGGGTGGAGCGTCAACTCAGCGACTCAGGTGACCTAAAGCTCAACAGTGAACTCCTGCGTTTCCTGGGGGTGAGCAACGATAAGAGTTTTCAAGCAGTTTTGTACGGCTTGGCCGCAATTCTGCTTGGGTTGATCATGGTCGGCTCTGTGACGCTTATCCATAACTCGTTTTCCATCTCGGTCAGTGAACGCAAAAAGCAGTTTGGCCTGCTGTCCGGTGCCGGCGCAACCGCCAAGCAGCTCAGGCATTCTGTGTTTTTCGAGGCCTTGGCGATTGGCGGAATTGGGATCCCGCTAGGCATACTGGCTGGACTGGCAGGTATCGGTACAACCATCTATCTCTTGCAAGATGCACTCACCAGTCTGACCAATATGGGCGCTAGAGTGCAAGTACCATTTGCCCTAACTGTTCCTTTGCCAGCCATCGCCGCTGCCGCAGCCTTGGCATTGGTCACCATCCTGATTTCAGCCTACATTCCAGCCCGCCGTACGGCCAAAATGTCGGCGATGGACGCCATCAGGCAGACGACGGATATCAAGCTAACGGCTAAGCAGGTGAAGACTACCCGAGTGGCCCGTAGGGTTTTTGGCCTCGAGGGTGATTTGGCGTTGAAGAACTTGAAACGCAACCGCCGCCGCTACCGCAGTACGGTAGTCTCTCTGTTCATCAGCGTGGTGCTATTTGTCTCGGCCTCGGCCTTTTCTACCTACTTGCGTGAC
>JAWLDB010000076.1:0-11698 GCA_041686915.1 Bacillota bacterium
GTTCTAACACGAGGTTAAACTTCATGAACCGCCGTATACCGAACGGTACGTACGGTGGTGTGAGAGGACGGGGGTTAGTCACCCCCTCCTACTCGATTGGTCCAGTATGCCGGTCTAGGCCTGCAGTAGCCTATCCACCATCGTCTTGACCTGCTCGCTTTCGTAGTCAGTAATCTGGCCACTGTCGGCCAATTTGGTCATGCGTGGGTCAATAGGCAAGCTGGCCAGCAGTGGGATGCCAAGCTCGTCTGACGTCTGCTGCCCTTTACTCGGACCAAACAGTTCAACCTTCTCGCCGCTCTGCGGGCAGAGTACGTAGGCCATGTTTTCCACCAACCCGAGCACCTGCTTATCCATTTTCTCGGCCATATGTACCGCCTTCTTCACGATCATGATGGCCAGATCTTGCGGGGTCATAACCATCACCACACCATCCAGAGGCAGTGACTGCAGCACCGTGAGTGGTACGTCGCCCGTTCCTGGTGGCAAATCTACCAGCAGGTAATCCAGTTCACCCCAAGCGGTATAGGTCCAAAACTGGTTGACGGCGTTGTTCAGGAGAGGCGCCCTCCATACTACCGGAGTATCCTCATTGCCTATCAGCAAGTTGATGCTCATCACTTTCACTCCAGCAGAGTTTTCTTTCGGATGCAATCCTTGCGACGAGCTCTCGGGTGAGCCGGAGACGCCGAATAGCTTCGGCATGCTAGGGCCAGTAATATCTGCGTCCAACACGCCGACCTTGTTACCCCGGCGGGCTAGCTCGGAAGCAATCAGTGCGGTGACCGATGACTTACCCACGCCGCCTTTGCCGCTCATAACAGCAATCATTCGCTTGACGTGACTGTGCTCGTTTGCCGGGAACAGTCCTGGTGCCTGATTTTGCTGACTCAAATCGAAAACCTCCTCTAAGACTGTGTATGGTGTGTTCAATTGTGTGGTTAAACATAGTGTTGCTGACACTCCGGGCAATATCCATAAATGGTCAGTTCCTGCCCGATAACCTGGAAGCCTATCTGGTTGATTAGCGCTGCCAGAGCAGGTGTTGGCAGGTGATAGCTGGCTTCCGAAATACGCCCGCAGTTCAGGCAGACCAGGTGATGATGTGATTTGCCCTTGCCAGTGATGGCTGAAGAAAGCTCATAATGGGCTGCTCCTGCATGGAGTACCTGCTTTCGCACCAGGTCTGAATCCACCAAGACAGCCAGAGTTCGGTATAGGGTTGCCGGGCTTAATTGCTTGCCATCCTGAAATGCGAAGGCAAGCAACTGTTCAGCTGTAGGGTGTAAGGCGTTGTGCCGGTAAAGCAAATCCAGGATATAACGTCTCTGCGGGGTTAAGCGGATATCATGCTCGCGGAGCAGCGAAGTCCAAGCAGCAGCAGCGTTCATGGTCCACCACTCCAGTATAGTTTTGGTCATTTGCCCAATACCAATATACGCCGGTTGTGAGCGTATGTCAATGAAAACAGGGAAGCAAATTGCTTCCCTGTGAAGATCACATAACTGTGAGGGCCTTATTGGCCATTTTGATGACGACGTCGTTTGCGGGGGCATGGCCCACTCTCCCGCATAACTCCATGCTCGCCGCACTCTGGGCAGTTAAGCTGATGACCATGCTTGCCGTGCACAGGCGTCCGGGCAAACTGGTGACCACATTCCTGGCAACGATAATGCCGTTCCACCACCCGGTAGTTACCTCCCTCCACCCGTAGAGCCTTACCTTCAACTAGGGCTTGAGCCACCAGCAAACGTGCGTTGTTTAATACCCGCTGAAATGTCGGGCGGGACACTTGCATCCGGTCTGCGCATACTTCCTGATCCAAGCCTTCGATATCCTTGAGGCGGATGGCCTCGAGTTCCTCGACAGTGATAGTCAACTCTTCCAGTTGATCCATCGGGATACCTGCCGGCTTAAAGACATCAAAGTGAGGGAGAAACTCAACTACACGGTCTTTTGTCGGTCTGGGCACCTGGTCACCACCCTTATCAGTTAGTTCACTTTTACACTATATAGTTAATCATATGGTCCTATATGAACATATGTCAACAAATTGCTTAACTTGTTTCTTAGAGCACCTTGTTGCCATTCATCACGATCGAGAACTTGGCATTCAGCATCTCGGCTGCCCGCCTACACATGACCATGCGCGTCAGGAAGATTTCGAAGTAGTCCATGATCGAGCTGACTTCCTGATCAATAGTGAGTTCCAACGTTATCACCCTCTGCTCTTCATCAACCCTCACGAATGAAGGGGTGACCGCGTAATTGACCCGGTCATGGATGTCGAAGGTGGCAAAGTCCTGATTTCGTACGCGTGACCGGTGCACATCCGACTTGTCTGCCAGAATCAGTGCGGCAGCAATCGGGTTGACCGCCACGCCATACTGTTCCTCGTGGTTGCCGATGGCGGAACATACGGAGGCTACTTCTTCAAAGGGCATGCCCATCGCTTCCAACAGTTGCATCGCCATCATGGCGCCGGTTTGGCCGTGGTCTTCCCGGCTGACAACATTGCCCATGTCATGCATGAAGCCTGCTAGCGCGGCCAACTCAGTATGCCGTTCACTATAACCCAGGCGCTGCAACACATTGTGAGCAATGGTGGAAACCAATGTCGCATGGCGGAAGCCGTGCTCCGTGAAGCCCATAGCCCCGAGATGCTCGTTGCCCACACGGATATATGTCTCTACCTTCGGATGATGTTTGACGTCCGCCAGTGTTATCTTTTGCTGCATAATCACTTCTCTCCTTTTGCGACAAGTCCTTGAGCCTGGAACGCTTGTACTGCTTCCACGACTGTGTTTAGCACTTGCTCAATCGATAGGTCATCTGTTGGCAGGACGAGTTGGCAATGCGCCCTGGCATCCGACAGCTTAATGGCTTGTTGCTCCAGACGCTCCTGGCCCCAAGCTATATGCCTGCGCTGTTTGGCCGTTTCCAAGGTGCAGGAAAGCAGCACCAGGAAGTTTACGTTCAGCTTACGCCAGAACTTTGGTGCCACGCTGTGTTCCTGCGGGATATTGACCGCAAGGTAGCCCAAGGCCTTCAAACCCTGTACCAAGGTAGTTTTGCCAGCGACACAGTTGCCTACAACTCCAATCAGGAAACCACTGCGGTTACTGTCTTCCACTGAAGTCACCTACATGGGGAATCTGACGCTCAGTCGACGAATCCTATCGCCGCCCTGATTGTAACCCACGCTGATGGCGAAAACGGACATGTCATCGCGAGGTCTGCTGCTATCCCGCTCCAGGGCGGCATGCAAAACAGCTTCAACCAAAGCGTCTGGGTTGCTACGGTGTTTTAGCAGGAGTTCTGTTAGCTGCTCCACTCCCCACTCATTTCCTGTGTGGCGACCCGCGAACCAAATACCGTCCGAAAAACCGAGCACGGTTAAGTCAGGCTCCAACTGAAAAGCGTCAATCACAGGCTTGGTGGTGCGATGCACGCCGATTGCCTGCGTATCGCCTTGCAAGGCTAGAACTTCCCCATTTTGGTAAATCAGCACTGGGCAGGCTGTGTTTCTCGAAACGACCAGCGTCTGTGTGTGCTGATCCGCTGAAGCAATCAGCAATTCTGCTGAGACTTTCCCGTCGCGCGAAGAGTACAGCATATCGTGCACCGCCCGGGCTACGGCGCCATCGCGGGCACCTTCACTGATCATCGACACGCATTTGGCCACAACCATGCTGCTGTTGCGTTTGGCCGAGTGCCCACTACCCTGGCCATCCGCCAGGATAATTGAAACCCCGCCTCGAGGGCGCTCAGTTATTTCCAAAGTGTCTCCGCTTTCGGAAACGGCATACTTATGCGTCTTGGCAGCTGCCAACTTCACTTCCATCTAGAATCACGCCTTTCAAACCAATCACTACCCTAACTGGATCTATATGATTATTCTTCCAGTGTTACTTCATTCCCTGCACCGTCTCAGCGTTTAGCACTGGCCGTATCTCCAGGCGTTTGCCCCAGAACACCTGAAATGCGAATGCTGCTGCCTGCAAGTGGCTCCGCGTCTCTGGGGGCCGTAGGCATACATCGAGCAGCTGACCGCTATGCAGATGAATTCTCGTACGGCCTGGTTCGCTCGGCGAGTCCAACATATCGCATATCCACTCTACCGCTACATATCCGTAGGCATTGTCTCCGGCAAAGCGTGGCTTGCGCAGTTTTAGCGGCGCAAAGGTGCGACGTACATCCGCAGGCCAGGGCAGAAGATTGCGTTTACCTAAGATCAGCCCGTATACCCTGCGGTAGGCAGCGTGGTCAAAACTGTAAAGCTGCCAGAACTCCTTTAGGCAGCTCTGTATCGATCTGGTTTGAGTGATTTCTCTTCCATCGGATGTCAAAATCCGGGTGATACTGCCTGTCTGGTCGTAGTCGGGTACGAACGCAATAATCTGTTCGGCAAAGCCCTTTAACCTTTCCATCTTATTATGCTTCCCCTTTCACGTGGCTTCTTGCCGTAGACCGCGCGCATCCCGGCGAAAAGATAGTATCAAAGCAAGGTTGAAACAAGCGTCTCTGGAATGTTGCAATCATGTTGCAGTTCGTTACCGAATGTTGCAATTCGTTACTGAATGTTGCAATTGAGTACAGAATGTTACATTAGGGCTAATAGGCAATAAAAAAGCAGCCCCTCTCTGGAGCTGCCTTAGCTAAGCACTCATGATTTCTTAGGATTTAAGGGTATAGGGCAGGTGTGGATTGAAGCCATAGCCAATATTGCGCCTGGTTTGTACATAATTGCAGTCAGGCAACTTTCGCCTCAATCTGGCGATCTGTACCCTCACATTAGTAGACCCTAGCTCGGCCATCATTGGATCATCGGAGGTTTCCCTGCAGATTGCTTCCGCAGTGAGGTAATTACCTGGGCGCCGCGCCAGGTAGAGCAGGATCTTCAGCTCCTGTGGAAATAGCGGCAGTAGCTTGCCCTGGTAACGCGCTTCCATTTTGCCTTCGTTTAGAACCAGACCAGGTTCAGTATGTTCTGAAGCATCTTGACCGGATTTCCAGGCTAGGGCCAGGATCGGGCTGGACCAATGGAGTCTGCCTTTTGGGGTATCAGCCAGCAGGCCGCGACAGACCAGCAGGTCTTCCAGACCTGAACCGCTGTCGAATAGCGTCCCGTTCTCTTCTACGACAGACAGAAGGGAGCGTTCCTCGTCTGTCAGCCTGGGCAGTCGTAGGCATCGGGCATACTGTTTGGCGGTGGCGGCTATCGTCTCCTTTCCGATGAACCCTCGCTTGGGCAGCCGGGATGCTATCTCTGTGCAAAGCACTGGATTGCCTTGTGTCCAGCCAAGCAGCGCCAGGGGCGCGGTTGGGTGTATTGTCGAGTCAGGGAATTGAACTGCCAACCAGCTGTGAATATCGCGCCATGCCACCGGACCAAGGTCAATAGTCTCCATGAAGTTGAGTGGTGAGGCTGGGTCGAGCTGATAAAGCAAGTCAGCCCGGTGGCTGCCGGCAAGGCATCGCAGATTCTGCCAGAGCGGCTGAAAATACTGCTCATGCTTGATACTCCTGAGCATGTTGATCCAGATCAACCGCCACTCTGCCGGAAATAGCTCAAGGTCATCCACGATTAGCGTGAGTGGAGCCGGTAGCACTGCCAATGTATGCATTAACAGACGCCGAAATGATAGCGCATCCCGGCACATCGTTGGTTTGAGTCCGTCTGGCAATACCTCACCTAATCTGGAGGAGAGTGCCTGGAAACCTTCAGCTTCTGACTTTCCAACTACGTCTCTGCCGCTGATATAACAGATATGCTGCTCTTCCTGTTGTTGATTGGCTGCCATAACCAGAGCGGTCGTCAACCCTGAATCTTTTGGTGCCAGTAATAACACCTGCCCAATTGCCCGCAGTCCTCTGGAGATTTCAGGCAGTTCCCGTCGTGCAATCCAGTTGTTTATCTGTAGGCGACCTTCTTTTGAGTAATCAATCTTATACATGGTATCCCTCCCATTGAGCGGCCTTCATTTGTAGGCGAGGCTTGATAACGTGCATGGTTTGCCTGAGCATTGGGACAGCTAACTCCCAACCACTGTCTACTGCCTTCCATAGATTCTGTAAGACCAGGTGGTCGATGATGGAGATCAGGTTGGTAGCTTGAGGAAAACGCTCCGCGAGCTCAGCTCCTGACCATCTTTCCGAGTCAGCTGTTGCCAGTAGAATGGCTAGTTCGGCGCTGCTCAGGTGATCCAGGCAGATATGTTGACAGAAGGAGCGGATCGGTTGGCTGGCGATTACGCGCCGCCATTGTGGACGCTTAATCTCCAGCGAGCCTCTGGGGTTGGCATCAGCCACCAGTTCGTGCCCGATAAACTGCAACAAGGCTGGGTGACCACCAGTGTCCCGATAAATCTGCCGGGCCATTGCATCCACACCCTGAACAGACATCCCTAGTTCGGCTAGCGGCCAGGTCAGCAGTTGGAATGCTCCCTGCTGGCAAAGGGGTTTTAACTGCAGAGGGGCGAAGAAGTTGGCTAGCGGGCTGTTCGGTCGTGACATTTCAGTGTGTAACACCAGATAGCCGGCAGCTATCACCTGCCAATTCAGTTGCTGGGCCAAAGTGCGCAGCAACGCCAGTAAGCTGTGTATCTCAGGTTCGCTGGAGAACAACACGTCTACTTCGTCGAGGAACAGATGTAGACCCGTTGGCAGAGACTGCCGATAAGTTGCCAGAAACACGGCTGGTGACAAATCAGCGTCTGGTAGCAAGTTCAGTTCGACTGCCAGGGCTAATAGAAAGTCCTGGCTACGCCGGTATGCCCCGCAGTCCAGATACAGGACTGTTAGGCTGTGCTGTCGCAACCGTTCAGCCGTTTTCAGGAGCAGTGAGGTCTTTCCAATGCGCCTCCCTCCGGTGACAGCCCAGTGTGTGCCCGGTCGCAACAAGCAGTTTATCTCGTGCTCCCTCCCGTAGAACGTCTCCACATTGGCTCCGTGGAAGTGGTAAGGCGAAAGCCAGGTCAGGTCTATGGCAGTCACCAGCTTGTCGCGCAGGTTGGCAAACCCCGGGCTCACAGCAGCTTTCCATATGTCACCCTTATGCAGCTCCAGTTCACCAGAACAGCCGTTGCGCAGGGCCCATTGGATAGTAACCGATTGTTTCACCCGTAGCGTTAGGCTCTGCAAGCTATGCAGCTGCCAGCCATGGCTCAAGTCGACTTCATAACCCCTAGCCCCGATCCGGAACCCTAGAGGTTTTAGGTCCCAGAGCGCTGGTAGCTGCCTGGCTAGCAGGCCAGCCAGCTCAGGTCGTTGTTCACTGCAGTAGGCCGAGTAGTTCCGCCAGACTTCTCTGGCAACATTAGTTGCATTGGAGAGATGTGACCAGGCTAGACTGCTTACCTCATATGCCTCATCTGCGGCCGCCGTCTGCAGGAGTTGCTCACTGGCAGAGAGAGGCCCGCCGGATAAGGCTTGTACAGCCAAAAGGCGCAATCTACGGTCGTTTTCCCCAAGCAGGCCGCGCAGTATCTGCTCGTGCTCCGGACGGATCGGCGTGTTCCATTGGCCCGGGACAGCCAAGTAAGCTACTATCACTGGGTTGCGCAACTCTAGAGGCCACGAACAGACTGTTTGCAGGTGCGACAGTCGCTCGCCCCAATCAACGGCGCGGGCTACCAGTTGGCCCTGTTGCATGCGTTGCCAGAAACTGCCTTCATCCTGTAGGGCGTTCATTTGTGTTCACCTCCCAGCCATAGCGGGTTGCTCGCTTTAGAAAGGCCTCTCTTCCGCCTTCCAGGATGCGTTGCAGCGCACCGCTGACGTGTTCCTGCTCGAGGTATCCGGCAGCCAAAACTGAGGCACGCTTACCGTCTGACTCTAGCACTATCGACAATTCAGCATCGCCTAACACCGGTAGATTTGGGTTGTGGGTGACGATGATCAACTGTCTGCGAAACTTGGCTTTGCGAAGCGCGGGCACTACCGCATCGAATATGTAGGCGTTGTCCAAGTTATCCTCCGGTTGGTCAATCACTAGAGGTTTGTCACCCGACAGGAGCAGGAGAGGCAGCATAGCAGTGCAGCGTTGACCTGCGGACAACTCTTCTGCCTGCTTGGGAACACCGCGTTCCATCAGCCAAAGTTCCACTCTGTCTTCAACCAGGCAGGCATCAAGACGTCTAAAGCTTCGGTGGGCACGGAGCAGACGCATGCATTCCCGTAATCTGCTCGGGGACAGGCCGGATGTCTCCAGTAACTCCGGCCGATCATCGAGCGTAGCCTTGAATAAGATCTGTGGGTCGACGCTTTCTCCCAGGGCCTTGGCGCATTTCACCCAGGCACTGCCAGCAGGCAGCATCTCAAGCAACAGTGCCTCGAGCCGGCTGCGTTCTCTTCCGGGCAGCAGCGACAACTGTACATCCACCAGTAGTTCATTGAGCTTGGCCGCTGCATTTGCCCGTTGCTGTCTCAGTTGCAGAACTGCCTGGTATCTTCTCTGCAGTAGTTCATTTCTCGTTATGAGCAGGGACTGCTTATCAGTCTCGCGCAGCCTTACTTGTTCCACCTCAGACTGCAGCTGCAACAGGCGCCTGACCTGTTGCCTGTACTTCAGGTGGTCGTACATGGTCGTCTGTTCCTGTTCAGCTTGTTCGGCCTGCTGCAGCAGTTCCTGCCATGCGCTTTCCAGGTAATGCAGCAGCTGTTGGCCGGTCTGGTATACTGCTTCCTCTCCCTCGTGCTTCAACCAAAGCGAGAGCAGTTGGTCTGACTCAGCAATAAACTGATGGCTTAGCCCTGTAAGGCGTTGCAGTAATCGTTGTCGTTCATCCAGGTGATGTAGTTGGCGCTCGCTATCCCACAAACGCTCCCAGTCAGTCCCTACCCGCGATGGCATTTGACTGGCGAGCTCCTCATATTCCCACATCAGTTCACGTTTGGTTGAGAGCTCCTCTTCGCAATAATCCAGGTTATTGGTGTTCTGCTCGAGTTGTTCCGTCAGTTGATCAATGCTTGTCCGTAGCAGGCCTTCCGGATCGGCGTGGTAATCAAGCAGCTGCAGACGGTACTCCGGGCTAAGGGCAGCTGTCTCAATCTCACCCTGGCTAAACACTTCCACTAGCCCAAGTGAAGGTGGTCTTTCGCGCAGGCAGGCTGTTAAAGAGTGTTGCTTTCCGGTTTCGCTAATCGTCAGAGACACTTGTCCTTCTTTCAAAACAGCAGTCAGCTGTTGCTCTGCTGCTGCCCGCAGGCGTGGGTCCAAGGCGGGTTGCCCTATAGCCAAACGCAGACAGTTTACCAAGCTGCTCTTGCCAGTGCCTCGCCCTCCTGTGATACAGTTCAGGTGCGGATTTAGGCTGAGAGCAACACCGTCCAGCAATCCGCCACTCACACTTACCGAATCGACATGCAGGCGGGGTGTCTTTGGCGTGGCAGATAAGCGGCTAAGCGGGTCGTCAAGAGCTGCCCGTAGCTCATGAAACCCCGGAAATTCCATCTTTACATGGGTGGTGTTTCTTCCTATCTGCTCCGGCAGGGTTGCATTGCTGCCGGTCAGCACAGGTAGGTTAAGCTCGGAAACAGGTTGCTCCATAGCCTGCAGCAGGCCGACTCTCTCCCAACTAGCTAACTGACCTCGTTCCATTTCAGCTGCCAGGCCGTACTCTGCGTGTGGGTGCGCTGCAATACAGAGGCCTCCAAGCCGTTTTACCTGGCTATGCAGTTCTACCATCGTGGCCGGCAGGATAAATGTCGGGTCACCCCAGGCATGGCGTGGTAGCATCAACTGTTGCAGCATCTGTTCCAATTGCGCAAAGCTAGTGTCTTCGGGAAAAATGCAGAGTACGTGCACCCCCCTTCTCCCTCCTGGTACAGTCAGTTCTACTCCTGGCAGGACGCGAACAGGTAGAGTCTTACCCAAGTTAATCAGTTCAGGAACACCTTGGATGGAATTGCTGTCTGTCAGTGCCAGTAGAGCTACCCCTGCAGCTTGTGCCTGTTCCAGCAGGCTCATGACTGAAAGCCGGCACCCGCGAGTGTGGCTGGAATGTACATGCAGATCTACCAAGTGCCAGACCGCACCAGGCCCGATTGCGAACATGTGTTCTCACCTCAGTACTCATTATAGCCGAACATATGTGTGCAGTTCAACTTTTCCTTTCGAGCTATTGCAGGATTAGGGTCGCTGAATCGGGAAATATAATAGATATAGCAAAGTATGGCAGGTATTCGGAAACCTTTAGCTCTACTATACGTATTGCAGTAGTAGGCTGAAGTAGAAATTGGTAAGAGCTAGACCAATATACAGGAGGGGACTAACATGCGAAGATGGCTAATCTTCATCATACCCGTGGCGCTCTTTGTCCTGCTGTCGTCGACGGCAGGCATCTACACTGAGCTGCTTTGGTACCAAACCGTAGGCTATATCAACATATTCTGGAAGGTGATCACTTCCCAGCTGGCGGTAAGCTTGTTCGTCGCGGCCATCGCTTTTATCTTCACCCTATTCAACTTGTATCTGCTGCGCCGCAATATGCGCAAGCGGATGCGTGGGTCAGTGGATGAGAGCAACATCCGCTACTTTCCTACATCCCATAGCTACATGGAGTATATCGATGATTTCCTGAGCAGTCGTTATGTGACCTTGGGCCTGTTCGCTATCTCGCTGGCTGTGGCTGTTATGTGGGGAATCGGCTCAACCGGTCAGTGGATGAATTTCCAAATGTATCTCAATAAGACTCCTTTTAATCTGGCCGATCCAATCTTAAATCAAGATGCCGGTTATTATCTGTTCCAGCTGCCGTTCATGCTTTATCTCTACCGTACTGTCATGGGACTGTTTGTGGTTGTCCTGCTCGGAGCAACCGGTCTGTACTTCCTTTCAGGTTTGCTTTCTTTGAGTGCTCCTGGTGGACGTTCAGCCATAGCTCATGTTTCAGGTCTTCTAGCGCTAGTGCTTGCCATGAAGGGCCTTGGCTATAAGCTGAACATAGACCAACTGGTCTACTCACCCCGTGGGGTAGCTTTTGGCGCCAGCTATACCGATGTAATGGCGTCGCTCCCCATTTTCCGTATACTTATGCTGCTCTCATTTGTGCTGGCGGCTGGTGCTCTCTTGAATATCTTCTTGCGGCGTTTCCGCTTGACGCTGGCTTTGCCAGCTGCGCTGCTTTTGCTATCCGTACTCGCTGGCAGCATTTATCCGAGCTTTATCCAGCGCTTCAGCGTTGAGCCGAATGAGTTGGTTCGTGAGACCCCCTACATTGAAAACAACATCCGCTTCACGCGCATCGGCTTCGACATTGATAAAATCCAAGAGATACCTCTTGGCCAGCCTGCTTCGTTGACAGCGCAGACGTTGGAAGAGAACGAGGGAACGATTGACAACATCCGCCTGCTCGACTGGCGGTTGCTGAATCAGACGTACTCGCAGCTGCAGGGCATCAGGCCATACTACCGTTTCAACGACATAGATATAGACCGCTATACAATTGACGGCCAGCTGCGACAGCTGATGGTCTCGGTGCGGGAGATGAGCGTTCAGGACCTGCAGGACAACCGCACCTGGTTAACCGAACATCTGGTATATACCCATGGTTATGGGGCAGTTGTCTCACCGGTAAACCGCATCACTGCTCAAGGGCAACCCGAGTTTCTGCTCGGGGACATCCCCCCGCGCACTGATGTGGAAGAACTGCAGCTTAGTCGGCCGCAGATCTACTTCGGCGAGCTGACCAACGAC
>JAWLDB010000077.1:0-11591 GCA_041686915.1 Bacillota bacterium
TTTGCATCTATGAACACACCTCCAGCTAGGTTCTGCATATACACATGCAGCCTATTCAGGTGGTGTCTTCGGCCGCGGCTTTCCTGGCAATAGGGTATGCGAGCCTATCTTAAACCGTCAGCCACTCCACACCGCCGTGGATCAACAGTGGTGCACAGTTCGCCGGTCTGTGGGTGCAGGTAACAGCACTGGAATGATCCCATATGCCAATCCCATTTGTGGGTTACCCGTACGTTAATACCCATGGCGATAAGTTTTTCGGCCACTTTTGGGGCAAGCCTATCTTCGATTACCATGGTATTATCATCCATCAGGGCATACATGCGCGGTTCATTAATGGCTTGATATGGCTGCATGTTGAAGAAAATCAGGTTGCACAGAGCCTGTGCCTGGGTGTTTGGTGGCGAGCCCGGCGTACCAATCTGCAGCACCGGCTTGCCGTCCTTTAGCAGCATGGTATGGCCCATGATCAGCCTCTGGCGTGCACCATCCACCAACTTGATATCCATCGCCTTAAAGCTGTTAGTTGAAGAATGGTTACCGATCATCGGCACTCCACCAACGACCATGCCTGGTATACCGCCGCCCTGCAGGGTGTTCATCATCTGCACCCAGTTGCCATCGGCATCAACGATGCTCAGTTCACAACTACCTGCCTTTTTCTCCACCTCGTAGTCATCGAAGTTCAGCTTTGGCATGCCGGTATTATTGGCAACGCTTGTCTTGGCTGTCAGCTTCATATGGTTGGTCAAGTCTACCTTAGGCATGTGACTCCTGATTATCCTCGCCCAGTACTCGTGATAAGCCGGGTCAGTGAACAAAGATACGTCGACCTCGGAGACGATGGGGTCATTAACGTAACCAACCAACATGTTGCTGATGCGCAAGGCATGGGCCATGAAGTACAGGTGCTCAGCCGAGTAGGGCTCATACTGGTCTATCTGGAGTTTATCCAGAATGCCGAGCGCCATGGCAATCTGCAGCCCTTGCTGTTGAGGCGGACCTAGCGCCACTACCTCATAATCCCGTAGCTTGAAACGTAAAGGTTCTATCCAGCGGGGCGGATTGGCCACCATATCGTCCATCGTGATTTTCCAGCCGAGTTCGTTCGCCTTGGCTATGAAGTCTTCTGCCCAGCCGCCGGTGATCATATAGTCGGGACCTTCGGCAGCGACCTTCTTCAACGTCTCGGCCAGCGCCGGTTTCCTAAACCTCTCGCCCACCCTGGCAAAGTAATCTCCTTGATAGTAGAACTCCCTGCCCTCAGGGAAATAGGTTAAAATGTCGCCTCCAGCTACTGTAGCTTCCAGCTCAAACTGGGACACATGGTTGCCGTTCTCTGCCCAGTAGATTGCCTCTTCCACGAGTTTGTCCCAGGACCGGCTACCGAAGCGGTCATGGATTGCCTTTAACCCTTTCATAAACCCTGGAATGCATGAGTGTACCGGACCGGCAGCGTAGCCTGCTTTCTGTGGCGGGATAGGACGATGTAGCGGCAGATTTGGGGGATAAGTGCCTGTACTGTCCAGCTGATAGTAGTTACCAGTCTTGGCCTCATAGTATAGGAAAGTTACGGTACCGGCGTGGTTAGTCATAAAAGGCTCGATGGTCCCCTGCAGCATGCAGCCCGCAATTGCGGCATCTACCGCATTGCCTCCATTCTGCAGGATGTTCAGCAACGTGTAGGTCACAACAGCATTGTCCGTACTGACGGCAGATTTGACCCCCTGCACCGTTTGTTTGGGCCCTGGCTGCCACTTCAGTTCAGAAAGATTGATCTCGCGCGGATTAATCATGATAACCACCCCTCTTTGCTTTGTTATTAGTTCCTTCGGTTGATGCAGCACCAATTCCTCCGTCCCACGGGGACGGTTCTTATGGGTCATCCCAAGTCTCGCAAAGCATCAACGTCCCACGGGGACGGTTCTGTTGGGTCACCCAAGACCGGCAAATCATCAAAAAAGACGATGGATAGTCCATCGTCCAAAGCTCGCTATTCAAGCCCCTCACTACAGTCAAAGAGGACTGCAAAGTATGACAGTCCATAGTCATGGAAAGTGCCTTCTCTAACCATCTGCATCAGAGTAGCCTTGTTAATGCAGTCTGCCTCACTCACTTCTTCCTGCAAAGTCAGAGCGGACAAATCTATGTTCTTTCTGACCAACCAAATGTCCAGAAAGCTATCCACACGCCGACTTCTGCCAAGCAACCTGAGCTCGGAAGCTTCTACTTGGATTCCTAGCTCCTCTTGCAGCTCCCGTCGGATGGCAGTCTTGCTGTCCTCGCCTGCTACCGCTGACCCACCACACGCCGCCCAAATTCCTGGCAGCAGAGTGAGATGTTCTGCACGCTTTTGCACCAAGTATCGTCCCTGGTCATCCAAAATCCATGCATGAACTGCCAGGTGGTACTCCCCCGGTCGGAGGGGTTGCCCCCGCTCAATCGTTCTACCTGTTGGGTTGCCCTCCACGTCCAATATGTCCCATATTTCGGCCACAATAGTTACCTCCTCTGAGACGAAGACCTGTTCCTTTGTCTCATTCACTGATTCGAAAAGCAAATACAACATCATCGTCGCAAGGGGCCTCCCCGCCCGCACTACTGTACAGTGCAACGGATGGTTTGTTTGACTTGTTTGTAATCATAAACAACCTGAGGAAGTTTCTGTGCTTGCATATGTGGATGAATTCGCTGATTAGCTGCCGGCCAATACCCTGTTTACGATACTCAGGTAATACCTCTATCTGATGCAGATACATCATCCTTCCCTGGCCATCAAACCTCTGTAGTTCGTAGCCATAGGCGAAACCGACCACCTGCTCGTTCTGTTTGCATACAATCAAATAGTTGGCTTCGTTGGCCAAGTATTCCCGCATCGCTTGTTCGCTGGGTTGCCGGGTGTAAAACGCTTGCATTATTTCCACAGCCGTATTAAGGTCTGCTAAACCTAACCTGCTAATCTTCATGCTATGACCCGCGGTGACGGTTCTCGTAAGTCATTACATAACATTGCATATCTCAACACCATCAAGCCCTCTCCACCATTTTACGATCTAGTCCTAGTACTCGAGCAATCTGTCTCTGTGACACGCCAGGCATAGCCTTTAGCTCCCGCAATAGAAGATTTCTTTCTGCCGTTGCCATGTTCGTAACCGACTGAGATGATGACAAAAAGTGGCTAATGGCACTTAGCAGCTGACGATCGCTTAGTCTTACTGGATCCTTATCATCTGAGAACTCATGAGTACTGGGTTGTACATGCAAAGATAGGAACGCTTTTTGCCCACCAACAATACCTAAAACCAGGCTGGTGTCAGTAAGACCCTGAGGGTACTCCAATCCGTTAGTGTATGCATTATAGCTGCTCCACCGGTAATTAGAACAATCCACAGAGAGTCCTGCTTCGACGGGGTTATTGTGCGTGTAACGTACCGCCGCCAAGAGATATGCATCTGTTTCGACTGGTTCGCTGCGAAAGCGATCCTGAAAGAGGTGCCCTACGCGCTCGTACTTCTTGTTGAACCAATAGACGTAGGAGCTCCCGAGGCGCTTGATTGCTTGACCGATGCTTTCGCCGGACTCCGCCACAACGAAATGAGCATGATTGCTCATTAGGCAGTACGCATGGAGCTGGAACCCGCTTAAGGCTTTAGCGCGCTCCAGAGATTCAAGAAACCTTATACGGTCTGCGTCCTCATGGAAAATATCCTGTCGGTTGATGCCTCTAAGCATTACGTGATAAATGCCCGTTTCACTCTTTGGTCTTGGTTTTCTCGGCACCCTCGCTCACCTCTGTAACATCCATCCTTATGGTTAATAATACCACAATATACTGCTGGCAAAATGAAGAGAAATGACCCACCAGAACCGTCCCCGTGCCTGGCACGGAGGAACCTGCTGGGCTACTATGGAATTGATAAAACAGTACGCGATGGGAGGTGGTCAAATGAAACACGAACTGCTGAGGAACACTGAACTGCACGTTCATACTAACGGGTGCTATCATCCCGAGGACTTGTTTCATATGGTCAAAGACTGTTACAGCGATGTTAACTGGAATAGATTTGGGTTCCTGGACCGATACGAGAAGGTTTTCGGCTTGCGCTTAGACCCTATAGGCATATATGACAGGGCCATCTCTACGGGGAGTTTGGATGAGCTCAGACAGGCTTCCACTTACCCCTACCACCCTGATGGCAACTTTGATGAGTTTAATATCAAATCATATTTCTCCCTAGCTGTAAGCGGCTATCACCTGGACAGAGAGCAACACGAACCTATTCTAGGACCAATTATCGAGCGGCACAAAGCGGAAGGCTTGGCTTATGTGGAGTACCGCAACGCATTTAGCGCTAGCGGCGAGGAGTTTAAGAAATGGCATGAACGTTGGGCGCGATATTTGCAAGAGTCATCCACAGACAGCTTCAAAGCCAGATATATCATTCGCATTGTTGGTGACCCGGTTGAATGCTACTCCACCATTCGTGAACTACTGGCAGAACAGCCCGACTTGGTTGAGACGATTGTCGGGGTAGACTTCTCTGGCAAAGAAATAGCGCCGAAAACACTGCTACCCTTCTACCAGCGGTTGAGGCAAGATTACGTGTCGTACCCGGAGAGTGCTTTGGATGCGGTGGTCCATATTGGCGAGAACTTCTTCGGGCTCTCGCTGGAAAGCGCTATTCGCTGGTGCCATCAAAGCGCACTATTTGGTGCAAAACGTCTAGCTCACTGCATTGTGCTGGGCATGGACCCACGTGTCACAGTCAGCAGACAGCCAGAAGCTCACACGAGAGAGACGGTAGAAGAGCGCATGGACCAGATTGCATACGACCTTGAACACGCAGACCAGCTACTCGAATACGGAGTTGTCGTTGATAGCGACAGGCTGAAAGCGGAATATGATAGGTTATCTCAGCAGCCAGCGGATGAACTGGTATACCGGCCATACGACAGAGAGAGGCTAAGGGACGCTGCCAGACGTCAGGACTATGTGCTTGATGATTTAGCGAGACTTGGAACAGTCATCGAAACATGTCCCACCTCCAACCTTTGCATCGGTGGTGTTCCCAGCTTGGCTTCGCATCCGTTCAGAAAGCTTTATGTATCCAAAACCAAGATTGCCATCTGTACTGACGATCCGGGCATCTTCAGCATCACCTTGGCTGACGAGATTGAAAACGTTTGCCGTTGGTTCGGCCTCTCCCATGAGGAGCTGTATGAGAGAGTTGGAGACCCGTGGGAACACAGACTGGGTGTATCGAGGAGAAGCAACAAGTAATAGCAGCACTGTTCAAGGCATAAACGAACAGACACCTCAACGCTGATGTTGAGGTGTCTGTTTTGAGCTCTAACGATTTTCAAAGGAGTATTCCATGACATTGTAAGTGTTGACTGGCCTAAGGGAACAAGTAGTTTGCTGGCCTCTTTTGGTTGCTGCTCGTACGGATGAAAACCCTCCTGAAACCCTCATCGTGGTACACAGTCTTGACATCAAGACGAAGAAACACACTGTCATTGGAGTAACTGGGTGCGAGTGGCTTTAACGCCGTGCGATATGCACAAGCTTCCCTCCTGGATGCACTGGACAAGCTGCGGATAAGGCAAAGGTTTACTAAAGAGATAACCCTGATACCGATCGCAACCGAGCTCATGCAGCAGTTCCCTTTGTTCGTCTCTCTCCACGTATTCGGCTACCACCGAGTAGTTCAGAGACTTGCCCAGGAAGACGATTGAAGAGATGATGTTGCAGCAGTTCTGGTTGACCAATATCTCCCGTACTAGCGACCCATCCAGTTTGATTGTGTTAAACTCGTATTCCTTCAGATACATCAGAGAGCTATGCCCCATGCCAAAGTCATCCATGGCTAGCTTGACACCTAGCTGCTTAATGGACTTGATCTGGTTAAGTATCCTAGTGCTGCTGGCGAGGGCGAGTTGTTCCGTGATCTCCACCTGTAGGCTCTGGGGCTCGATGCGATGTTTCTGTATGACATCCCGCAGATCTGCTATGAAGTTGTCGTTCTCTAGCTGCAGAGCCGAAATATTAACTGAAACCGTGATACAATCCATCCCCAGCTCATTCAGGTGTTTGAGGTCGTGACACGCCCTATCCAAAACCCAGTATCCCAACTTGTCTATCAACTGAGCTTCCTCCGCCAGGGCAATTACCAAGGGAGGATGGATATAGCCGTAACTCTCATGCTTCCAGCGGAGTAAGGCTTCCAATCCAAATAACCTCCCTGCATGATCAACCTGCGGTTGATAGAACAGAGTCACACGGTCATTCTCCAAGTCGTGGTGCAGGTCTACCGTCAAGGACCTCGCTATATCGCCAATATCATCGTGTCTTGCGAGCAGAGTAGTGGCTGCTACCTGTTCCACAGCGTTTCCAATGAGAGCATATACACGCCCGAGGTTATTCTTGACCCGTGCATCAGCCACCCGTTCAGCCAGGCCAACAAACGGGATGTAACAGAGCGTGCCCAATAGCAGGTTAAACAGCTGCAGCAAGCTGCCGGAAATAGACCCGGTGGATGCATATCCGCTGAGCAGAATAGGGGTTGTCCACTCGACCAGATTGCTGGTATAGGGCACCAGACCATAATACACCGCCAGGTACGAGGTCAAAGTGAGCAAAACCGGGGTAAGGATGAACGGCAGGAAATACACCGGGTTCAGCACAATGGGTATACCGAAGATCATCAGCTCGCTTATGTTACAGAGCACTGGAATTACGGACATCTTGGCCAGCCGTCGCTGGTTCTTGTGTCTTCCCGCCAACATAATTGCGAGGATTAAGCACAAGGCAGCCCCACAGCCACCCATCAATACGAAGTTATCGAAGAATGTCTTGGTGAAAACCTCTGTAGGTGCACTCCCAGCGCCAATTGCCACCTGGTTTGCGGAAAGGGCCGGCACAAAGATGCTTTGGGCCACCGGCTCCAGTACATTGCTACCATGCATACCGAAAAACCAAAGCAGATGCACCAGCAATACAAACAACATACCACTTACAAACGGTGAATTTATGCGAGAGAACATGCTGCTGGCCACACCTGAGATGAAAGCATGAATATCTGAAACCTCGAAGACACCGCTCAACACCTGGTTGAGGATAGCGAACATGGAGATAGTGATTGCCGCTGGATAGATTGCAGTCACTGCTGAGCCAAAGGTTGAGTTGGCCCCACTGGTGAATGCTCTAACCTGAAGCAGCTCTAGTGAGCTCAACCGCATGAAAAGGATGGCAGAAGTGACTGCCACGACGATGCTTATGAACACCCCTACCGGTCCAAAGCTGGAGATGGAGAAGCCAGCCTTGCTGATGCCTGAGAGAGCAACAAATGAACCAAGAGAAACGGCTGAAGCAATGATCGGGCTAACCTTCAATTGGTAGCGCTGGCCATGCTCAATGGCATATGAGTAGCTGGTACACACCACCATAATCAAAGACAGGATGCTAAACGTACCATCCCTAACGTAATTGAAGACATTCTTCCATTGGTCCCCAAAGGTAGCATGCATAAACTCATGGTATGCAGGGATCGGCAGACTGAGAAATATCAGGGCTATAGAACCAAGCAAGACCAGTGGAATCATGAATATTAGGCCACGGCGGATAGAAACCAACAACGGTTGGTTCTCTAGCCTTTGATCGATTACAGTGAACACCCTGACCAGCCGATCTCGCATGAAGTCCATATCTCTGCCTCCAAATGTCATCTTGTCCTGATGTGCTCCGAGTACATGCCCTCCCCAACAGAGACTAAGTCTGGCAGTGGAAGCCTGACATGCGTTAATGCGGGTTTGTGCATCTTACATGGACATACTTGGAATATCACATTCAGCCTCTTGCTGCAATTTTCCTGCTATTGACCTGCGAAAGGTAGACGAGGGCAGTCTCAGGACGGCCAGTTCGACGCTATCAGACTTCACTTAACGGATTATGCTACACTAGAAAAGACTCGGTTCTGTGGAAGTAAACTTTATGCGTGCCGTTGTATTCTCGATTCATTCTACTGTTGATAAGGACGCAGGATATGCTTCCTGAGCAAAGGTCTGTAACGCCTACTACTAAGGAGGTTCAGCTAGTGAAAACAGTCATAATTGATGGTCAGGGGGGCAAAATTGGCAGGCTCCTGGTAGAGCAACTGAAGAAGACCTTACCTGAGCTCAAACTGACGGTGATAGGCACAAACAGTATAGCGACTGCAGCAATGCTGAAAGCAGGAGCCGACCAGGGGGCCACTGGAGAAAACCCCGTAGTAGTCAGCTGCAGAGATGCAGATTTGATAATCGGTCCGCTAGGCATAATCATCGCCAACTCACTCCTCGGAGAAGTAACACCAGCAATGGCCGTAGCTATCGGTCAGAGCCGAGCCAAGAAGATACTTATTCCTGTTGCCAGATGCGGATGCGTTGTGTTGGGGGCACAGGAGCTATCCTTCAATGACTATATATCACTGGCAATATCCGAAATAAGGCAAGCTTTAAGCGACAAGAGTTGATGCAGGGGCTCACCCGAACACACCAGAGGAACGCACGTCTATGAAGATATTTGGACCGTTCTCTGTTCGATCACGCAAGCCCGCCATCGAGCGAACTAGAAAGAAGTAATAGCGGGAAAAGAGAGTGCGTTGCAGTAGTAACGCACTCTCTTATTGTCTTACGCCTCAGGATGTATCACCTGATGGTTACCTTACCTTCTGCGCGAGTACTGCATACCAGCTAATCTTGTCAAAATCAGCATCAAAATTGCCGGTCTTGGCCTCTTCACTGTGAGAGCTCAACCATAGGTGATCGACATCGAAGCAGCGCCTTATCTCAAAACCGTGTTCATTCAACATGTTTTCGTAATCCCTGTACTTCAAAGGGTAGTAGGTTGGGGCATGAAGCAGGGAAGTCTTTTCGTGTTTGCCCTTAATGTCGGTAGAAGTTACAAAGATAAAATCAATTGAACCATCATCGTGCCAGTTCCATATTTGATAGAGACTAACGTGCTTCTCTTCAGTCATCACAAAGGGATCCCGCGCACTAAAAATGGGCCTTTCGTTGAGGATCCTGTCCCAGTTCCTCATATCAATGAACAGGAGTCCGCCTTGGTTTATTTTAGTGGATATGCTCTCGATAAAGCTGGATACGTCCTGATTGCTCACATGAGGTAAAGAGTTTCCTGTGGAAATAACGCAATCGTATGTATTTGGCAGGACATCGCCAAGCTTTCTGAAATCGCACTGGAATAGTTCGGCACTGTAGCCCTGGTGCGCAAAGTTCTCTTTGGCTTTCATAAGCAGAGTCTCGCTCAAATCAGATCCCGAAACCTGAAATCCAAGTTCAGCCAAAGGGATAGTAGTGCCACCTGCTCCTATAGAGCAATCATGGATGGTAGTTATGTCATAATCACCAAAGACATGTCGATAGAAGTCGAGAAACTTCTCCTGCTGTTTTTGGGACATGTTCTGATTAAACAAAGCTGATGTTTCATATAGGTTCAAGATAAGCCCTCCAACCTGATCAGTTTCATTTACTGGGGGAACACGCATCATCCGAAGTCCATACTGTATAGGCCACCCAGGTGCTCTCTACTGCTACCCCGCTGGCCCCTGACTTGGATTATTGTACCACATCAGCCAAGCCCCTTGCAGGATTCCTATCGCCCGTTTATACTATACCTAGCGTATCGATGCATAGATTGGCTATGTATAGGAGGTGCAGGATGTATATAGACAAGGAGCTCACCCGCGGAAGCACCACGATATTGGTGCTAAGTCTGCTCGAGCGTAAAGCGATGTACGGTTACGAGATGATCAAAGAGGCCGAAGCTTTGTCTGAAGGCGTGTTCCAGTTTAGAGAAGGAACCCTCTACCCAGTTCTCCACTCCCTTGAGTCTAGCGGACTCATTGAGTCCTTCTGGTCTGAAGGCGTGACAGCCCGCCGCCGCAAGTATTACCGGCTTACCTCAGTAGGCGTTAAGCAGCTCTGTGACAAGCGGAAAGAGTGGACCACATTTACAAAGGCTGTGAACAGCATCATTGGAGGTGTCTCACGATGATGACAATAGGCCATTACCTTGATGCTGTATGCTCGCGCATTAAGTGCAAAGAGGTTCACAGTAGTATACGCCTGGAGCTCGAACAGCACATTGAAGACATAATCGCCCACGAAATGCAAGACGGAGCCACTAGAGAAGAGGCCATGAGTACAGCCATAACTTGCATGGGTGACCCGGCTGCAGTGGGACAATCACTTAATGCGGTACATAAGCCACGCTTTGAATGGACTGTTGCGGCGCTGCTAGCAGGGTTTATGGGCTTGGCAGTTTTCACTATGTACACGCTTAGGTCATTTGTTCCTAACTGGTTAACGCCGCACCTAGTCTACGACACCGTTATATGTACGGTGATTGGTGGCGCTCTGGCCACAGCCGTGTACTTCTGGGATTACAGGCGATTACTTGGCCTCTCTTCGTGGGTCATTGGTGCCACCCTACTAAGCCTTGTTGCTCATCCCCTACAGCCGTATGCAAGGACCATAGCCGCTTTGAACCCATACATCCTGGCGGTTGCTGCTGGAGTACTCCTCCGTAAGTATCAAGGCGAAACGGCACTAGAATTAGCTAAGACCTATGCATTAGTTATTGCACCGGCAGTTTTGCTAGCCAGTATCCCTTCTCTTTCGGCAGCCGCAGTCTATATTGCAGCCTGTTTTGCCATGCTGCTCAGCCTGAGGCAAAAGAGAAAGCGATTTGCCTTAGCTACTATCACACTTGTAGTTGTGCTGAGTATGATAATGCTAACGATGCAGCCCTACAGCTTAATGCGTTTACGCTCATACCTTAACCCCCATACTGATCCAAACGGTAGGGGCTGGCTACCTCTCCGTTTAACTCAAGCCATAGAACAGGGAGGCCCATTCGGGCAACGCCAACTAGCCGAACCAAGCGCCTTTCCTGAACCCCATACAGACTTTGTGTTCACGTATCTGATCTATCGTTATGGCTGGATTACAGGTGCTATCGTCCTGCTCTTTGCCACCTTGTTCATACTACGATTGGTGAAACTGTGCATCGCTGTTCGCGAGCCGCTAGGCAGAACAGTAGCCATGGGAATCACAACTACCTTTGCGTTGCACTTTGTGGGGAATGTGCTACTCGCCATCGGCAGAGTCCCCATATTGTCGTTATCCTTTCCTTTTCTGAGCTATAGTCGCCTGCCACTGATCGCGGAGATTGTGGCCGTGGGTATCCTGCTAAGCATATATAGGCGCAAAGATCTGATTGTTTCGGCGACGGAGGTGGCTAATGGACAAGAAGCTTAGTACATATGCTGCCCCGCTAATCACTATGGCTGTATTCTTCTTCAGTTTCTACTACGCGCCTGGGGTGAAGGAAGAACACTTTAACATTCTAGTCTTGGCGTCTCTCCTCACGCCACTCGCCTTAGTATTTCTGGCGCAGGTGAGCCTGCGAATGGCATTTTTGCAGTCCCTCGCCCTCCAGGTCATCTACACTCTCTATGGCATGTGGTACTGGAAACACCAGGATGCCCTTACGGACCAGTACTTCTCCTTTGAAAACGAACTGCATGTTG
>JAWLDB010000078.1:0-11578 GCA_041686915.1 Bacillota bacterium
GAGAGGGCCTGGCTGATCAGCCAGGCCCTCTCTAGTCTTATCGTACGGTCATATCCACTCGAGCTTTGACACCGTTCTCTCATCTGCTACATCACCCGTGTGCAGGGCGGATTTATGTTCAAGCAACAATACTTTGGCTTCCTCTCGGGCAATCGGTAGGTGTGGTATTCCCTTGGGAACCACAAACAGTTCACCCTCGCTTAGTGTTATGTCCTCATCCGGCAGTTTGATTAGCAGCTCACCACTCATAACCAGAAACAACTCATCCTCATGTTCATGCGTATGCCAAACAAACTCTCCTTGTAGCTTCGCCACCTTAACAAGATAATCATCAAGCTCTGCGACGATGCGCGGATGCCAGTGGTCAGTGAACTTCGCGAACTTTGATTGCAGGTTTACCTTGTTCATAACCTACCTCCTTCTGACTAAGCCGCTATGCTTTTGAACCATGCAAGGCCCGAAACTCGTCCTCCAAAACACTCATCATGACAAAATCTGAGAACTGATGGTTATAGTAATACCCATCCCGTTGGACACCTTCTCGTTTAAATCCTACTCTTTCGTAAAACGCGATGGCTTTCTTGTTGAAACCAACTACTCCAATAGAGATGCGGTGAAAACCTAGATACCCAAAAGCATAGTCCATCAAGAGGACAATTGCCTCGCTGCCAAGCCCTTGCCCTCGCGCCGTTTCATCCCCAATAATCATAGTAAGGTCTGTATTACGCCAGGGAAAGAACATACGCAGGAGGCCCGCCTCGCCTACCAGTTTGCCGTCCGACTTGCGCACAACGGCAAACCATACCCTGCTTTTGTCTTCATTCATGCGCTCAAACCATTCTTCGGCTGACTTTCTGGACTCGGGATATACTTGACCGATTTGTGCCCGGAGCTCAGCCTGATTGTTCCACACCATCAGGCTAGCCAGGTCCTCAACTTCAAAGGGACGGAGAATTACCTTCTCACCTTCCAAGAACTTCGCCTGCATTCCTACATTCCCCCTCTTCTGTGAGCGACCCAGTTAGCGCTCTATCTCGATTAGAGTTCTGAGGCGCTCTATTCTTCCATTAATGAGGATTGTATCACTGCTCGCGCAAACCCAAAAGGTAGAGTTCTTCTGGGAAGTTCATACCGTTAGCAAGTATTACCCACATTGCGTAAAGAGGAAAATCGCCTTCTATGTTGAATCCATTAATCTGAAGTATTTCGCCTTACGAGATAAAACAAGGCAATACAGTTAAAAAACGGAGGAGGCTTAGGATGTTAGCTATTATTAACGCCCGTATTGAAACCGTATCCAATGGCACAATCGATAACGGGCAGTTGCTTGTCAAGAACGGTAAAATCGCTGTAATTGGAACCAATGTCGATATACCAGAGGGCTGCCGTATTATCGACGCCAAAGGGAGAACCGTAACCCCTGGTGTGGTTGAAGCTCACACCCATGTAGGTATTGGTGAACAAGGAGTCGGTTGGGAAGGGCAGGACACCAACGAAGCAACCAGCCCCACTACTCCCTGGGCGAGAGCACGGGATGGCATCAACATGTTGGATTCCGCTTTTGATGACTTCCGTCGCGCCGGTATCACCACCGCAAATGTCCTGCCTGGTAGCGCCAACATCATTGGTGGAACCAGCGTAGCAGTTAAATGCAAGGGAACTATGGTAGACGAAGCCGTTATCAAAGACCCTTCGGGGATGAAAGCTGCGTTGGGCGAGAACCCGAAGAGTGTTTACGGCGGTAAGGGCCAGTCCCCATCCACTCGTATGGGCAATGCAGCCGTCATGCGTGAGGCTTTACTTAAAGCCCAGCAGTACATGCAGAAGCTTGACAACGCCAAATCTGAACAGGATAAACCGAAATTTGACAAGCAATGCGATGCCTTGCTTCCTGTGCTCAAAGGCGAGATCCCGCTTTTGATCCATTGCCATCGAGCAGACGACATAGCCACAGCTGTCAGGATTGTAAATGAGTTCGGCATTAAGTATACGCTTGAACACGTGACTGATGGACATGTGGTTGTAGACCTGCTTAAGAGCAACAACTCGCTCTGCGCTGTCGGCCCAACCATGCATTATGGTTCCAAGGTCGAAAACAAAGATCGCGACTTCCGCACCCCAATCGTGCTGGCTCGTGAAGGAGTACCCTTCTGTTTCACCACAGACCATCCCGTAGTTGCAGGGCAGTACGTTATCCTAACCGCTGGCTTGGCTGTAGGCTGGGGGATGGATTGGAATGTTGCGCTCCGCGCTATCACCCTTTCGGCAGCAGAACACATGGGCATCGCTGACCGGGTTGGTTCATTGGAAGCAGGCAAGGACGCCGACCTGGTAATCTGGTCTGGTGATCCGTTAGAGTTCACCACTTTTGCAGACGTAACAGTCATCGATGGCGAAATCGTCTTTGAGCGGGAGGTGCAGTAATAATGTTGCTGGTTAAAGGAGCAAAGATCTATCCTGTTACAGGGCCTGCTATAGAGTCCGGCATGATGTTGATCAACGATGCCGGAAAGATCGAAGCAATTGGCCAGAACGTCGATGCACCCAAAGGCGTCGAGGTTCTGGATCTGACTGGCAAGGTTGTTCTACCTGGCTTGGTTGACGCCCATTCCCACGTAGGCATCTGGGGGGATGGAGAAGGTAGTCCGGGTTATGACGGCAATGAAAGGCCAAATGCAGTTAACGGCAAGGTGAACGCCCTGGATGCCACTAACCCCATGCAGCGCAGCTTCGGTAGCGCCCGCGAGGGTGGAATAACCACGATTCAGATTGTGCCTGGTTCAGGCAATCCGATCAGCGGCCTAGGGTTTGCCTGCAAGACGGCTGGTACGATCGTCGATGACATGGTAGTAAAAGCACCCACCGGCTTGAAAGGCGCGTTCGGCGAAAATCCCAAGAGAGCATCCGGCGGGAAGCGTGCACCATCTACTCGCATGGGTACAGCTGCCCTGGTCAGGGAATACTTCCAGAACGCCAAAGCCTATGGGGAGAAGAAGGCCAAAGCGCAAGCTGACGGCAAGCCATTTGATATAGACTTGAACTTGGAGCCGGGCTTGATGGTGCTAAATGGCGAAATCCCCTTCCGCGCTCATGCTCATCGTCACGATGATATCGTTACCGTCATCAGGCTATGCGAAGAGTTCAGCATCAACTTCAGCATTGAGCATTGTACCGATGGACATTTGATTGCCGATTACCTGGGTAAGAAGCAGGTAGTTGCTCACCTTGGGCCCGGACTATCCTCCCGTGGCAAGGTAGAGACAGCCAATTACACCGATCGCAACCCGGCCGTACTGGCTAGCCACGGCGTGAAGGTTTGCCTGGTAACAGACCATCCATTCCTGGACAGCCGCTACTTCCTAGCTTACGGTGCAGTGGCGCACAAACACGGCCTCAGCCAAGAAGAAACTCTGAAGGCTATGACCATTAACCCGGCCGAATCCATGGGGGTAGCTGACCGGGTAGGGTCTCTCGAAGCTGGCAAGGACGCTGACTTCATCGTCTTGGCCGGAGACCCTTTCAGCTACAAGAGCGTGGTGCTAGAAACCTATATCGAAGGCAAGCGCGTCTGGGAGCGCCCATCCTACTAAAATGATCAACGGAGTGGCTACTGCCACTCCGTTTTCATTAACGCTCTATTAGCCCGGATGTTGCGCCTAGAATTGCATCCATTACTTCGCGACCTGTTTGCCCATCGCCATCCATATCCGCCCTATAGGAGACGAGGGCTAGGGCCGCTACCTTAGGATAAGCCATCATCATCTTTAGTGCATCTCCGAGCTGCTTGCCTGTGAGGCCACCTGGCGAGGGCAGGCCAGCTGCCGGTGCTACTGACGGATCAAGAATGTCTAGGTCAACATGAATGTAGATAATATCTTCTCTAGCGCTGAGCCGTTCCATCGCCTCTATCAGCTGGGGGGTCTTTTCTATCAAATCGGTCTCGCGAAGAATTTCCAGACCATCGTTCTCCAGTGCCTGGCGCTCTAGCTCATCCAGGTCTCGCATCCCGACCATAACGATGTCCGGCGATTGCAGGGGGACATGCAGTTTGTTCTGTAGGCGCAACCGGTGCAGTGCCTTACCCGCTGCTACTGCAACAGGCATGCCGCCCAGCATGCCGCTAGGACTGGTCTCGGGAGTGTTATAGTCACCATGCGCATCGATCCATACTAAACCAACGCGTTTCGGCCAGTTTGGCTTGTACCCTTGCTGCAGTCCTCCGAGCACTCCTAGTACGCCGTTGCAGTCAGCTAATAGACCCAAGACAAAAGAACCTTCCTGCTTGGCCTCGTTCACCACGTCCGCAAGATAGCCCCCGGCTAAGCCTACCCGATTCCAACCACCATACTGACATTCTTCCTGCTCACTCATCTGCACCGTCGTGACTTTTTCAACTGCATGGCCTTGAGCTTCCAACTGACCTGGCAGTCCGCATGCAACTAGCGCTGCTGGACCGGATGCTCCCCCTTGGCCCTTGCCGTGGGTGTTATAAGGCAGGGTCACAATTGAGATCTTCATCTAATCACACCTCCTGGTTTCGCTTGTGGAATGTGTTTAGCAGATCCGGTCGCAAAAACTGCTGTACCTCAAACCGATAACCGCCAGGGCCCTCGAAAAAGAAGCCTTTGATGTTGATGACCGAGTTGATCTGCACATCTGAAAGTAGGTTAACTCCCGCATCACGCAACTGTTCATACCACTCATCCACCCGATCTGTGACCATGGTAATCAATACTGCATTTTGCTCCTGCGGGCGCAGGAAGCCACCCGTTCCATTTACGATGCCGATGAATGCGCTACCAGCTACTCGATAAATTCTGGCGAAGCTCTGTTGCTCAACTAGTGTCAGCCCTAGAATGTCCTCAAAGAAACGCGCCGGAGCTTCCAGGTCACGAAAATACAGGAAAGTAATCTGTGAGTCAGCCTGTAACTGCATGTGTTTCCTCCTTCTTAGGGTTCTTTTTTGCTTTATGCTTGGTCTTCGATGCTGAATGCAGCTTTTCCTCTACTGAAGCGACCATGGAAAAAGGGAAACACTATCGTCTGGAGAACTAACAAAAGGCATGCAGACTGAACAACAAGAGGAGATGATTAGTTTTGTTTGACCCAAAACAAGAGATTAGGGAAATTATGCCGCAGGTGGTGGAATGGCGACGCCATCTTCACATGTATCCGGAGTTGGGCTTTGAAGAGCACAAAACTAGTGCATTTGTGGCGGAGAAGCTGCAACAGGCAGGAATCGAAATAGAACGAGTGCCAGGTACAACAGCCATACTGGGATTCATCAAAGGCAGCTTGCCCGGCAAAACAATCACTTTACGCGCCGATATGGACGCTTTACCCATCTTGGAAGAGAGTAGCTGTGAGTTTACTTCTACTGAAACCGGCAAAATGCATGCATGCGGTCACGACCTGCACATGTCAAACTTGCTTGGTGTTGCCACCATATTGGCCAAGCATCGTCAATATGTGCCCGGCACAGTGAGGCTTATCTTCCAACCAGCAGAAGAGAGTGGCAAGAACGGGGCATCAAGCCTGGTTGAAGCCGGCGTAATGAACGGAGTAGAAGAGGTATATGCCCTACATGTCCATCCCGAGGTTCCTACGGGCCAAATCAGCGTGACTCCGGGCTACTGCACCGGCAACTCGGATATAGCGGTTATCACCGTGCTGGGTAAGGGTGGCCATGGTGCTCACCCTGAAACTACAGTGGATGCGATAGTGGTTGGGGCCGAAATCATTGGGGCGCTGCAGACCATTGTCAGCCGCAACTTTGCCGCACAAGAAGCTGGCGTAGTAACAGTGGGCACATTCCACTCAGGCAATGTGCAGAACATCATCGCAGAACGCGCCGAGATGCGCCTATCTTTGCGCAGCCTCACCCCGGAGAGCCGAGAGCGGTTGAAAGAGCGCATTGAAACAATCGTCAAGGGAATTACCCAGGCTCACGGAGCGAGTTACAAATTCGAGTTCCATTATGGATATCCATCAGTCTATAATGATGAGCAGGCTATGGGGCGCCTATTGCAGGCTGCCGACGCTGTGATTGGTCGCGATAATGTTATCGTCAACCCTAAGGCCAGCATGGTTGGTGAAGACTTTGCTTACTACGCTCAGAAAGCACCGGGTGCACTTTTCTGGCTGGGAGCCGCACCTACAGATACCACTAAGCAATACCCGCTGCACAACCCCAAGGTAGAGTTCAACGAGGACTGCCTACCCATCGGCATGGAGATCATGCTTAACCTCATACTGAAGCAGGGATAGACTCGAACCAATCATTCCATGATTGGACTCGAAAGGAAGGCCTTCCGCCAGACAAACGGAAGGCCTTCCTTAATTCTAAGCTCAAAAACGGTGTCTACAGGTGACAGGGTGCAGTCCAGCCATGCTTGTGAGGTGATATGCATGCCATCAAGTTGGACGCAAAGCATAGAGCAACTCATGCTGATCATTTATGCAAGGATCTTGCCTGCGCTAGTGCTGTTGATTCAAACCTGCCGGTCTAAGACCGTATGCGTCATCGGCACTTGCTTCAGCTGCGCCTTGGCCCGCCACACCTCGTATAGTCTTAGCAGATAGACACACGCAAGTATTGATGAGCTGCCAAAGAGTTGTAGCCCCGTAAGGCGTTCGTCAAGAAGCCAGTACGCCACTATGGCAGTGAAGACTGGCTCCAGCGTCACTATCATGTTTGCCATGCTGGAAGGGAGATAGACCAGGCTGACATTGTACAACCCAAAGCCCAGTACAGTAGGACCAGCTGCCAATAAGATCAGCACTCCCCATCCTGTGAGCGAACTGCCTAACCAGAAGATTTCCGAGAGAGTCCCAACCGTCCCTGGGAGAAGGCCAGACCCACACCAGTTGAACAGTAGTAGAAAAAGACAGGCAAAGGTGAAGGTGTAGAACAGGGTCGTCCAAGGATTAAGACCGCGCTTTGATGCAGCCCGCCCCAGCAGGCTGTAACCTGCATAGGCGAGTCCGGATAGCAGGCCGGTGTAGATACCAGACAGATTTGTCTGCCAGACAAGCGGGTCAGCAGCCCCGGATACCAGAGAACACCCACCGAGGGTGATTGCCCACCAGGATTAACTTAGGCCCGTCCAGATGCTCTTTTAGCAACCACCAACCCAGAATGGCTGTGAATGCTGCTGAGCAATAGACCAGGACAGTGGAAACGGCAGCCCCATTCAAGACTACGGACAGGGTCCAAAGGGCATTAAACACAGCCAGCACAAATCCATAACCAATAAGATAGACTGTCTGACGCCAGTTTACTCGCAGCAAACGCAACTTCCAGAGGAACGGCAATACCGTGAGTGCTGTAAAACCGTCCCGCCAAAAGGCTAGTACTAATGCGGGTAGCTCAAAGGTTTGCGTAAGGTACCGGATAAAGATTGCGGTCGTCGAGAGTACAACCGCACATACCAAGGCGGCGGTATATCCGCGACGCAAGTCATACCCGGTGTCATAGGCAGTTCCCGGCAAATCTGATCTCCTCCTCGTGGTGGTTTTATGGCTATCATAGTCTTTTATTGGCATGCGCAATAGAACCGATTAGTGCGAAAAAATGCCATGCCAATTTATCTGGCTACTTAATGCCCTGTTGCCGAGTCTCATAATATATTGCTTTAACACAGATGGTAGCATTGGCTATATCGGCGTCGCCGTAGTATGATGTTTTCGATATAGCAATCCGCAGGGAGGAGTTTTATGCGCATCCCGTTGGAACGGCAAAGCGAGCAACCACTTTATAGACAAGTCAAGGCACATATCCGTGACAGTATCATTGCTGGGAACCTTACTCCGGGAACCAGGTTGCCAGCAAGCCGTAAGCTAGCTCTTGACCTTGGCGTCAGTCGTATTACAATTGAAAACGCCTATGCCGAGCTGGAGGCTGACGGTTTGGTTGACTCACGTATTGGGAGTGGTACCTATGTGCTCCATCCCCATTCATTGCCCGTCATATCTCTCTGCACCGGTGTTTGGCCTCTCTGGCAGCAGAGCATTCCAAGGCCTGACTGGGAAGATACAATCGCCAAGACGGATCAAATGCTCAGCAGCTCCACCCTGGAACGCCCGATCTCGTTTGCCGATGGTAATGGCGACCCCCGCCTGTTTCCGGTGGATAGCTTTCGCAAATCGATGCAAGAAACCCTAAAAGATGATGGTATTAGCGCACTGCAATATGGAGCGCCGGGTGGTTATTTTCCTTTGCGCAACGCCATCGCTCATGTGCTTGCCAGTCAGGGTATACAAACCCAGGCTGAAAACATCCTGATAACCTCCGGGTCGCAACAGGCTATGTCCCTGGTGCTGCAGTTGCTGATGCAACCTGGCGATGTAGTTCTAGTGGAGAGCCCAACCTATGCCGTAGCTCTAGACCTATTCCGGGCCCACGGGTTAAGGATTGTGGCCATTCCGGTCGACGAAGAGGGCATGGTCGTTGACGAGCTGGAAGCAGTACTACAGCGATATCACCCCAAGCTGATTTACACCATACCGAACTTTCATAATCCTACCGGAACTTGCATGAACGGACGGAGACGGCGCATGCTGGTGGCTCTAGCTGACCGCTACAATATACCCATTCTGGAAGATGACTTTGTGGGTGACCTGCGCTATGAGGGAGCTGCCCAGCCGGCATTGAAGGCCCTTGACCCGGGCGGTAGAGTAATCTATATCAGCACATTCTCCAAGATGCTGATGCCCGGCCTCAGGGTTGGCTTCATGATTGCTGAAGGCCCAATCTTTGAGACCCTTATCAGCCGTAAGCATGTGCATGACTTGGCTACATCGAACCTGATCCAACACGCCTTAAACTCGTATGTAACCGTTGGAAGATATCAATCCCATCTTAGGCGGTCGGTACGCCTTTACCGTAAACGACGTGACACGATGGTAGATGCCATTAGGCGATATCTCCCCACAGCAGAGTTCCATACGCCCTACGGTGGCTTGTTCGTCTGGCTTAAGTTACCTGACGTCTCAGCTGAAGAGCTGCTTAAGCGTTCGGTTAAGCAGGGCATTGCTTTCGCTCCCGGTCACAGATACTATGCTGATCGAACGACAGGCGCCCATTACCTGCGTCTCAATTTCGCGATGCTGCAGCCAAATGAAATCGAGGAGGGCATCAAGCGCCTCGGACACGCGGTTGATCAGGGCTCAAGTGAATAATAGGAAAACAAAAAGGCTTTCTGAGAAATCTCAGAAAGCCTTTAAAATCAGTATAAATGGCGGAGAGGGCGGGATTCGAACCCGCGACACAGCTTTCGCCGTGTACTCGATTTCCAGTCGAGCGCCTTCGACCAACTCAGCCACCTCTCCACGGTGGTGTTTGGATTATTCCAAACAAAGGTATGCGGTTGTTATTTAAGCTGGCGGAGAGAGTGAGATTCGAACTCACGGAGCAGAGTTACTGCTCACCCGATTTCGAGTCGGGCGCCTTAAACCACTCAGCCATCTCTCCGCTATAATCTTTGTCGCAGTTCTGCAAAGAACTGGCGAAGTAGCTGGCTGCTTTCATCCGCCAAGACGCCTGACAGAACTTCAACTCGATGGTTAAGCCGATCATTCTGCACCAGGTCCATCACACTGCCACACGCTCCTGCCTTCGGATCAAATGCTCCGAATACCAGGGTCGGTATGCGCGCCATCACTATAGCGCCTGCACACATCGGACATGGTTCAAGTGTGACATACAGCGTACAGCGTGTCAGCCGCCATCCGCCAAGCAACTCATTAGCTTGTCTGATGGCCAGCAGTTCAGCATGAGCTGTGGCGTCATGAGTCGTCTCCCGCAGGTTATGCGCCCGGGCTACAATCTCGCCATCGCGTACGATGATTGCACCAATCGGTGTCTCACCAAGGCTGTAGGCAATCCGTGCTTCATCCAGCGCTTCATTCATGAAGCGCACATGATGCTCCACCTAGCCACACCTCTTTACAACACCAGAATGAGTTTGCTAATGGTGCACCCGGAGGGAATCGAACCCCCGACACGTGGTTTAGGAAACCACTGCTCTATCCACTGAGCTACGGATGCTCGTTAAAAGTCTATACAGAAAACGGTGCCAGTATGGCTACCGAAATTCACTAAATGGCGCGCCCGGCAGGATTCGAACCTGCGACCACCGGATTCGTAGTCCGTTACTCTATCCAGCTGAGCTACGGGCGCATGTTATGGCGGAGAGGGCGGGATTCGAACCCGCGATACAGGTTTACCCCGTATAACCGCTTAGCAGGCGGCCGCCTTCGACCTACTCGGCCACCTCTCCGTGTCGCCATATTATCATAACACAACCGCAGTGAGCCGGGCAAGCGTCAATTGCTTCCATAAGGGCCCTACTATCAGCTGCATTACGTTATGCGTAATTGTGGCGGAGAGAGAGGGATTCGAACCCCCGGTCCCTTGCAGGATCACTGGTTTTCAAGACCAGCGCCATAAACCGCTCGGCCATCTCTCCGCTTGTTAATCGCAAAATCTAGTCTACCACAGATTTCGCTCAAGTGTCAATTTGTTAAAAACAAGCATTATTTGGAGCGAGTGATGCGGTCGGCACGCATGTATGGTCGTAGCACTTCTGGCACAATTACATCGCCTTGTGCTGTCTGATAGTTCTCAAGAATAGCGGCGATCGTACGGTCGATAGCTAGACCAGAGCCGTTTAACGTATGCACCATTTCAGGCTTGGCTTTTGGCTCTGGCCGGTAGCGGATATTGGCGCGTCGTGCCTGATAGTCTTCAAAGTTGCTGACAGACGAAATCTCCACATATCGGTTATAGCTTGGCATCCAAACTTCCGGGTCGTATTTCTTGGCTGCCGTAAAGCCAAGATCGCCAGTGCACATCTGCATGACACGATACGGCAAGCCTAATGCCTGTAGAACTGCTTCTGCTTCGCCCAGCAGTTTCTCCAGTTCCTCATATGATGTCTCCGGTTTAACAAATTTGACCAACTCGACTTTATTAAATTGATGCATGCGGATGACTCCGCGTGTATCCCGACCAGCTGATCCTACTTCCGAACGGAAGGATGGACAGTACGCTACATAGTAAATCGGCAGCTGCTCTCCATCAATGATCTCGTCGCGGTGCAAGTTGGTCACCGGTACTTCTGCTGTTGGATTGAGGAAATAGTCATGGCCTTGCAGTTTGAAGGCATCTTCTTCGAACTTTGGCAGTTGTCCTGTTCCAGTCATACTGTCGCGGTTAACTATGTAAGGCGGAGAGACCTCACGATAACCATGCTTTTCTATGTGAGTATCAATCATGAAGTTCTTGAGTGCCCGCATCAACCTCGCACCTAAACCCTTGTATGCGACAAAACGGGTACCTGTAACCTTCACCCCGCGCTCCCAGTCGATAATATCAAGCTCAGTGCCTATTTCCCAGTGTGGTTTCGGGTCAAAGTCAAATTGCGCTGGCTTTCCCCAGTCCTTAATGAACACGTTGCCGCTGTCATCTGCACCCACAGGTACACTCGCGTGAGGCAGGTTAGGGATGGTCAGTAGCTCTTGCTGCAAGCCCTCCTCAGTTGCCCTGAGTTCATTGTCCAGCTCTTTGATCCGTTGA
>JAWLDB010000079.1:0-11568 GCA_041686915.1 Bacillota bacterium
AGGTTTGGTAATCCAGTCCCAGGAAAGCATTGTACCGGAAAGCCCTGGTTCAGGCAGAGGTGAGTACTGGACTGGGCCACTAGGAATGCCGGATAACTGTTCAGTCCAGGTTGCAGTATCTATCCGCCTGGTGAAAAGCTTCCCACTACCCCACCCATATACTATGTCACCTTGAGGTGAGACCCTGCAAACAGATAGCGAGCCTACAGTGCCTTCTGATGGTGCCAGAATGTCGTTTCGCTGTTCACCGGTTGGGGAGTAAAGTGTGACCGTTTGTGGCATAGCTGCAAGCAGCATGCCTTCAGGTGTCCAGGAAACCTCATGTACTTGTGCTTCGACAGAGGTCACTTCATGTGTAGCCAGATTCACAAGCTGAAGAAGACCTTCTCCTGCAAGGGCCAGGGTGTTACCGTCAGGTGATAGTTCATGCACGGTAGGATTCCCTATAACCGAGTAAGAGTTGGTTTGCCGAAGTGAGCCATCATCTTCTAAACTAAGCTGCACGATTGAAGTGCCATCTGTGCCAGAAAGTCTAGCGTACAAGCGCTTGCCGTCGGAGCTAAATGCAATAGGAACAGGTTTTCCAGACATGCCTGGATCCGTAGTAGACCAAGTCCCAACATGAGAGCCAGTACGTGTATCTGTCATCTGAACAGCATAGGGCGCTGTTGCCTCGCCAGTTTCTATAGTATAGGCTACGAAGTTGTTCTCTCCCGAGATGCTGACGGGAGTACCATAAACCTTCCCGGAATACAGGATGACAGGACTTCTAAAGCTGCTTCCATCAAAGCTGTACATGGCTAGTCTGGCGGGTGATGACTGATTGGCTATGATTGCAGAACCTCCGTTGACCCAAGCTGCGGTGGTGGTTATATCAACATTATAACCACCGTAAGAAGTGCCTTTATCAACATCGTAGACGCGAAAGCTGCCGCTCCAGTTGTATACGAAGCTCTTTCCATCAGGGTGCCAGGCTATGCTACTCGGAATGGAGGATAGGCCGTCAATTGCTAGTGTTTGGGGCAGCTGCAGCAGTGTATGAACATCTACTACTTTGCTTTGGGGAACCAATTCGCTAACGGTTTTGGTCTCGCGTCGCAGCAGCAACTTGCCATTAAAAGCGACTCCTTGGGACAGTGCCCTCAATCCGTCGAGTAGTGCACGGGCTTCCAAGCGAACTGCCTCTTTGTCCTCGCACGATAGGACGGAGGATGAGCCCCTGATGGTCAGCTCCCTGAGATTCTGGAGCAAAGCAATGCTCTCGCCCAAGCCACTATCGGCTACCTGCAGCATGCTTACCTGATCCTGAATATTGCGTAACTGCATGCGGCTTCCTAGCGATCTGGATAGTAGTTTCATGGAGATGCCAAGGCCGGCAGAATCATCTGCGGCAGAGATAATGCGTCTGCCTTGGGATATGCGGGCGGTGTGCTGTTGCCAGGCATTATAGGTTGAACGGTATGGTGCCAGGGAGAAGCCGCAATTAATACGGAATGACAGCACTGTTCAACCCTCCTGTCAACGGAAAATTAGACCAGTAAACATTCCGTAAAGGAATGAAAAACACCTGCCAGTGCGGCAGGTATTTGAAAAGATTCTCCTGGTAGGGGTCGATGGGTCATCGACCCTGGGCGGGCGCATTATCAATGCGCCCCTACCTAAATTGTGGCATGCTTGTTTGTGGGGTCGACGGCCGGCGACCCTGGGGTGGGCGCATTACCAATGCGCCCCTACCGGAAACGTGGCATGCATGATGTAGGGGTCGATGGCTCATCGACCGGCATGAACAAGAGGATAGGACTATATGCATGTGGAATTCTTTCTCCCTGTAAGGAGTGGTCTTATGAAACGACGCGACGTACTAGATCGGTTACCAGAAAAGCAACGCATGCTGGTTGCGTCCGCCTGGGACAAGGCGGAGCGGGCGGGGCGCAACTGGAGCGTGGAATATACTCAGTTCTTGGACCCGGGTGAGCGGTTGGTGCTGGAAGAGCACAGCTACCTCTGGGAGGTCGGTATGGCCAACTGCGGAGGCTATGACGGGGCTGAGCGGGAGGTTGTGGCCTTCTACCCGGGTGAGGATGACCCAACACCTGAGTATTATCCATTGGCTGCAGTACAGGTCAGTGGTAACTTTCAGTTTGCATCGGTGACACATCGGGACTATATGGGCTCGTTGTTATCGCTTGGCCTGAAACGCGAGCTGTTTGGGGACATCCTGGTGCAGCCCGAAGGGTGCCAGGTAATTCTACATGCCTCGGCTCTGAACTGGGTGTTGGCGAACTGGCAGTCGGTGGGCCGGGTGACGGTACAGGTAAGTGAGATCGCACTATCGGAGGTGCAGGCTCCCGAGCGGGAGGTGCAGGAGCGTGTATCCACCGTTTCTACCCTGCGTTTGGACGCTGTGACCGCGGCTGCCTACGGCATCTCACGCAGCAAGGCTGCTGACCTGATTCGCGCTGGCAAGATGAAGCTGAACTATCGACCGGAGCAGCGGGTGGACTGCCTGGTAGAGCAGGGGGCTATGCTGTCACTCAGTGGACATGGCCGCGCTGAGCTGCAGGAAGTGGGTGGCGTGAGCCGCAGCGGGCGCACACATATAAAAGTTGCCAGATGGCGATGATGCAGGAATAGTGAAGCAATAAGGGGAATATTCCGGATATGGAATAAGGGAGCTTATGCCCCGTTAGAGAGAATGGGAGGGTTATTTGTTGAACAAGCAGCAAATGAAGGAAAAGCTGTGTGCTGCCATTGATGCGCGTCGTGCCCAGATTATTGGGATAGGCCGCGAAATCTTCCAACACCCGGAGTTAGGGTACAAGGAGTTCAGGGCTGCTGAACTGGTTAAGAAGACATTCACCGAACTCGGCCTGGAATATCGCGATGAGATCGGCATCACTGGTGTGCGCGCAGAAATGAAGGGCAAGGATAGCAAGGTGAAGGTTGCTGTTATGGGCGAGCTGGACGCAGTTGTCTGCCCTGAGCATCCGCATGCTGATCCGCAGACTGGCGCAGCCCACTCTTGCGGCCACAATGCCCAGGTCGCAGGTATGCTAGGCGTTGCGATGGCTTTGAAGGATACAGGATTAATGAACGAGCTGGCTGGCGACATAGCCTTTATGGCAGTCCCGGCTGAAGAGTATGTGGAGATTGAATACAGGCAAAAGCTGCGTGAAGAGGGCAAGATACAGTTCCTCGGTGGTAAGCAGGAGTTCATCGCTCTGGGCGAGATGGACGACATCGATGTAACGATGATGTTCCACAGCAGCGGTGGCGACAAGAAGATGGTAGTCGGCGGTACCAGCAACGGCTTCGTTGGCAAGCTCGTTAAATACCACGGCGTAGAAGCTCATGCCGGCGGTGCTCCGCATAACGGCGTAAATGCCTTGAATGCCGCTATGATGGGACTTATGGGCATCCACGCTCAACGCGAGACATTCCGTGACCAAGACCATATCCGTGTCCACCCAATTATTACCAAGGGTGGCGATCTGGTAAATATCATTCCGGCAGACGTCAGGATGGAGACCTACGTGCGTGGTGCTAACATGGATGCGATCCTGGATGCCAGCACTAAGGTTGACCGGGCGCTGAAGGCCGGCGCTATGTCCGTTGGAGCCGAGGTGGAAATCGTCCAGATTCCAGGCTATCTGCCGCGCCTCAATCAAGAGACATTGACCGAGATCTTCCGCGCCAATGCAGCAGAGTTGGTGGGCGAAGAGTGGGTAGGCGAAGGTGGACACGGTACTGGGTCCAGTGACATCGGCGATGTCAGCATGCTCATGCCGACCATCCATCCGTATGTTGGCGGCATCACTGGCCGCGGCCACGCCAAGGACTTCATGATTGAGGATGAGGACCTGGCCTACATTAAGGCAGCCAAGCTGATGGCTATGAGCCTGGTTGACTTGCTGGCAGACGACGCTGCCAAGGCAATGGAAGCCAAGCAGAAGTTCCAGCCGGTCTACACCAAGGAGAGCTACCTGAAGATGTGGGAAGACCTGTTCGCAGGAGAATAAATTGTAGGGGTCGATGGGTCATCGACCCGATTGGGCGGGGGATAACCCCGCCCTCTTTATTTCGCTACGGTTCGACAGGAAAATCATGGCCCGCTGGAGAACGTTTACTGCAGCAATAATTAGACTTTGGGGGTGGGCTGGTTGTTAAAGGTAGCGATAGTCGGTGGTGGTAGGGGTGGCTACGCCGTGTTGCAGGCTCTGGCGCATATGAACAACGTAAAGGTGGTAGGGGTGGCGGACGTTCGTCCGGATGCCCTGGCTTTTGATCTGGCGCGTAAACTAGGTGTAGAAACCACATTGGATACAGACCATTTGGTGCAGCGCCCGGATGTGCAGGTAATCTTTGAGGTCACCGGACGCCGGGAGCTGCTGGACCATGTCATGTCGATCAAGCCTGCAACCACCCAGGTGATTGGTGCAGAGGCGGCTAGTGTAATGATGGAAATCATAGAATCGCGTGAGCACTTGATGGAGACTATGGCAGCGCGGGCTCAGGAGCTCGAAGCGATGACGACCCAGGCGGCTGTGACTGGGGAACGCATCACGCAGGCGCTGGATAAACTGCAGTCAAGCGCCAATCAGCTGGCAGCTGCTGGGCAGAACTTGTCAGCAGCTGCTGCCCAGACCGAGAACTCATTGGGCGAGGTAGATGAGGTGCTCGGGTTTATTCGGCAGGTAGCCAACAAGACCAGGATGATCGGCCTGAATGCCGCCATCGAAGCGGCCCGGGTAGGCGAGGCAGGCCGTGGTTTCGCTGTCGTTGCTGGCGAAGTGCGGAAGCTGGCTCAGACCAGCAATGAGTCGGCTGAGAACATCAGCAAATCACTTGGGCAGACGATGACTGCTGTGAAGGAAATCCTGCAGGGCATAATCTTGGCAGATAGCGTGGCGCAGGATCAAGTAACTGCTTCATCCGAGGTGCATGCTGCGTTGCAGGAACTAACGGTGATGGTCAATCAATTGAGAGCCACTGCACAGCAACTTGCACGAGTAAAATAGTTCAACGCCAAAGATATTGGCAGCTGTTTTTGGGCTAAAGCCACTGTTGGTTAGCGGTCATACCACTCCCTATAATAGGCTTTAGGAGTCTGCTTGGGGAGAGGATAATGTGCGTGTCGTCGCATCTTCCGTACAGTTGCAGCAAGGCTTGGGCTTGGATTTAAGTATCATCGATGAAAACGCTACAGTGGAGGACCTGGTGCTGGCGATGCAGGCTGCCAGCGACGACGCTAACCTGCAAAAGGAGCTGCGCTGCTTTCCTGAGAAGCAGCCAAACGGCACCTGTTTTGGATGCACTTACTGCTGCCAGAGGTTTGGCATCTATCTCTCCCGCATTGATGTGGTGCGACTGGCTCATGCCGAAGAGGTGACCCAGGAAGAGTTCATGGCCTATTGCACGTCCTATGAGCCGTGGAAGCTGGATAGGGTGCGTTTGGCCAACCCCGACCTGTATTGCTTGCGCGAGGACGGGCAGGGTTGCGGAAAATATGACGCCAGGCCGCTAGTCTGCCGACTGTACATCTGTTGCCCTCATACTGCAGAGGCGAAGGCCTTGATTGGCGAAGTCAACCGGCTGGCAGAAGAGGACCTGGTGAATTGGCGAACGGGTAAGATGGATGAAAGCAATCCCTTCAGCGGCAAGTTCACGTATGAACAGATACCTTTGCGTGACTGCTTGAGCCCTGAACTCTGGCAGTTGCTGTTTAAGCCAGAGCACCGTTTCCGCCCCGTTGCTTAAGAGTATAAGACCATCATCCCAGGCCTTTCAGCCTGGGATTTTGCTTATAAAGCAGCCGTTGCGGGGCATACTGGCTAACGCATACTTATTCGACAACAAGGGAGATGGGCTAGTGAAAGTGGCTGCAGTCAAGCCAACAAACAACATCAACCTGGTGTTGCAACATATACATAAAACACTGCCGCTGGTTGAAAGAGAGCTAGGTGGATGGCGGAGACTGGCCAGCCGCATACCTGATGAGAACCTGAGAAAACAAGCTCAGGACAGTATCAAGAGCAAAGCCTTTCATTGCCAAGGCGGAAGTATTTTTGCTTCTTATCCTGGGGTGGATCGGGCGCAAACCACGAAGTTCATCGTAGCCTATCAGACGATTAGCGATTACCTGGATAATCTAGTGGACAGCATGCAGGTGCAAAGTGAAGCAGCTTTTGAACGGCTGCACCTCGCCATGGAGGAGGCCCTTGATCCGGAAGGAAGCATTTCAGATTACTATGCCTACTATCCATATAAGGATGACGGTGGCTATCTCATCTCCTTGGTGCAGACTTGTCGTGAGGCTTGCGTGCAGCCGGCTTACTACCGGGTGAAGCAGCATATGCTCGAACTGGCCAGGCTTTACTCGCGGTTGCAGACATACAAACACTTGCACATCAATGAAAGAGAGACGAAACTGTTTGGGTGGGTCAAGCAGCACCTGTCTGTGTACCCGGGGTTCTTACCCTGGGAGTTTGCTGCCGCCACAGGTTCCACTCTTGGTCACTTCAGCTTATACGCTGCTGCCTTTGATCAAGGGCTGAGTGACGAGCAAGTAGTCGCATTAAAGGCCGCCTATTTTCCCTGGATATGTGGATTACATATTCTTCTAGACTATCTGGTCGATCAGCGGATAGACGATGAAACCGGACAATTGAACTTCGTCAGCTACTATAAAGACCATTATGGCGCAAGCGAGCGATTGATCGAGTTCGTCAGGCAGGCTTTGAGTGTGGCATCAGGTCTGGACCACGCTGGGTTTCACCGGGTAGCAATTGGCGGCCTCTTGGGATTATACTTGTCTGATCCAAAGACAGCTCATCCCCAGACCAAGTGGGTGGCAAACCGGCTGCTGGGGCAGGGAGGGTCTGGTCCGCGCTTGTTGCACCTTTTATGCAGCATTATGCGTAAGTCCGGTGCGATCAGCTAGCCCTGTGAAATGGTATGATTGCACTAGCTGGGCAGATAATCTAAATGGAGGTGGTTGCGCTTGTATCGAATGCGCTATTTCCTGACACATGTGCTTCCTGTGCTAGCCTGGATGGGGCTGATTTTCTTCTTCTCCAGCCAAAGTGGTGAGCAAATCAGCGCATGGGCTGCTGCTATCCTGAAACCGTTTGTGCCTTCTTCTGCATTTCCAGGCGGCGCTTCCAAATTTGTGCTACAGAAGTCAGCCCACTTCTTTGAATATGCCGTACTTTCCATGCTACTGCTACGGGCGCTAAAACCAATCCTGGCTGCCCGGATGGCATACTTCGGAGCAGTGGCCGTCTCGGTGCTCTACGCAGTCAGTGACGAGTGGCACCAATCGTTCGTACCGGGGCGAGGGCCGAGCTTGCGCGATGTCGGCATAGATACCTGCGGGGCGCTGGCTGGGGTGCTGGTAGTGTTTTTTCTTACTTACATAAATAGATATAACACTTTGCCGGACAGAGGTCGTCTATAGTATTGGAACGTTGCTCTTTAAAGGAAATGTGGGGGGATAAAGTAAAGTGAGCAAAGTGCATGTCGTTACTGATTCACAAGCTAGTTTGCCTGAGGAACTGTTAGGACTGCTGCCCATCTCCGTCGTGCCAATGGCTGTACAGCTTGGTGCTATCACCTATCGGGAAGGCATTGACCTGGATAAAGACAGCCTTTACGACCTGTTGCGCAGGGGAGAAATGCCGACAACGTCACAGCCGTCACCTGGCGACTTCCTAGAGATATTTAAACCACTCGTTGAGCAAGGCAAGAAGATTATCGGCGTTTTTGTTACCGGAAAAGCTAGTGGCACTTGTGAGTGCGCGCGTTTGGCTGCTGAGATGTTGCCCGAAGCAGACATCACCGTCTTTGACAGTGAAACTGCTGCCATGGGCACTGGCTTGATGGCTATTGCTGCGGCAGAAGCAGCGGTGGAGGGCAAGACGAAGGAAGGTATTCTGGCTAAGCTGGAGCAGATCCGCAGCAACAATCGCGTATACATCGCTGTTCCTACACTGAAGTATCTGCAGAAGAGCGGGCGCGTCAAGATGGTGCAGGCAATGCTCGGTGCCGTGCTGAATATTAAGCCCATCCTGAGTGCTGTGGATGGTTATGTGGTCGTGCACGACAAGGCGCGGAGTTGGCAGGGTGCAGTCCAGAAGATTGAACGAATGGTGCTCGAAGGAGCAGCCGGACGCAAGGTAGTACTGGCAGTCCAACACGCGCAAGACCCCCAGGGTGCTGCCGACCTGATCGCGCGCCTGAGTGAAAAGCTGGACATTCAGCAGAGCTACACTAGTGAGATGAGTGCCTCACTGGCGATGCATGGCGGGGCAGGGATGTTAACTGTCGCATATTACCCGGTAGGGGAATAACGAAGAACGGGCCTGCGAGGGCCCGTTTCCTGTGTCCTCGGGCACTCCCGACTCCGGTCCGCGCAGACCTTATCTCTCACGTAGGGATACGGCATGCCGTGTCCCGTGGGCGCCCCTACAGCATCTCCGCCTTGACATCCACCACTTCCGCGCCTGGCGCCTTCTCTGCCATATGCTCAGCAGACTTGAACAGGTCGCGGATAATCGATTCGCTCAGGCTGACCGCGGACAACGCGATTACCGCCCTGCCCCATTCATCCAACGCATCCACTTCGGCTACGCTCACGTTCAGCTGCTTGCGCATCCGCTCTATCAGGCTCTTGATGATGGAACGTTTATCCTTGAGTGATTGCGTGGCATGCAGGCGCAAGGTTATGGTGCAGATACCGACTAACATGTCCTCAACTCCCATTTTTGCTTTACCAGTTGTATGTTAGCCAGATTAGCCGATTTCCCTGCCTAATCGTAGGAGCGCAATATGTTGCGCCCGCACCGGGTCGGATAGGATCCGACCCCTACCTCACGCCACGAAAACCGTAGGGGCGCAACATGTTGCGCCCACGATCCGCGGAAGCGTGAGACGCTGGTTGGGCAGAATTTCATTCTGCCCAACAAAGCGCGTGAATACGTTGTTAGAGGAATGACGGCTAGATGGGCACATTATTATCGATTTGCACGAGCAGTTGGGCAAGACAAATGCTACAATGGATGCAAGTAGGGAGAGGGGGTATTTGGTGTGAACCTGGTGCAAGAGTCGCTAAGCACAGCCTGGCAGGAGCTGAAGCGCAACTGGATTGTAATCTGGTTCCCAGTTCTCGTCGCCATCGGTATGGCTATAGCTTTCGGCATCATCCTCATCTTTTTTGGATTATCGGTGTTGGGCTTCGGAGGCCTTGACCGACTGGCCATCGAAAGCCAGCTTTATATGATGGCACCGCGCCTGATGGCCGGCGCCGGGGTAATCGGCTTCTTAGGCATGCTGGTGGGCGTTGCTTATTCGGCGGGGCAAGCCAATATGCTGGGCGCAGCCTCTGCGGGCGAAACTGTCTCTACCGGTCATTTTATGGAAGGTGTGCGTAAGTACTACTGGCGTATATTGGGCGGAAGCTTGATTTTGGCCGTGCTTGGTATCATTGTAGGCGTAATCTTTTTTGGCGGAATCGTAAACCAACTCGGCTTCATCATGATGCAACTCGGCAACTCGGCTGACCCGACCAGCGTTCTACCTTTCCTGGTACGTTCGCTGCCACTCGCGGCTCTAGGGTTCCTGGTGTTTTCTATAGCCGGCTTCTTTATTGGGATGTGGACCAAGATTGTGGTCGTGGATGACGAGGGAACGATTTCCGCGATGATTAGAAGCCTGAACGTGGTCTGGTCAAACATCGGCCCCTTCCTGATACTGGCCGTAATTAACATCATTGTAGGCGGGCTGCTTTCCCGTTTGGGTGGAGACAACGGCATGGCCAGGTTGCTGCTCACCTTCGTCCAGGTTATCTGGACTGGCTACTTCCAGCTCGTCCTGTTCGTACTCTACCGTAAGATTAGCGGCTGGCGTTCAGGAAGTTCCGACCGGCCTGGGCCGCAAGATCCAACGCCGCCTGAGCTGATTGTCTAGCCTTTACGTAAGTTGATTGTTTTTAAGGCCTGCACCCAAACCAACGGGGCGCAGGCCTTACGGCTTTCTAGGGCGTGTTTAAATCGTTGACACACGGGAAAAATTACATTAGAATGAAATCCAAACTCTTATCCCGAGAGGTGGAGGGAAGGGCCCGATGAAACCCAGCAACCAGCGCTTTTGCGCCAGGTGCTAATTCCTGCAGAGTTCATCTGCGAGATAGGAGCAGAAATAGGAGACCCCTGCTTCCGCTTCCAAAAATGAAGTGGGAGTTTTTTAATGGGCAATCCTTTTCACGTCCTCTATTAGCGCGAGTAGGTGTTCTGCCCACGTGGGTAAGGGGATTTGCATGGGAGGGATAGAAGATGTCGAAAGAGAACCGTTATTTCTTCACATCAGAGTCGGTTACAGAAGGCCATCCAGATAAGATTGCCGACCAGATTTCTGATACCGTCCTGGATGCTATTTTGGCCCAGGATCCGGAAGCCCGGGTGGCGTGCGAAACAGCCGTCACTACCGGTATGGTGATGGTGATTGGTGAGATCACCACCCATTGTTACGTCGAGATAGCCAAGCTAGTGCGTGAAACCATTAAGGATATTGGGTACACCCGAGCCAAGTATGGCTTCGATGGCGATACATGCGCAGTGCTAACCTCTATCGATGAGCAGTCGCCGGATATTGCCCAGGGTGTCGATGACGCCCTTGAACACAAAGTCCAACATGACGAGGACCAAGCCGCACTGATCGGTGCTGGCGACCAGGGTATGATGTTTGGCTTTGCCTGCAACGAGACGCCTGAGTACATGCCAATGCCAATTATGATGGCGCATAAGCTTTCCCGTCGCCTGTCGGAAGTGCGCAAGTCGCGCATCGTTCCCTACCTCAGGCCAGACGGCAAGACCCAGGTTACTATTGAGTATGATGGGTACCGCCCGGTGCGCGTCGATACCATCGTCATTTCTTCACAGCATAAGCCGACGGTTGAGCTCGAACAGATTCGCGCAGACCTGATTGATCAGGTAATCAAGCCGGTTGTACCGGCTGAACTGATGGATGAGCAGACCAAGATTTTCATCAACCCGACCGGACGCTTCGTTATTGGTGGTCCGCAGGGCGACGCCGGCCTTACCGGCCGCAAGATCATCGTGGATACTTACGGTGGAGCTGCACGCCATGGTGGTGGCGCCTTCTCTGGTAAGGATCCGACCAAGGTTGACCGTTCTGCCGCCTACGCTGCACGCTATGTGGCCAAGAACGTCGTAGCCGCTGGTTTGGCAGACCGCTGTGAAATTCAGTTGGCTTACGCCATCGGCGTTGCCAAGCCGGTCAGCATCATGGTCGAGACCTTCGGTACAGGCAAGATTGATGACAAGGTTATCAGTGAGCTGGTCAGCAAGCACTTTGACCTGCGCCCGGCAGCCATCATCAAAAACCTTGACCTGCGCCGGCCGATTTATCGTCAGGTCGCAGCTTACGGCCACTTCGGCCGCAACGACCTCGATTTGCCGTGGGAGCGCCTGGACAAGGTCGACGCCTTGCGCAAAGACGCCGGTCTATAAGCATACGCACGCGAAAGCGGGGGCAGAGGCCCCCGCTTTTTTC
>JAWLDB010000080.1:0-11487 GCA_041686915.1 Bacillota bacterium
CATCGCCTACATACAAATTGATGTGCACCTGCTTCTGCTCTAGAAACCTCAGCAGATGAACCAGTATGTCCTTTTCTATCTGCAGTGAACGCCACACTTCGCCGGTCTGTGTAGTCTTGATCAGAGCTCCCTGGTAAGTAATCAGGGGAAGGTCAAGGGATAACTGCTGGGCAAAAGGCAAGGCCGACTGATACATGCGCCCGGTGGCAAGGGTAACCAACACCCCTGCATCCCTAACGGCTTGCACTGCGTCCTGCACTCTCCTGCTAATTGTCCCGTTAGGACAGAGCAACGTATCATCCAAATCTATCGCGACCAAGCGCAGCACTCTGCCACCTCCATCTGTTTTTGTCTGCCTGCGCAGTAGTCAGTTGCTTCTCAGGCATAACTAATATGCTCTTAATTTTCTCTCTTTTTGTGCTAAATCCTGCACCTGTTCCATCAGGCGGGACGACAAAAGAGCCGCAAGCGCGGCTCTTCAATCATCCTGACGGGGGTTTATGCGGTTTCTTGATGCTTGAACTGCATATCGTAAAGGGTGCGGTAAAGGCCATCTTCCCTGGCGAGCAACTCGTCATGGGTACCTTCTTCCACTACCCGTCCCTGATCGATGACCACAATCTTGTCAGCATTACGGATGGTAGAGAGGCGATGGGCAATCACAAAGGCAGTCCGGTCTCTGAGCAAGCGATCCAATGCCTTCTGAATGATGACCTCAGTGTATGCATCTACGCTGGAAGTAGCCTCGTCCAGAATGAGAATGCGTGGATCACACAAGAGTGCCCGCGCAAACGAGATCAACTGACGCTGACCAATAGATAGCCGGGACCCCCGCTCGTGTACTTCGGTATCATACCCTTGGGGCAGGCGCATGATGAACTCGTGCGCACCGACCATCGTAGCTGCGGCCATCACCTGCTCATCGGTTGCGTCGGGCCGGCCATAGCAGATATTGTCATGGATTGTCCCTGAGAAGAGGAAGGTGTCCTGCAGCACGATACCTAGCTGCTGATGCAACGACTTGAGCGTTACCTGCCGCAAGTCGTGTCCGTCAATGGTGATGCGCCCTTCCTGCGGATCATAGAACCTGGAAAGCAGATTTATAGTAGAGCTCTTGCCTGCTCCAGTAGGGCCAACCAGGGCTACAGTCTGGCCTGGCTCTGCCGCAATTACTACATCGTGTAATACGGGCTGCTCTGGATAATACCCGAACGTGACACCGTCGAATACAACACGCCCCTTAATAACCGGCAGGTCATATGCATCAGGTGCATCCTGCACCTCTGGCTCCGTTTCCAGCAGCTCAAAGATACGGTTAACCGAGACGGTAGCAGATTGCCAAATGTTATATACGTGCGAAAGGTCGCGGATTGGCATAAAGAACTGGCCTACGTAATTATAAAAGGCGTAGACAGTACCAACTGTTAGAACACCAGTCCTGATTAACGAACCGCCGTACCAGAGAACCATGCAAATCCCGACCGCTCCGACCAACTCTACCAATGGACCGAACATGGAATTAAGCTGCGCGGCCTGCATGTTTGCTTGCATGTTTTCCATGTTGGTTGCGTCAAACCGCTGCGAGTTCTGGTCTTCCCTGGTAAAGGATTGTACAACTCTGATGCCGGAGATATTCTCCTGCAAGTTGGCGTTGACGGTCGCGATTTTGCGCCGCACCTGATGATAGGCCAGCTGCATACGGGTCCGGAACTTAGTTGCCAATAACACCAGAAATGGCAGAGTCGTAAAGGTCAGCAGCGCCAAACGCCAGTTGAAGGACAACATGATGCCGACTATACCCACCAGCTTGAAAATGTCGTTGATCACATTCAGAATGCCTGAGGATACCAGTTCACTGAGGGCGTTGACATCGTTGGTTACCCGAGACATGACTCGCCCGGCCTCAATCCGGTCATAGAAGTTGAATGACAGCCTCTGCAGGTGCTCAAACAGGCGTTGCCTGATGCTATAGATGATGTTTTGCCCTGCCCAGGAGACAAAGTATGTCTGCCAATAGGTGCAGATCCAGTTAAGGATATACACCACCAGGTAGATCAGTGAGATGGTTGTAAGGCCGTCAATGTTCCTCTCTTCGCGAATGAAGCGGTCGATAGCAGTGCGCATCAGGATCGGTGTAGCCAGCCCGGTAACCGAAACAGCCAACATGAATACCAGCCCGGCTAGCAGATAGAAGCGGTACGGCCAAATGAAGGGCCCAATGCGCTTGATAACAGAGGCGTCTACCTTTACATTCAGCGTCTCGGCGTCAAAGCGCCCATGTCCATGTCCACCACCTCGCATTAGCAAGCACCTCCTTCTGCTCCAGCAATGACGGATTGTAGCTCTTGCTGCTTAAACTGCAAGTCATAGATTTCCCTGTAAATGCCACCCTGCTCAAGCAGGACCTCATGAGTGCCCTGCTCAGCAATAGCACCATCCTGCAGCACAATGATTTGGTCAGCATTCTTAACTGTTGATAGACGCTGAGCAATAACAAAGGTGGTCCGGTTCTGCATGAGTTCTTCCAACGCCAGCTGTATCAGGTATTCCGTCTCTGTGTCTACGCTGGAGGTTGAGTCATCCAGGATCAGGATACGGGGGTCCATCAGTAGAGCACGCGCAATTGCGATACGCTGTTTCTGACCGCCGGAGAGGCCGACGCCGCGTTCGCCCACCAAAGAGTCATAGCCTTCCGGCAAACTGATAATAAAATCATGGATGCGGGCTGCCTTGGCAGCTGCAATGATCTCAGCCTCAGTGGCATTGGTATGTCCATAGGCAATGTTCTCGCGGATAGTAGCCGAGAACAAGAAGGTCTCCTGCAACACTATGCCAATCTGCTTGCGCAAGGACTCGATGGTTACGTCGCGGATGTCTGTGCCGTCAACAGTGACTTTACCTTCGCTGACATCATAGAACCGGGGAATCAGATTGATGACAGTGCTCTTGCCAGAGCCGGTGGCGCCAAGCAAAGCAACCCGCTGGCCTGGCCTGGCATCAATGTTCAGATGTTTCAGCACTAAGCTTTCGCCATCATAGCCAAAAGAGACATCTTCAAAGCGGATATGGCCTTTGACTGCAGCCATACTTTTGGCTCCTGGCCGGTCCTGTACATCCGGTTTGGTATCAAGGATTTCGAAGATGCGGCTTGTTGCAGCTGATGCCTGGTTGTACATGTTCACCAACCAACCCAACATGCGCACCGGCGCAACCAGTCGCATAAGCAGGGCGTTGAATGCTAACATCTGACCGATAGTCATGGTACCCAAAATAACTGATCGCCCACCGTACCACAGGATCAGCGTCGTGCCGGCCCCAGTAATAAAGTTCATCAGCGGAAAGTAGAAAGCCCATAGCCTGACGGTGATTATATTCTGTTCGAGATACTCCCAGTTTTTCTTGCGAAACTTCTCAATCTCCCGCTCCTCTTGGGCAAAGGCCCGGACGACCCGCACGCCGGTCACGTTTTCCTGCAGGACTGTAGTCAGTTCTGCCATCTGCTGCTGGATTTTGCGGTAACGTGGGCGAACATGCTTACTAAACATGGCCACTGACCAGGCCAGGAAGGGCATGGTCGATAGAGAGAGGATGGTCAGCTGCCAGTTCATAGACAAGCAGGTCACAAGGACGAATACAAAGGTAAAAAAGCTGCTAACCAGGCGCATTGTGCCGAAGCTGATAAAGCGGCGCAACTGCTCAACATCGGCAGTCGCACGGGACATCAACTGCCCGGTCTGCGCCTTGTCATAGAAACTGAAGGATAAGTTCTGCAGGTGTTGATAGATGGAGTTGCGCAGGTCATAGATAGTGCGTTGGCCAATCCACTCCATCATGATGCGCTCGGTATAGTTGATCGCGCCTTGGAGCAGAGTCACCCCGATTACCGAGAGTGCCGCCAGCACCAGCATTGACCAGTTACCTTCCTCATAGATGTGGTCAAAGGTAAACTCGATTATCTTCGGCTGCACCATCAGCAGTGCGGTTCCCACTAACATTAGGATGATTGCACACGTGAGCCTGAACCAATACTTCCGGACGTAACCAAAGAGGCGTACAATTGAATCCATACAAGTCTCTCCTTCCCGGGGGCAATCACCAACTATTCTATAGGCGAATAGAGGCCGACACAATCATAAATAGTATGAAATATCTGATATACAGTTTAGAGTTAATCCCGTGCACATGTCAACATACTACTCCAGTAAATTTCAATAAGCGAAGTTTATAAGCAAAAAAATATTTGCCGCTGCCGGCAAATATTCCACGATAACTCCTATAACCACTCAATAGTGCTTTCGGCTATCTCCCACCAGCGCATTGACTATTGTGCTGAACAGGCTCATCAAGATGGAGACCCAAACGGCTGTCCAGAACCCAGGAATGCTAAAGCCGGGTACCAACCAGTCTGTCACCTTTAGCATAAAGCCGTTCACAATAAAGGTGAAAAGACCTAAGGTTATCAAGGTGAACGGCAGTGAGAGAATGAAAAAAACAGGCCTGATCAGCGCATTCACAATCCCTAAGATCAGCCCGGCGACAATTACCGCCAACGGACCATCGATCTGCACACTCTGCACCAGGTAGGTGGATATCAGATATAGCCCGGCTGCATTGACGACAACCTTCCACCCAAAACTTCTCTTCATGACCCCACCCCTTACTTACTATCTAGTCTAAATCTATAGGTCAACCTTTTTCGGTATTACTACCCAGGCCAACAGATAGAACAACAGACCCGTTCCGTAAACCAACACGCACAAACCCCAGGCCAATCTAACGATTGTCGGGTCGATGTGGAAGTATTCGGCGAGCCCACCACAAACACCACCTAGCATCCGTTGATGCTCGGACCGGTAGAGACGTTTGCTCATAATTCTCTCCCTCCCCCATGCAAGGCTTACACACACTGCAACCCCTGTTACTGTCATTATAAACTTAGAAGGCTGTGATTGTCACATAGTAGCAAATGCAAGTGCAGGGGGCCTAAGCCCCCTGCCTGCAACCTACTCGACAATGACTTCGACGCGGATGCCTTCCTCGTCGTCTTCCACTTCCACCAGCTTGCCCATCGCACCATGCTTGATCGCATCAACCAGCTGCTTGATGTCGACGCCCTTGGCGTTACCCATGGCCTCTTCGGGGATGAACTTCATGCCTATATTCAGGCCTACATCAATCAACCCGATTGGCAAGTTCACGTTAACCTTGGCCTTTCCAGTCTTCAGGTCCATGACCTTCACCCTAAACCACTTTGCACCGCCAGTGGAAGGCAGCATTGACTGCTCCTCCACCGCCCCAAGCAACTTAGATGCTTCATCAGCTGTAATCTTGCCTTCCTGCACCATCTTCAGGATCTGCAAACGTTCATTTTCCATCAGTATGTTGACCTCCTTCTCCCTCTGGGAGTTCTTCTTGAGACCATTATATTCTTCATCCTTAATAATGTCAACATATGCTTAAACATTTTTAATTACCATATTCACGTTATTGATGTGTGATATGAAAATGAGCAGACAGTTGTCTGCTCAAACAAGTTTGACAGTAACATGGGTGCCGTCATCCGGATCATGGACCTCTACTAACGTAAACGATCCCGCTGACCTAAGGGCGGAAACCAACTCTGGTACCTGTGATAGAACGTCGGTTACCTGCATTGGAATATCCTGCAAGGCCTCTCTTGCTGCCGGCACAAAACGGGCGACCAGCTTCCAGATGGATACACCCGTCTGCAGCAAGTCTTCCACCACCGCAAGCGGTATAGGGATGAACAGGCCTCTGCGTAGCTCAGGAGTGCGGACTCTCACGATCATCAGAAAGCTTGGTCGCCTCATCGTTACACCCCCTAGGAAAGTGACTTGAGAGCCTTCACTGCCTCCTCGGCAGAAATCTCGCCTTTAGCCAGCTGATCCAATACATCCTTACGTCGACTGCTCGCTTCGCTGCGGTCTACCTGGTCTACCCTGTAACCCATGGCTTCCAAGACGTTATCCAAACGCCCACGCACAGTCGGGTAGGAAATGCCCAGCTCGCGCTCGACCTCTTTGATATTGCCACGGCACTTCAGAAAGACTTCAACAAAGTTCTTCTGCTCAGGGTTCAAACCACAGAACCGGCAGTTCTCGAAGTTGCCTTCGATAGTGGTTTCACAGTGATGACAGCTCAGCTTGGTTACATCCAACTTCTCTCCGCATACCGGACAAATGCCCGGAACTTGATAACGCATTAGCGGTCACTCCTTAGAAAAATTAACTTCGCCCTGCTTATGTTAAATAGCGGCTATCAATATTATACCAACAGTTGGTCACATCATCAATGTTTTTTAGGCAAAGTTCATTAATATTAATCTAATGGCTAACGTCTCGTCTTCATAACCTGCTTTGCGCGAATATCAGTGCCATACAGCATCAAAGGCAAGCACATCTCACCAAGCCGTGAGCCGATGCGTTCGGAGTAAACCTGAGTGACGTCACCGAGCGAGAGGTTGGAAGAGATAACGAGCGGCAGCATTTCATTGCGTCGGTAGTTGATAATATCAAACAGCCGGCTGGCCACAAATTCCGTCACCTGCTCAGCCCCCAAATCATCCAGCACCAACACTGGCACCTTACGCGCCATCTCCAATAGCTCGTTTTCTGAATAAGGTGTATCACCCTGGAAGGTCGCCCGAATGTCTGCAATCAAGTCCGAAAAGACGATATAGAGGGGTACGATGCCGTTTTCGGCCAGAGCATGGCAGATAGCGCTGCACAGGAAGGTCTTACCCAAGCCGCTGCGCCCCGAGATGAAGAGGCCGGTAGCTGAGCGCAAGTCCTCCGTAGCCGTTGCGACAAACTCGCGGCATTTGGACAGCACATAAAAGGCATTCTCCCGCTCACTGCTACGCAGGGGTGTAAGCTTCTCGGGCTCATACCACTCGAGACTGAACTTGCTGAACGTTTGGTCGCGCAAGCGCGCGGGAAGCCTGGCACCATGGAAACGCCGCTCCAGCATACGTTGCTGCTCACACCGACAGATCTGTCCGTTGATTACTCCCGTGTCCTGGCAGAGAGGACAATCCCAGGAGGGCTCCGAGAAGTCAACAGCTATACCATGGCGCTGCAAATAGGCCGCTTTTTCCTGATGCAGCCTGTCAACCGCCGCCTGCCAGTCTTCCTGCCTGACAAACGTACGCCTTAGCACCTTGTCTGTATACATCTTGATTAACTCGTCTTCCAGCCGCCGTAGCTCTGGATACCGCTGTAGCGCACTCTCATATCGCTCACGGGCCGAATGCAGTTTGGCTACCCGCTGCATATCAGCGTTCATTTAGTGTCCTCCTTTGGACGGGGTCTGTATAGCTCCAAGTCATCCCAAATATTGTCGTCCGCCTTTGTAGATTCGCCGGCTGGCTTGGCTTTGGCTTTACTTGGCCGCTTGCCTTTCTGCTGACGGTGCTGTTCGTTGTCTTTGCGAGCAGCAGCTGCTGTGGTGATACCCTTCAGGTGCCAATTGACTAGTATTTGCTCGATATAGGCCAAACTGCGCGCTTGAGCAATGATTGCCAGTTCAACGGCCAGTTCTATCAAGTCACGGGCGTAGGTCTTCTCCAGCGCCAACACCTTTTCCATCTCAGTCATGCTTAAAGCGCGCCCGAATTCCTGCTCAACAAAGGAAAAGAGTGTCTTGTTGCTGCGGTTGCGCCTTAAAGACTTCATCACAGCCTCCGACTTAATTGACGGATCAGCGCTTACAGCGGGCAGCGGCATTTGTTTAAGAGGCATAAAATCCGCAAGCTGTGTGCTGAACTCTTCTTTAGTTTTGGGATAGCTCAAAGTATAGCTACCATCGCTTGCCGGGAATATCAAGCCAAACTCCTGAAGCCTGGCCCAGCATTGATGGCTATCTGCTACAGTAAGTCCTAATGGAGCGCATACCTCAGCTTGCCAGCCAGCACCGCCTGGACCAGAAATGCCAGTGCGGCTCAGCCTGAGCAGGTAGCAATAAAGAAGAGCAGCGGCCGGTCCTAAGTAAGGCAGGTAAGAGTCCCAAAGCTCGTCATAGATGATTGTGAAATTGACGCGTTCCTGACCGGTATAGACAAAATTTGCTTTGCGCAATGCCACCCCTCCTTGTTCTCTCTATCTAATTAGCTTAGACACAAGCAGTTTCGCCCCAAACTCGCCCTTAACCTTCTTTGTGCGGAGGCGGTTGCTTGCGAATATAGGTATGCAACGCTTCAGCTGCCTGCCAGTTCATGCCCGGAACCTCCGCCAGTTCCGCGACGCTGGCGGCCTTCACTTTGTTCAAAGTGCCAAAGGTCTTAAGCAGCGCCTTACGTCGCGCTTCGCCAATGCCCGGGCACCCTTCCAGCCAGGACGCAACCTGCTTCTTGGCCCGCAGTTGGCGATGATAGGTGATGGCGAACCTATGCGCCTCATCCCGTATGCGCTGGACCAGATAGAGGCTCTGAGACTGGCGAGGAAGAATGACTGGATCCGACTCGCCCGGCAGGAAGATATGTTCATGCTCCTTAGCCAAGCCAACTGTTGGCAGGAAGCCAAAACCCATGCTTTCCATGACAGCCCTGGCCGCTGAAAGCTGCCCTTTGCCTCCATCCACAATGATCAGATCAGGCAGATCGGAAAACTTCTCGTCATCCTCCTGCACCCGTTTCAGCCGCCGTCCGATCACCTGTGCCATCATGGCAAAGTCATTAGGCCCTTCTATGCCACGGATCTTGAAACGACGGTATTCTGCCTTGGCAGGCTGACCGTCTATCATTACCACCATCGAGCCAACAGCCTCGGTACCGGATATATTGGAAATGTCGTAACACTCAATACGCCGTGGCCCCTCCTGCAACCCGATATAGAAAGCCAGCTCATCCAGCGCCGATTGCAGCAACTGCCCTTCATTCAGCACTTTGGCGAAACGCTCTTCCAGCGCAGCAATAGCATTCTTCTCCACCATCTCGATCAGTTGTTTCTTGGACCCCCGCTTAGGCTCATGCAGAATCACCTTGCTGCCCCGCTTACCCGAAAGCCAACTCTGTACAAGCTGGTGGTCTTCAGGTGGCAGCTCAGCAGAAACCAGCACTTCTGCCGGAATGGTCGGGGCAGCTGTATAGTACTGTTTGATAAATGCAGCCAGCACTTCGCCGCGCTGCATTTCCTCCGTGCCGGTCAGAAAGAAGTTCTCCCGCCCGATGGTCCGCCCAGAGCGCATGAAGAAAATGCTGACACAAGTCTCCTCCACCCCTCTGGCCAAGGCAACTACGTCCCTATCCTCTAGCCCGGATGAGATCATCTTCTGCTTTTCGGTGACGTGGTGAACAGCAGAGAGCTGATCGCGCAACTCAGCCGCCCGCTCAAAGTTCAGATCCTCTGCTGCCTGCTCCATCCGTTGCTGCAGGTCTTTGATCAGCTCCTCGTGCCTCCCTGAGAGGAACATATCAACGGCTGTTACCGCTTCCCGATACCTATCCACGGCAACATTGCCTAAACAGGGACCGAGACAACGGCCAATGTGTAGATTGAGGCACGCCCGGCCGGTTTTCTCGCCAGTCAATTCTTGTTTGCAAGTACGCAAGGGGAACAAACGCCGGATCACCTTTAAAGTCTCGCGTACCGAGCTGGCGCTCGGATAGGGACCATAGTACTTCGCCCCATCGCGCTCGATTCTGCGGACAATCAGCAAACGAGGATAAGGCTCCCGCAAGGTTAGTTTCAAATACGGGTAATGCTTGTCATCCTTGATCCGGATGTTATACCAGGGATGATGCTCTTTGATCAAGTTACTCTCTAAGATCAGCGCCTCAATCTCTGTGTCGGTGATGATGAACTCCAGATCAGCTACCTTGCGCACCAAGGCTTGTACTTTCGCTGAGTGCTGGGCACCTGCCTGGAAGTAGGACCGCACCCGGCTGCGCAGGGATACTGCCTTGCCTACATAGAGAATCACGCCTTCCGCGTCTTTAAACATGTATACTCCCGGCTTATCCGGAAGGAGAGCCAACTTGTCCTGAACGCTCATCATCACACCTCCTCATGGCACTTAGGAAAAGAGTCTATGCTAATCGTATCAGATGACCAGTCCAGGCTCAATTGCCCGTGTAGCCCATAACGAGAAAAGCCCCTGTTGCCAGGGGCTAATCATATCAGCCGCGAGTACGCAGCCGATTTACGACCCGTTTTACGCCGGGAACCTCTGATGCAACCTGGTTGGCCGCCTGACGCTCAGCGTCACTGCCAACCCAACCCATCATCACCGCCACACCATTATGTGTCTGGGTATTGATATCCATGGCATCAAGTCCATTGTTGACCAACGCCCGCTCGATCTGGTTAGTGATGGTCGCATCATCTACGTCAACCGCTACCTGAACCTGCCCGGCATCGACAGAGCTTACACCCATCACTTCCTGACTGGCAGTGGTGATGCCGTTCTTCTGATCTAGGGTGTCTACCTTGCCTTGCAGGTGCACTTTGCCGTGGTGAACATCGACGCCTACCACCGGCAAGTCGTTACGATGCAGCCGCTCTTCCACGCAAGTCTTGATGGCCTTGTCATCAATATGGCCATCAGTCACCACCGTGATGTCATTCTCTATTTCCCTGACGCCTGGCAACCCACGAATTGCATCTTCAGCCGCTGCTTTGTCAGCGTATACATCCACGACACCAGACAGAATGACTCTTCCACCCTGGATTATGGGATGGATATCTGCAGCCTCCGTCTCCAGTTTGTGGCGCAATGCACTAAGTACCCGCTGCTCCAGTTCTTGATCTCGCTCGCTCACCTTCACACCTCCCAAAGGGATGTCTGCCCATCTCTAGGCAGTTATCTATAGCATGCCCAGGCAAGCGGAAAAGTCCCATTTGCGTTTGGTGATTTAGGCACCAGCTTGACCGAGGTCTGAGCCATTCAGCAGGATTTTGTGCAAATAGTGACCAGTGTAAGAGCCGGACACCTGTGCAACTTGCTCTGGAGTACCTTGAGCAACAAGTGTACCGCCGCGCCCACCGCCCTCTGGACCCAGATCGACGATGTGGTCAGCCGTTTTGATCACATCCAGGTTATGCTCTATGACCAGTACCGTATCACCTGCATCCACCAAGCGCTGCAACACGTCCAGCAAACGGTTGATGTCAGCCATGTGCAAGCCGGTGGTCGGCTCGTCGAGGATATAGAGAGTTCGGCCATTGCTACGCCTACTCAGCTCAGTTGCCAGTTTGACACGCTGCGCTTCACCACCAGATAGAGTGGTAGCAGGTTGGCCAAGCTGCATATAACCGAGGCCTACGTCCACCAAGGTCTGCAGCTTGCGCTGAATGCGGGGGATGTTCTGGAAGAAATCCAGACCCTCAGCAATGGTCATGTCCAGCACATCAGCGATGCTTTTGCCTTTATATTTGACTTCCAGGGTTTCACGGTTGTAACGCTTGCCCTTACATACTTCGCACGGCACGTAGATATCCGGCAGGAAGTGCATCTCTATTTTGATGATAC
>JAWLDB010000081.1:0-11476 GCA_041686915.1 Bacillota bacterium
GTGCCGATATCGCTGAGTATGACGCTGTCCTTCTCTACTCTGCCAAGAATGCAGGCGCGGTTACTGGTGCAGATGGTGACGAAGAACATAGCCGTAGATGTATAGTCGTAAGCTTGTAGGCGCGTTGTCCAGATTGGCATAACTGGCCTCCTTTTGTGGACACGGCGTGCCGTGTCCCTACGATAGGGTGGCGTGCCGAGATCAATATGGTGGGGAAATAATTCTATCTGGCTGAGAACTACCCTGTGTTGTTCGTAGGGACGCGGCATGCCGCGTCCCTACGAAAGGCGACACGGCGTGCCCTGTCGCTACGGTGATACGATGACGCGGGATTGGCTGTAGATGCGGCACATGGGAATTAATGCGTGCATATATTCGCTGTTTGGACAATTATATCCTTCATGTTTGCGAATATATGTTCGTAATTTGGCGACGCGGCATGCCGTGTCGCTACGTGTTAATAGAGAGACCCAGCGCCCTGTGCGGGTTGATCGACACGGCGTGCCGTGTCGCTACGGTGAGTGAGATGAAATCCGTATCTGGTGAGGGACCACCCTATCTCGTTCGTAGGGACGCGGCATGCCGCGTCCTCGGGGAAGGCGACACGGCGTGCCGTGTCGCTACGTGTTAATGGAGAGACCCAGCGTCCTGTGCGGATTATCGACACGGCGTGCCGTGTCGCTACGGTAAGGGAATAACCCTACGGCCCGACGTAAAAACGCAGAAACACCCAGGTCTCCCTGGGTGTTTCTGCGGCCTAGTAGCATCTATCGCCTATTCATCATCGTATTGTTTAACTAACTCTTCTAACGGACTTTCTGCGGTCGCGCACCACGAACTCCAACAGGTCGCCGATTTGGGTACCAGTTTCCTGGATTGTGCCCGCCGGTACTTCCAGTGCAAAGTAAGCATCCGGATAGTTGCGGCTGACTCGCCAAGGCTTCATTGCCTCTTCCATTCCCACCACCCGCGAGTCTTTGTCGAGAAATACGACATCGATGGGAAAGCGCATATGAAAGGTATGTACGGACCGGCACGGACCGATGAGCAGCGCCCTGCCGCGAGGGAAGCACTTGCGGAACATCAAACCCCGCAGTCGGCGCAAGAAGCTTAACGCCATATCCACATCGTCTGCCAGTAGCGCTCTCTGCGTGTTGTTGACGACCATTGCTCCTACCCTCCATCTCTACATACCAGATAACGTCTCTATAATCTGCAGTACGGCGGGGCCAAGCAGCACTATGAACAGCGTCGGGAAGATAAACAGTATCAGTGGGAATAGCATCTTCACTGGCGCCTTCATACCAGCCTCTTCTGCTGTCTGCCTACGCCGTTCGCGCAAAGAGTCCGACTGCAACTGCAGTACATTGCTGATGCTGACGCCTAGCTGGTCTGCCTGAATGATGGTGCCGACGAAAGACTGCAGGTCGTTTACGCCGGTTCGTATGGCCATACTGCGCAGTGCATCCTTGCGCAGCACTCCTACCTTAATCTCGTGTAGTACTTTAGACAATTCATCTGAAAGTGGCCCCTTCATCTTGTCGGTAACTTTCATCAGGGCACTGTCGAACCCTAACCCAGCTTTTACGCTGACCGTCAACAGGTCCAATACATCCGGTAGGGCTCTAACAATCTGCTTCTGCCGCTTCGCCACCTGTTGCTTTAGGATCAACCTGGGTAGGAACCCTAATCCGAAGCCAAATAGCATACCCAGTAGGATGCCGGTGGAAGCAGGCTTACGCATCAGGACAGCCAGCAGCCAACCTAGGGCTAAACCGCTGCCAGATCCGAGCACATAGTAGCCCATCCATTGTTCGGCAGATACTTTCAGTCCAGCCTTGGTCAGTTCCTTCTCCAGAGTAACTTTCATATTAGAGGGAGCAAACTGCTGCAGGCGCTGGCCTGCTATACGCACCATGGGGAAGAACACACGCTCAGCAAACGGCAGCTTCAGCCTTTCATCCTGCAGGATGTTATCATTTATCTCTAGTTCACTGATCTGCTGCAGTCTTTGTTCAAGCTGCAGGCGCCTATTTGTTCCCCGTCTGAGCAGCCTCAGTGTAAGCGTAAACAGCAGGCCCATTGTCATTAGTGCTATGAATCCAGGCATTGACCAACAGCCTCCTTCGCTTACACGTCAATTTGTACGATCTTGCTGATGAAGAACACGCCCAGGGTCAGAGAGAAACCTCCCATTAGCAACATGGCCACCCCAATCGGATTAGTCCAAAGGGCGCTCATGTATTCAGGGTTCATCGCGTTCAGGATTAAAGCCAGTCCGAATGGCATCAATGAGATAATCCAGCCAGACAACCGTCCTTGAGCCGTGAGGGTGCGAACCTCTGCTTTGATCCGCTGTCGTTCACGGATTGTAGTGGCGATGTTGTCCATTATGCTGGCCAGGTCGCCACCGACTTGGCGCTGGATCATTACGGCCGTGACCATCAAGTCTATGTCACTGCTGGGAACGCGCTCTACAAACCTGACCAGGGTCTCCTCCACTGTCAGTCCAAGGCCAACTTCCCGAATGCAGCGCTTAAGCTCTACCCCTATTGGCTCCGGCATCTCACGAGCGCTTAGTTCTAGAGCCTGTAGAAAACTGTGCCCAGCCCGCATTGCGTTGGCAGTCAGGGAAAGGAAATCTACCAATTGCTCATCAATGCTGCGGTTTCGGCGCTTGATATGCATAGTGAGCATCCAGCCCGGGAGTTTGGCTCCCACAAAGGCACCGACAAACCAACCAGGCACCGACAGCAACAACCCGCCTAGCAAGGTGCACAAGACTGTGGAAACTCCGATGGCAGATGCCATCTCTTCTCCCTTTAAGGGTAGGCTCGCCCTTTGCAGCACCTGCGAGTAATGTTCGCTGAGACGCCGGGGAGCCAGTTTACCCATCAGCATCCAGAGACCCCTTACGCCTTTTTGTGTTTTACCGCGTTCTTTCGTCCGTTCTCGGCGAGGCTGGGTGACGTACTGGGTCAAACGGCCCTGCAGCTCCTGCTGCTTGCCGAAGATCTTAAACAACACAAGAGTAGCGATTATGCCTGCAGACAGACTTACTGCCAGTGAGATAAGCAAGGTCATTGGCATCCCTCCTTAGGGTGCAACAGCCCTATTTAGGCTGAAAGATGTCTGGGGGTAGCAGTACGCCGGCTGACTGCAGCTTCTCGAAGCACTTGGGCCGAATACCGGTTGGCCGAAACTCGCCCAGCAGTTTCCCGCCTGGCTCGCGCCCGGTTTGCGTGAAGGTAAAGATATCTTGCAACGTGATAACATCGCCTTCCATGCCGACGACTTCACAGATATGGGTAATCTTACGGCTGCCGTCACGCATGCGACTCTGCTGCACGATGACATCTATAGCGGCTGAAACCTGGTCGCGGATGGCCCGGATGGGGAGATCCATGCCCGCCATCATCACCATCGTCTCCAAACGTGACAGCATGTCGCGCGGGGAGTTGGCGTGACCTGTGGTTAGCGAACCGTCATGGCCAGTGTTCATCGCCTGTAGCATGTCGAGAGCTTCGCCTCCGCGCACCTCACCGACCACTATGCGGTTGGGGCGCATACGCAGCGAGTTGCGGACCAGGTCACGCATAGTCACCGCGCCCTTGCCTTCAATGTTAGGGGCCCGTGTTTCCAGAGTAACCACGTGGGCCTGCCTAAGCTGCAGTTCAGCAGCATCTTCTATGGTCACGATACGTTCATCGCTTGGAATAAACCCTGACAGACAGTTGAGCGTGGTGGTTTTACCGGAACCAGTACCACCAGACACGACGATGTTCAACCGCGCTACGACACATGCCTGCAGGAACTTAGCCATCGCCGCATTCAGCGTACCAAAGTTGATCAGGTCTTCTACCTGGAACGGGTCCTTGCTAAACTTACGGATAGTAATGGATGGACCCTTGATCGCCAGCGGCGGGATGATGGCGTTAACACGAGACCCGTCAGGCAGGCGCGCATCTACCATCGGTGAGCTTTCGTCGATGCGCCTGCCCAGTGGGGCCACAATTTTCTCGATTACTTGCAGTACATGCTCATTGTCTCGGAACTTGACTTCGCTTATTTCCAGCTGACCTTTGCGTTCTACATAGACTTGCTTTGGCCCGTTGACCATAACTTCACTGACATCATCATCATTTAATAGCGGGGTGATGGGGCCAAACCCGAGCACCTCGTTGGTCAACTCCTGGGCAATCCGGTTCTTGTCCTGCCGGGTTATTAGCAGGCCGCTATCCGCCATAACCCGGTTGGCAATATCATCAATTTGCCTTCTCAGCTCTTCTTCACGGGTGGCATCGTTCAGCAGATCCGGCTTGACTTCCGCCACAATCGCCTGATGGATCTTGGACTTTATGTCCTTCTCCGGGCTGACGGTTGCCACTACCTTTTCCTGCTTGGCACCAGCAGTCGTTGCTGGCTGCTTTTCCTGCGTTACCTCGAGTCGCTTTAGCAGTGACATTATCTAAACACCCCTCTGCGCTTCCGGGCGCCACCAGCAGCAGCTGCCGCCTCTGCCTGTTTGGGCTCTTCGCACATCTCATCGGCCAGGTCGCTGATCCGCTTGGCCAGTTTGGCAGCCGATTGCTCCAGCACAAAAGGTATACCGCGATTGGCTGCAGTCATGACAGCGGTATCGTCAGCCTGCAGGTAGTATTCGATGTTGCGACCCAAGGCTGGCTCCAGGTCTTTGAACCTGATTCCGAACTCGTAGCCGGCTTTGTTGACCATCAGGAAGACTTTGTTGTTTGGGTAGCCCAGACGTCCCATTACCTCCAGGCCAAGCTTCACATTCTTTAAGGTAGGCATGTCCATCGCACCGATCATGATGATCCGGTCGGACAAGTCGAGGGCTGTTAGCACATTCTCCTGGAACGACGCAGGACAGTCCACGACGACGTAATCAAACATCTCTTTCAGCATGGTTAGGATTTTGCCCACATGATCTGCCGTAACGTATTCGCTGTACTCCGGGCGCACCGGTGCAGGCAAAACCTTCAGGCCACATGGATGGTTGATCAGGTAGGATTGTATAGTCTCTTTATCCAGTGTCTGCTCCTGTACCAGATCACTGATAGCCCGCCTGGGAACCAAGCTAAGCAATACACAGGTGTCTCCAAAGGTCAGGTCGAGATCAACCAAGCAGGTGGTGGCTTTGCGCTCTGCTGCAATGCTGGTAGCCAGGTTTACGGCCACCGTTGTCTTGCCAACACCCCCCTTGGTGCTGTATACCGAAATAATCTTCCCCGAAGTACTGGTGAAACGGGCCGCCGGGTTGGAGTTGATCTGCACAACCCGTTTGCTCATCTCCCTGTTCCAGGTGTTCTGGATGCAATCAACCAGCTCATCTGCGCCAAAAGGTTTGACCAAGTAATCTTTGGCTCCCGCAATCATCGACTTGCGCAGATACTCCATCTCTCCTTGTACGGAGATAACGATGACGACAGTGCCCGGGTGGGCGCGGCAGATTTCCTCGGTAGCAGTGATGCCGTCTTTGCCTGGCATGTTGATGTCCATCAGTACCACGTTAGGCAGCAGTTCTTCTGCTTTCTTCACTGCTTCTTCCCCATCGGCAGCCTCGCCCACCACTTCCACGCCTACGCTCAGATTTAGCAGACGGCGAATATTCTCTCTGGTATCATCCGCATCATCCACTATCAGGACGGTAATTGGTTTCTCTGCCATTTTTCACACTCCCCTACCTGCCTCCGGTGACAGACTGTTGGTTCTGCCCCGAGGTGGATATTAATTGCTGGTCTGTACTAGGTCTGAGTACCAGCCTGATTTTGCCGTAGTCCTCTGCCCAAATGATCTTCTCTGCCTGTTCCGGTGTTACCGCTACTGTCATAGTTGCTGCATCGGCAGATGCTTGTGTGCCCTGCCTAAGCTCTGCTCCAATCGCCAGTACCGGGATTTTCTGAAGTATCGTATAAGTGGTTGGCCGGCTCGACGACTCGTAAGATAGCACAACGTCCACCAGGTCCCCTGGCCTGACCAGGTATGCCACTGCAATCTGCTGGTTAATATTGATACTCACTGCGCGTTGACCGTTTTCCAGCTGATAAGCCAGCCCTGATTGTTGAACTGAGGCGAACAGACGGTTAGTCAGGACCTGCTCTCCTGCGACGATTGGCTCAGTCGTAACTTTGCCGACAACCAGATCCAAACTAGCTGCACTCCTGGCATGCCGTGTCCCCTTAGCGACCCTTTCCAGTGCAACCATGTCGGCACGGATGACTGTGCGTGAGGGAATGTCTTTGACCGCAATTACCACGGCATCTGTGTACTTAACGGTGGTCATGCTTTGAATGGACATCAAGAACTTAAGAGCCCCCAGCCCTGCCAGGAAAGCGAAGAGTAAAGCTATGAGCATCAGGCGTCTATTGGTGCGTTCCATGGTTGCATCCTCCTAGCGTATCAGTTTGACTGTATATGCCCCGTAATCTCCAGCCGGGCCGGCCTGTCCATTCGGGAATAACTCGAGAAAGCGTCCTCTCACATAGTTATCGTTGCCTTGGCCGACGTTGCCTTCCACGAAGAAGCCGGCAAAGCCAAGGATCGTTACCTCGCCCCGACCGTTAGGCAGGCCGTCGATCACCGGGACTATCAGAACCCTGGGGCACTCTGGAACGTGATGATCCCAAGTACATGCCGGGTTATGGTTGCATGAGCCCACGATCTCGTGAATGGATGACCTGGTGGGTTCAGACATGTTGCCTGTCTCTGTAGGAACCAAAGCTCCCACCTTGAGCCAGTCAGTAAACCCATGCAGCATATTATCCCGATAGTTGGCTGCCCCTGTTCCCCCCAGCGCCATGGCACCAAAGTTACCGGTAGTCGCGTCACCGACCTTCAGGTGGTATATCTGGCCGTAGATAAACTCCTGCCAGACAACCCCCAGGGGAGCAACCCCCTTGACAGCACCCAGGGTGAACACCCCGGCTTCACTGGTCGCTTGCACTGTGGCCTGGCTGAAGTTAAGCACCTTAGCCAGTCCCAGGTCTACGTTACTAGTCGCGTGTGCCCATACCCGACGATTAGTTTGGTCGACGGTAATCTGGATTTGCTCCGATGTCACACCGTTAGCCAGGGCGACTTCCAGGGCGGTCTGATGAACTTGCAGAGCGCCGCCTTTGAAATCGCGAGCACCGGCCAGCACTGCCGCATCAACCGCAGTCTGCAGTTTTGCCCTCTCAAAGTAGAGGGCACCACCATCAATTACTATCGCGCCTAACCCAAGGATCGCTACCATAGCGAAGACTACGACTAAGGAGATGGAGCCCTTTCTATCCAGCGGTTTACTTAGCTTGCTCATTCTTTTTTCATCACCGCCTGTCCAATCACAACGTAGGGACTGGGTAAGAACGGCTTGAGCACCGGGGTTATGAGCTCCAGATTATACTTGACCTGCACAGTTATGGGCGTTCCACTATAGCGAGTGGTAGAAGTGGGCAGTATGGTAATCACCAAGTCTGTGGGACTAAGAGGTGCGGCCGCTGATATAGCGGTGTTGGTAACCTCGCTATCCAGCGCGCCAATGGCTGCCTGCCGAGCCCCTTCCCGAGCCGCCGCAGTCACCGCCAGATAGCCGTGAAACATGCGGCCGAAATCTACGATTGCCATGAGTACGAGCAGCAATATGGGTAATACCAATGCCAGTTCAACTGATCCCTGGCCTCGATTGTCTTTCCACAGCTTCATAGTATCCACCCCAGATCCGCCAGCAGAACTCCGGCTGCGATGGCTGGTGCATAAGCGTATGTGCGCTTTGTTCTGTAAGACTTGGTTACTGCACCGAGCATTACATAACTCAACTCCCGATGGTAGGCCAGGACGGCCACAGCCATGAAGCCACCGGACGCGGCGCCCAAGAGTAAGGCCTTAAATAGAACACTAACCCCTCGCAGCATGCCGATTGCCATCAGCAGCTTTACGTCGCCACCACCGAACTTGCCCAACGCAAATAAAGGTAGAAACAGGGCCAAGCCCACTATCACCCCCAACGTACCGCTCTGCACTCCATGCCAGCCGTTTAGGGCCAGCTGCAGAACCAGACCGATTGAGGCCGAACCTGCCGTCAGCCAATTGGGGATAGATCTTTCCCGTAAGTCAAAGTAAAGGGCGAAAGCAAGCAGGCAGTATGTCAGCATTACCAGCATCTCTTGTCCCCTCCTGTTGCGTCATTCTTCTGTGGCGTTCGTTATACTTAGTAAAAAAGGGCCCTACTTGTGGGCCGCAAGTAGGGCTTTGTTCCTAGGTTCATTCACTGGTTAAGTTGTTGGAGCTGCTGGTTTATTTCCTTGAAGCGTATCGACCACGTGCTGAAAGAAGGATTTGATCTCTGTTCCCATCAACGTGAGAACTGCAATCACAGCCACGGCCACCAATGCGATAATAAGACCGTATTCAACCATACCTTGACCGGACTCGTCCTTCCAGAGACGACTAAGCATCTTCATCATTCTACACACCTCCTTGCCTGTAAGCTTGATCTTGTATAGGTTTTAGGTTTGGGTTGGGGTTAGGGGTAATCTCTTTGCTTGATTACATTCTAAGGGAAAGCAAAAACCGGCGCATGATGCACCGGTCTCAAATTGGGACAAGCTAGCAGTCCTAATTCAGCTGTTTGGCAGTAGGACCGTAGACCCAGGCGGCATAGGACCATTGTTTAGCAACTGCGCCAAGGCGTCGAGGGCCCGTAGGGGTGTCAGCCGGTTCGCAAGGTCGAGCAGCCAGAGAATGTCGCCGTCGGCCTTGACTGTACTGGCATGGCCTGGACTAATGTACGAGCGGAAACGAAACATCGGGTACCTGAGCTGCAGCCGATTGATGATCTGTCGCGCTTCCGGGCCATCACCACTGTCCAGGACCCAGACTTCGGACAACATGACGTGATGGGTCTGTCGAAACATCTGACAAACTGAACGCAGGAAAGGATCCAAGTATTCCTCCCCTTTGTCAACCCAGAGGACCAGGCTTACCTTCACCGGCCTATTGTTGTTAGCTATGTATAAGGTCCAGGCCACCCATGCCGCGAGCAGCAGCGTTCCACCTATCAGCAATTGGAGCATAGCACCACCTCAATTCTCTCGAGATTTGTGGGTGCTACATGTTATGCGAGGTAGGCGCGATAGGTGCGTGAGGCGTAGGGACACGGCCTACACCCTGCGGGGACGTAGGGACACGGCATGCCGTGTCCTAGCCAAAAAGGGCGCGGCATGCCGCGCCCCTACGAGAAGGATATCCAAATAGATGTCAAGTTTTGCAGGTTCCCGAATATAAAGGGCCGGAGGCATGTGGAACGGCGCCCGCGCGCCGCGCGGCGTGCCGCGTCCCTACGAGATATCGACTAGCTTCAGCTTCACGCCCTGCACCACCGCTTGCGTACGGTCGTTCACGTCCAGCTTGCGCAGGATGCTGCTGACATGGTTCTTTACTGTCTTTTCACTTATGTAGAGCTGCTCCCCGATTTCCCGGTTGTTCAGCCCTTTGGCCATCATATGCAACACTTCCTGTTCGCGGTCACTGAGGATGGATTGTGTTTGCTGCTCCACCGGCTGCGACAGGCGGTTGAACTCGGTAATCAATTTGCTGGTTAGTCCCGGGTGCACTACCGATTTACCTGACGCCACCTGCCTAATCGCATCCAGCAGTTTGCTAGGCTCTACGTCCTTTAGCAGATAGCCAGAAGCCCCGACCTTCAGTACTTCAAACAGATACTCGGGATCCTCATGGATTGTCAGGACTAACACGGCTACCGTAGGGTGCTTGGACTTGATATAGCGGGTGGCTTCTACCCCGTTTATCCCCGGCATGTTGATATCCATAATCACTACGTCTGGATTACAGCCATGCAAACAGGTTAAGGCCTCACCACCATCTCCTGCCTCACCGACCACGGACAAATCGTTCTCCATCTCGAGAATGCGCCTTAATCCTTCACGGAAGAGGCGATGGTCGTCCACCAACATCAACTTAATTGACACCTGTCTCCTCCTCCTTGATGGGTACGCGCAAGGTCACTTTGGTGCCCCGCCCCGGTGTTGATTCAATCTGCCACTGTCCCTGTAATAAATCGACACGCTCGCGCATGCTAAGCAGGCCGAAATGGTCGCCTTCCCGGCGCATTGCCTCGTCGACATTGAAGCCCTTGCCATCGTCTTTGACCTGAACTCCTATCATTTTATCGGCAAACTCCAGCCGAACTTGAACTGAATAAGCTTTAGCATGCTTCATGATGTTGTTCAGCGCTTCCTGTACAATCCGGAAGACGCCTACTTCCAAGTGAGAAGGCAGTCGCCGCTCTCTGCCAACCACCGAGAAATCAATGAACAGGTTAGGCTGCTCCTTCAAGTCGTTTATATATCTCCGTAACGTCGGTATCAAACCGAGGTCATCCAGAGCCATCGGCCGTAGGTCGTAGATGACCTTGCGAATGTCCTTCAGGCTCTTGCGGACGACGTCTTTTAGTCCTCTAAGCTCAATCCGCACCTGGTTCAGGTCGTTGTCCAGGTACTTCTCACAGATCTCCGCCCGGAGCACCACATTAGCCAAGGTCTGGGCCGGCCCATCGTGGATATCTCGAGCAACGCGCCTACGCTCTTCCTCCTGAGCCTTGATTACTCTCAGCCCAAGGAACTGACGCTGTTGCATGCTATCCAATTGACCCGTCAGGTCCTTCAGGTTGCCTCGCAGATACTCCATGGCCAGGCCAACCTGCGAAACCAACTCTTCAGCCTTCTTTACAGTAGTGGCTAGATTACGCAGTGCTCTGTCCAGTTCATCGCGCTGCGTACGCAACTGCGTCTCACGTTCGCGCAGAACCACCAGGTCCAGCTGAGCAGCTTGCGCCTGCTCGTAAGCATGTTTGATGTCTTCTTCTTTATAACGCTCAAAATCGCGGCTGACTTCCATCAGCCGCAAGCGAGCCATTCTGAATGCGCGTTCTTTAGTGTCAACCTGGCCAATAACGCCCTTTGCCTGAGCCTTGACGTCTGTCAGCTGCAGCTCCACCCGGGCATACTCAGTCCGGGCCATTTCCGCGATCTCGAAAATCTGGCCCTTGCTTTTCTCAATGATCATTACTGTATCGTCTACAATTTTGTCGAGAATCTTGGGGTCAAACAAAATGATCATCCTACCTTTAACCCGAGCGCCACCCCGGTGGATTTTAACTCCATATGTAGTGTAGTTTCGTTTACAAGCGCCCGGAGTCCTGCCAGCGATGTCGAATGGGGTCAAAATGCCCCGTGCGGTTAATTCGAAGCAACAGTCCGAGTTAAGGGGGTAGGGACCGCGCGCGCGCCAACGTCGAACCCCTACAACGTATGGGGCGTTCAGGATGTAGGGGTCGGACGGTGGCCGACCCATGTATGAAAAAAGCGGGGGCCTCTGCCCCCGCTTTCGCGTGCGTATGCTTATAGACCGGCGTCTTTGCGCAAGGCGTCGACCTTGTCCAGGCGCTCCCACGGCA
>JAWLDB010000082.1:0-11263 GCA_041686915.1 Bacillota bacterium
GCGTTAAGGCTGGGTGTAGACCTGGTGGTGGAACTTCCGGTTGCATGGGCAATACGGAGCGCAGCCTATTTCGCGGACGGCGCCGTTGGGCTCTTGGCACAATTAGGTGCAACCTCTATCTGTTTTGGCAGCGAGGCAGGCCAGATTGAACCCCTCAGCCAGGCTGCAGAACTGTTGCTCAGCGAACCTGACGAGTTCCGGGAACAGCTGCATGCAGCCCTTAAACAAGGCAAGTCATTTGCCGAAGCGCAAGGTAGTGCATTACGCGCTGTGGCCCATGGCCTGCCCGATAACATCTTTTCGGAGCCAAACAACACCTTAGGTATTCAGTACATCCAAGCGATCAAGCGCAGCGGGTTTGATATCACCCCCCTTACTATCAAACGGGAAGAACACTACCACAGCCTAGACCGAGAGGTGCGCTTGCCATCGGCTCGCGCAATTAGAGCAGCAATCCATTCCGGTGACGGAGTATTCGGCATGCCGGACACCGCCGCAGCAATACTCAAGCGGCGTTTTGCGGATGGCCAGGGACCTGTTGACTGGAACAGCTTTGCAGACATGCTGTTGTATCGCCTGCGATCCATGCCTCGGGCGGAAGTGGAGCACTACCCTGAAGCGGGTGAAGGTCTGGGGACTCGCTTGTGGGAAGCTGCCCGGCGCACTCATCAGCTAGCGGATCTAATTGCACAAGTGAAGACCAGGCGCTTCCCTTTGACTAGGCTGCAACGCCTGCTTTGCTATGTACTGCTGGGAGTGAACGTTCCGTTATTGTCAGCCACCACCAAAGAACTGTTGTACATTCGGGTACTGGGCATAAACAAAGCCAACCCTGTGGTTGGCTCGATTCTCTCGTCCTGTGATTTGCCGGTGTTGACCAGTTTAAGCAGAGATATGGTTCTTTCAGAACAAGCTCGATTAAGTCTTGAGCTTGATATTTGGGCTACCGACTGCTTCAGCCTGGCCTGGCACGACAGCCAGGCAGGACTGGACTATTTCCGAAAGTTTCTGGTGGTGGAACGAGAAGACTAGCCTTACAGCTTGGGCATACATGAGACTGGCCTCCAATATACATTAGATAGGTTATTTGCCCTTTCCAGGGCTTCGGCGGGAGGTCATTCATGTGCAATGGTTAGTGTTACTGTCGGTACTGCTAGCAACCTTTGTCCTCTTTAGGTTCACCAACTCACGCATCAAAGGTTACATTGGTACTTATCTTATGGCCGCAATCGCCATTACCCTGACAATCAGCCTGGTGTTAGCTCCCGATGAGGCATTCGCATCAGCACTGAGCGGGCTGAAAGTCTGGTGGGAGGTTGTTTTCCCTGCACTTTTGCCATTCTTTATCGGTTCGGAAATACTGATGGGTTTAGGCGTGGTTAGGTTCATGGGGGTATTGCTTGAACCACTGATGCGGCCACTGTTCAATGTTCCTGGTGTAGGATCCTTTGTAATGGCGATGGGATTGGCGTCAGGCTACCCGATTGGCGCTATCCTCACCAGCAGATTGCGTTCGCAAAACCTGTGTAACAGAGTTGAAGCTGAAAGACTCATTTCCTTCACCAATACAGCTGACCCGCTATTCATGGTGGGAGCTGTTGCCGTAGGCATGTTTGGGGATGCCCGCCTAGGGATTGTTATAGCTGCCGCCCATTACCTCTCCAGTCTCTGTCTTGGGCTGGTCATGCGTTTCTACGGCCGTGGCGAACCAAACAGCAGCCAGAGCAGCAAAAAACAAGGCAACATCCTGGTGCGCGCTTTCCGTGAACTATATGAGGCCCGTCAGGAAGATGGCCGTCCCCTTGGACACCTCCTGGGAGAAGCAATCAAGACCTCCGTCAATACCCTGCTAGTGATTGGTGGTTACATTATTTTGTTCTCTGTTATCATCCGAGTTGCCACAGTCACTGGTGTTGTAGCTTTCCTGGCCAAGGGCTTCACAGGCCTGCTGGCAGCTGTAGGTCTTTCACCGAGCCTCAGCAATGCCGCAATGAGTGGCCTCTTTGAGATTACCAACGGCTGTAAAGTTGCCAGCGAGACGATAGCACCCTTATCACAACGGATTATCATGGCCAGTGCTGTCATCGCGTGGAGTGGACTCTCAGTGCACGGACAGGTAGCCAGTATCGTCAAGGATACCGACATCCGCCTTACACCTTACTTATGTGCCAGAGCCCTGCACGCCGTACTGGCAGGACTCTTCACCTGGTTACTCTGGGATCGTTTAAGTCCTGCAGCCTGGAACATTCACATACCAGTTTTTCTGCAAACCTCACCTGGCGGCGGAGTGAACTATTTCGTAGAGAGGCTCGCATTTACCGGCATGCGCATGGGGGTCTTCTTGGGAGGCTTGCTCGTGATCTCTGTGGCCTGGCACACGCTCACCCGCCTGAGGGTGATCATCTGGCGCCAGCGCTAAAGCCCAATCTATCGTCGAGGCGCATCTGCACTAACTCCGGGACCAGACCGTCAATGCAACCGCCAAGGCGTGCCACCTCTTTAACCATGCTCGAACTTAGGTAAGAGTACCGGCTGCTAGTCATCATGAACAGCGTCTCAACGTCTGGGCTTAATTTGCGATTCATCAAAGCCATCTGAAACTCATACTCAAAGTCTGAGATTGCGCGAAGACCCTTAATAATCACCTCAGCAGACTGTTGCCTAGCGTAATCTACCAACAGACCATTGAAACTACCAACGGTGACATTCGGTAGATGACTAGTAGACTGCGTTAGCATATCAACTCGTTCTTCCAGGCTGAAGAGCGGGTTTTTGCTTGGATTGACAAGCACTGCCACATGTACTTCGTCAAATACAACTGTTGCTCTGGTGATTATGTCCAAGTGACCGTTAGTAACCGGATCGAAGCTCCCTGGATAAACTGCCTTTGGCATAATAGGCCTCCTTTATCGATCATCTCTTATGTATCTGTAGACTGGCCACTCATGCTTCAGATATCTTCAAAAAGGTGAGTGCCGTGTCTCCGTAGGTTTTACACTGCATTATCCTCCAGGCAGCTGAGACTTGCAGCTCTAAAGTAGAAGGATGCTCAAGGCAAACTACGGTGTCCTTAGTTGCCAAACGGCCGCTCAGGATTTCCTGTAATACTGTATCATAATAACCGGCCTGGTACGGTGGGTCTATAAATATAACGTCAAAATAGCGCCCCTGAAGCGAACGCAAGGATTGCCGAAAATCTGCATTAATGCACTCTGCGTCTAAGAAGCCAACCATCTGAAGGTTATCTTTCAGCAAGCGCATCACACGGCGGTCCTTCTCGGCAAAGACAACCTTGGCTGCCCCACGGCTCCACGCCTCAATTCCTATCGAGCCACTGCCGGCGAATAGGTCCAGAAAGGCGCCATCAGGTACATAGCCACCTAGAATATTAAAAACTGCACCCTTAACTTTGTCGCTGGTTGGTCTTACAGGCAGCTCGTCGCGCATCTTCAGTTTGCGCCCTTTAGCCTTCCCCGCTATTACTCGCATCTGCATCACCCTCCCTATTGTAACCCTTATAGATGGCCATGCGAAATTTTTTCTTGGTAATGTGTATATTGTTGGCTAGTCCTGTTCACAATACAAACGGAAGCAACAACATTTCCCCATAAGCTCTTCCTCCGGTTTCTCCTCTCCCAGACTGGTGGCCTCGGCCACCGTCTTTTTTTTGCTGTTTATTCCAAATGCGAAAAGAGCGGATCATAAGATCCGCTCCATACTTTCAAACTCCGCTTACTGTCCGCCACCGCGCTGAGCTAGAGACTGTTCAGCCATGGCAATCATCTTGCGAACCATGTGTCCACCGATAGCGCCGGTGTCACGAGTGGTCATTGTGCCCCAATATCCATCAGCAGGAGTCTGGATGCCCAGTTCGTTTGCTACTTCATACTTGAACTGGTCAAGAGCCTTCTTTGCATTCGGTACAACCGGGGTGTTGCTGGAAGAGCTTCCTAGTGCCATTAATTGTACACCTCCTTGTGTTTTAGTTAAGCATCAACTTACTGATGCATTCTTATTTTCCGTTAAAATGCAGTCCTATATGCTAGCATTAGTTACCTGAAAAAGCATCATCAGGCACCATGCTTTCTGAATGAAAAGAGCGGATCGAGAGATCCGCTCCGTACTGAAGGGTTACTTGCTTACTGGCCGCCACCGCGCTGAGACAGGGACTGCTCAGCCATGGCAATCATCTTGCGGACCATGTGGCCACCGATAGCACCGGTGTCACGAGTGGTCATAGTGCCCCAATACCCGTCAGCAGGGGTCTGAATACCCAGTTCGTTAGCTACTTCATACTTGAACTGATCCAGAGCCTTCTTTGCATTAGGTACGACAGGAGTGTTGCTGGATGAACTTCCTTGTGCCATTGTAATGCTTCACCTCCTAGATTATTGGGGCACCGGGAGAACAAGTTACTATCCAACTTGTTCCTCACCGTTTAGGCGGTGTTCCCGGTGCAATCTTATTATTTGTAAAGCCACGTTTAATATGCTAGCAGTACTTTCCGCTATTTCCAGTACGAATAGACTGCGTTTTTCCAATGCAGTAGTATAAAAAACGCACCAGCATTCTGGTGCGTTTTACATCCACTCGTATAGTAGTTTTCCGCTCTACCTACTCTTCAAACAGTTGCGATGCGATTTTTTTGCCGGTCGGAGTCTGGGCAAGCCCTCCCTTAGCTGTCTCGCGCAGCTCAACGGGCATTGAACGTCCAATCTGACCCATAGCTTGAATGACTTCATCCATAGGAATCGCGCTTTCAATGCCTGACATGGCCAGTTCTGCCGCACCCAGAGCTAGCAAAGCACTAATGGCGTTGCGCTTGACACAAGGCACTTCCACCAGCCCTGCTACCGGGTCACAGACCAAGCCGAGGGAGTTCTTCAGTGCAAGTGCACTGGCATTGATTGCCTGTTTGGGCGTACCCCTGGCCAGCTCTACCGCAGCAGCAGCTGCCATAGCGGACGCCGAGCCGCATTCTGCCTGGCAACCACCTTCAGCGCCGCTTAAGGATGCCATCTGACCAATTACCTGACCAATCCCGGCACTGGTAAAGAGGGCCATGGCCTGCCTGTGCTCATCAGCCTGCAGCTCTTCTGCTACAGCTAGAATAACTCCAGGCAAGATGCCACTTGAACCTGCGGTGGGCGCAGCGATAATTTTCCCCATTGCCGCATTGACCTCGATAACCGCTAGAGAGTAAGTCATTGCGCGCCTGGCCAACCCACTTAAAAGTGTGCCGGACGTTTGGTGAAGATGCTTGGCAGCACCACCACTTAATCCGCTGAGTGACCTGATGTCTTCTTCAATACCCCGGTGGACTGCAGCTCGCATAACCCCTAGATAGTGGGTCATTCTATCAAGCAACTCCTGCGGGTCAGTTTGCTCATCGGCGGCTTCCGCCAGCAATACAACCTCTCCTAGGGTACACTCAAGCTCCTCAGCCTTCTGCAACAACGCAGACAAAGACTCGATAGCCATAATGGCCTCCTTGCGATTTTTTACTCCTGCGAAAACCTCAGTGTTAGTGTTATCGCAACTTCTGCAGCATAGTCACTCGCTCGACACCATCAATCGTACCTAGTTGGTCCAACACGTGTTGCTCGAGAATGCTGTCGATTTCAATGCTCATTACCACTGCTTGCCCCTTGGCAGCGCGCGAAACAGCCATGTTGCCAATGTTTACATTGTGCTGGCTAAGCAGGGCGGAAAGGCGCGTTACCACTCCAGGCCTATCAACCGAATTGACTATGATGGTGTGTTCCTCGCCGCGCAGTGATACGGGGAACCCATTCAGTTCTACGACTTCAACTTTCCCTCCACCGACTGAGGCACCCACAATCTCCATCTTACGTTTCGCCTTGGTCAGGGTAATGCGCACCATGTTGGGATGAACCAGCCCTGCGGACCCGTGCTCCGGGACGAACGCATATGTCAGGTTTTCCTCCGAAGCCAGCTGCTTGGCATCGCGGATACGTTCATCGTCAGTAGCCAGCCCCAAAACACCGCCTATCAGCGCCAAGTCCGTGCCATGGCCCTGATAGGTCGAGGCTAATGATCCATAGAGAGTGAATACCGCTGACTCAGGTTGACCACCAAGCAGTTCCCTGGCCAGCCTACCTAAACGGGCGGCCCCAGCAGTGTGAGAACTGCTAGGGCCAATCATTACCGGTCCAATTACATCAAAGACGCTTAGACGTCTATGCGTGCTCATATTATCTACTCCACTGAGATGATATAGTGATACACCGGCTGACCACCGGCACGAAGCTCGATTTCCAGATCAGGGAACAGGGCTGACAACTGCTCAGCTAATGCCTGTGCGGCTTCTTCTGCTACGTCTTCACCGTAGAAAACGCTAATCAACCCGCTGTCCTCGTCCACCATCTGTTCAACCAGGCCTATGGTCATCTGCTGCAGCTCCCGGCCAAAGACGACTATATCCCCTTCTTTGATACCGATGAAGTCGCCCTCTTTGATGTCACCAGCAGGGCAGCTATGATCACGTACAGCTACAGTCACTTGCCCTGTCTTGACCTGGCGCATGTTGCGATCCATGTTCTGCAACATAGATTTGACGTCGGCGGCCTCAGGATTGTAGGACATCAACGCAGCCAAGCCTTGCGGCAATGTGCGGGAGGGGAGAACATGCACTGGTCTGTCAAGCAACTCCTGAACCTGTTCTGCCGCCATGATAATGTTCTTGTTGTTGGGGAGTATCAGGATCTGTTCAGCGTGCACTGCCTTGGCAGCGCGCGCCAAGTCTTCTGTACTTGGATTCATAGTCTGACCACCAGATACTATCCGATCAACGCCCAGGCTGCGGAAGATCTCTTCCAATCCGTCACCCGCCACGACAGAGACGATGCCCACAGGTTTGGGAGGTAAAGCCGCCTTTGCATCCTGATGGAGGCTGGTATGCTGCTCTCGCATGTTCTCAATCTTTATACCGGTCAACTGGCCATGCTTAATGCCAAGCTCCAACGCCAGCCCAGGGTTATTGGTGTGGATATGCACTTTCAGGAGCTGATCGTCGCCCACGACCAGCAGCGAGTCACCATGCGGTTCCAACGCCTCATGCAGCCTATCTTCATCGATGGTTGGTGCTTTGATTAGGAACTCCGTACAGTAACCGAATTCTATGTCAGCAGTATCCAGCTCTTCGGAAGCGGCTGGTACTATTATGGGTGTGGGAAGAACTGTATCGACCGGTGCACCAATTTCCTTGCCCTGAGCAGCCGACAGGAAACCGTGGAAGATGAATACCAGACCCTGTCCGCCCGCATCTACTACTCCGGCCTGCTTGAGGACAGGCAACATATCAGGAGTCTTGGCCAGGGTTTTCTCGGCTTGCTCAATCAGAGTTTGCAGAATAACTACTAAGTCACTCTGGCGTCGCGCAGTTACAGTCGCTGTTTTCACTGACTCTCGCATAACCGTGAGAATGGTTCCCTCTACCGGTTTACGCACAGCCTTGTAAACTGTTTGCACGCCAGTCTCGAGCGCAGCAATCAACTCAGCACCTGTAATGGTATCCTTACCGTCCAAATAGCGGCCGAAACCACGAAAAAGCTGGGACAGAATAACGCCTGAGTTACCCCTGGCACCCATCAGGGAACCTGTCGCACAGGCGGCTCCCACCGAACCGACGGTCGCATCTTTGGCCTGCGTGATAGCCTTGACGACGGCCTGGAGGGTGAGGTTCATGTTGGTTCCTGTATCACCATCCGGCACCGGGAAGACGTTAAGTGCATCAACTCTGGCCCGGTTGTTTTCCAGGCTTTGAGCGCCCTGCAGAAGCATCTGCTTAAGGAGCGCAGCATCTATACGTTGCATAGCTAAGGTGTCCCTCCCTACTTGCCCTGACTAACGCGCACTCCCTGCACGTTCACGTTGACCTGGTCAACCTTCAGGCCAATCAGGCTCTCCACCGTATATTTGACCGTATCCATCACATTCTGGGCGACTTCTGAAATGCGTGTACCATAGCCAACGATAATGAAGAGGTCTATCACTACCCTGTCATCATTGATGGTTACTTCCACGCCACGCGATAGATTCTCGCGCCCCAGAAGCTCCACAAAATTGTCCTTCAGGCGACTGCGGGAACACATGCCAACCAACCCGTAGCATTCAAGCGCTGCTACGCCGGCAATAGTTGCTATCGCCTCTTCGGTAACCTCTATTTTGCCTATTTCATTAAGGATTATCTGGCTCATCATCAAACCCCCTATTTCACGCCATTAACATTATACCACAGTGCATGCATGCTTTTGCAGCAACCCGGTGCCAGGTCGGTCTCTCCACTCTGCGAGATGATTTAGCGCTGTCTGGATTCTTTTTATTCGCGCCCTGTACATATAATTCCTTGTCGCCGGCAGCTTGTCAAGCGTTGCAGAGGCGTGATACAATAGCAAGGTACTGAACAAGATTAACCAGTAACCCGGCACAGGGCTTCGAAAAGGAGGTGCACCCATGAGCACAAAGTGTGAAGTTTGCGGCAAATCCCGCTCTACAGGTTATAGCGTCAGCAAGTCTGACAACAGGTCAAAGCGGACATGGTCACCAAACATCCAAAGGATTCGCATCGTTGAGAACGGTCGCAACGTCCGAAAGAATGTGTGCACGACCTGCATCCGTTCCGCACGCGTAACCCGCGCCATCTAAGGAATACAAAGCCAAAAGCACTGGAAAGCCCAGTGCTTTTTTGCTGCCCGTGTTTCTGGATGCTGGCCAAGGCGACTACTCTTCGGATAGAGCCCGGCGGCGGCATCACCCGCTGTGGGTACGGCGGTCGGTTACCCCTATGTAGTCTTTGTCCTGACAAAAAGTCGAACTAAACCACGTAAGAACCGGGGAACGCGCCAAACATAAAAACGCACTTTTTCTGCCCCCTCTCCATCTTACAGTCAAGAATGTGTCTATCGCGCCAGTAGCGCCAGGCCACCAACAACCATGACCAGGGCTAAAACAGTTAGTACTACACGGCTTGACAGCAGCATGCCCAGAATAACGAGCCCGCCCAAAACCAGAACAACGCCGAGCATTTGGTACTGGGAACCCCTTTTCCCAGGGCGCATGAACAGAGGCCGGCGCATACCTGACACCTCCCTCTAGAGCATATATACTGCACTATATTCTGTCCAAATGACATCTCGTGTCAATTTTCGCTAAACAATCTAGGCTAAGTATAAACGGGATGGCTACTTGATCAAGTGCCGTCCCGTTTCCTTGACTATTTTGCGATTCATTTAGACAGGCTTTTCACTTGCCGGACAAATCCGACCTGGTCATCCGCACGATAGAATGATGAGCCGGCCACCAGAATATTTGCGCCTGCCTGCACCAAATCACCTGCGTTCTGTAACGTAACCCCACCATCAACCTGAATCGGAGTTGATAGACCGTGCTCGGAAAACCAAGTGCGCAGCTCGGCTACCTTTGGCAGCATTTCCGCGATGAAAGGCTGTCCGCCAAACCCCGGGTTAACGGTCATTAACAGCACATAGTCTACAAGTGGTAGAAGAGGTAAAGCGGTTTGCCAGGCAGTACCGGGGTTGAAGGCTAGCCCCGCTAGGGCTCCTGCTGCTTTAACCTGCTGCAGCACGCGGTGCAGATGGTAACTGGCTTCTACATGCACCGATACTGCTGCCGGTTTTACGCCCAAAAACATATCCAGCAATCGTTCCGGCTGCTCAATCATCAGGTGTATATCCAAGGGTAAATTTGAAAACTTACTGATGGCCTGAGCTATACCCGGCCCCATGGAAATGTTTGGGACGAAGTGACCATCCATGACATCGTAGTGCAGCCAGTCAGCACCGGCTGACTCAGCGCCACCCACTGAGTTACCCAGGTGCATGAAGTCTGCAGCCAATAGCGATGGGGCGACCTTAATCATCTAATATCTCCTCTCGCGCTCTTTAGCCTCTGCATATAGCAGTTGGTAGCTCTGATATCTTGATTCTGCAATCTTGCCGTTTGCCAGTGCCGCCTTGATGGCACAGTCCGGCTCGGCGAGATGAGCGCAATTGGCACCAAACCGGCACTCACTGCTCATCTGCATCTCCGGGAAATACTGATCGAGCTCACTGGCCTGCAAGCCGTCCGGAAGCTCAAGCCTACTAAAACCGGGCGTGTCGACGATGTGCCCGGATAGGGGGGGCTTAGCGGGCAGCAGTTCTACATGGCGGGTGGTATGCCGACCAGCCCCCGTCTTCTCGCTGACAGTGCCGGTAGCCATCTCTCTACCAACGGTGAGCTGGTTGATGAGTGTAGACTTGCCGACGCCAGACTGCCCCGCCAAAACGGTTATGTTATCGGAGAGATGGTCCGCAAGCTGGGCCATGCCAGTTCCCTGTTGCAGGCTAATATAGAACGCTGGGTAGAGGTCCCCATATATCTGTTGCACATTAGACCGCATTCCCGAATCGTCCAATTCCACTTTGTTGAAGACAAGCACCGCGTGAAGACTTAAGTACTCAGCTGTGACCAGCAGTCTATCAAGTAGTGCCACATTGGGATTTGGGTTGTGCAAAGCAGCCATTACCAGCATCTGAGTAACATTTGCCACCGCCGGACGTTTCAGTTCATTCCTGCGGGTAAGCACTTCCTCTAACACTCCGGTTGATGCGTCAATCGTCGATACCAGTACTCTATCCCCGACGAGCGGCGTCATCTCATCTTTCTTGAGCCGGCCGCGGGCTCGACAACATATGGTCTGGCACCCATCCTGCACATAGTAATATCCAGCCAATATCTTGGTGATAATTCCCTCGATGGTGGTCCACCTCGCTAAATGAAATATGCAGACTGTGGGATCTCGGCCCACAGTCTGCTTCAGTACAGCCATATTAATCCTGAGGATAGTCCTCTGTTTTGGTGACCGTACCATTGTCTTTTACCGTAACCTTCATTCTGCCTGTACCATTAATTGTCAGTTTGACATCCTGCCCGCGCTGCATTTTCTCCGAGAACACCCGGGTGATACCGTTTAGATCCTCTTTAAAAATCTCAACCTGATGGTTCGGCAAGTCTGAGTCGGCAGGAACAGTGTACTCGAAGATGACCGTCAACACCCTTGGACCATAAGTCAGGTTGACGGACTGACCTACAGTCACCTGCTCTCCTGGCGCGGGCGACTGTGCTATTACGACAACATCCCTGCCCAGACCATCCTCTGTGCCCGATAGCAGCCCTAGCTCTGCCAGCTGGGCATGTGCTTGATCAGGAGACAGTTTCAGCAAACCTGGTACTTCCACGG
>JAWLDB010000083.1:0-708 GCA_041686915.1 Bacillota bacterium
GTTGGCCAGGGTAGGGCTTGACCCCGCCTACGCTACCCGCTATCCCCATGAGTTTAGCGGAGGGCAGCGTCAAAGAATTGGCATTGCCCGGGCTCTGGCTGTCAATCCGCGGTTGATAGTCTGTGACGAACCGGTCTCAGCTCTTGACGTTTCGGTGCAGGCTCAAGTCGTCAATCTATTGATGGATCTACAGCGAGAATTTGGGTTGAGCTATTTGTTCATAGCGCATGATCTGGGTGTCGTGCAGCATGTTAGCGATCGTGTGGCGGTCATGTATCTAGGGAAAGTGGTAGAGGTTGCAAAGACCAAAGACCTCTTCGGTCATCCCAGGCACCCTTACACCAAGGCCTTGCTTGCCGCAATCCCAGTGCCAGACCCTGACTGTCCTGTGAGTCCAATCGGGCTGATTGGCGAGCAACCCAGTCCAATTAACCCTCCTAGCGGGTGCAGCTTTCATCCCAGGTGCTTACTGGCGAATGAGATGTGTACGCAAGTCATCCCCATCCCGCAGGAGGTTTCGCCCGGACACGAGGTAGCCTGCCATAGGGCGATAGGCTATCCAAGCGTAACAGAGGCAGAGAGGAGGGAACGTCGGTGAAACAACTGCTCCTGAAAAGATTAAAGCGGTCGTTGTTGGTTATTCTGGGGGTATCGCTGTTGTCGTTCTTCTTTGTCCACCTGAGCGGTGATCCAACTGCCTTGATGCTG
>JAWLDB010000083.1:718-11120 GCA_041686915.1 Bacillota bacterium
GTCAATCCTTAGGGCTAGACGCACCGCTGTGGGTGCAGTACGGCAGATTCCTATGGCAGGCAGTGAGGGGTGACTTCGGCACCTCTCTCAGGCATCGTCAGCCAGCCCTCTCTCTCATCCTGGAAAGGCTACCGGCCACCTTGGAGTTGGCAGTAGCCTCACTCCTGATATCACTGTTGATAGCAGTCCCTTTAGGTGTTTACACAGCGTCTAGGCGCAGGAGTGTTGCTGACCATGCGGGGTCACTGCTAGGGGTATTGGGCCAATCCATGCCGGTGTTCTGGCTGGGGCTAATGCTTCAACTCTTCTTTGGCTTCCTGGTTCCGCTTCTGCCCATGAACGGAAGGGGAAGCCCAGCACAGTTGGTGCTCCCTGCGCTCAGCTTGGGCATGTATTCAACCGCCACAGTAATGCGTCTGCTTAAGTCCAATATGCTGGACGTACTGCAGCAGGACTATATCCGGACTGCTCGAGCCAAAGGGCTGCCAAAGAAGTTGGTAATGTACAAGCATGCATTAAGGAACGCCCTCCTGCCGGTGGTGACCGTGATTGGAATGCAAATCGGTGTGTTGCTAGGCGGGGCGGTCATCACCGAGACCATTTTCGCCTGGCCAGGAGTCGGCCGGCTGCTGGTACAAGCCATCAACAACCGAGACTTGCCGTTGGTACAGGCTGGTGTATTCGTATTGGCCGTTGGCATTATCCTGGTCAACTTGACCACCGATTTGCTTTATACCTGGCTTGATCCGCGCATCAGGCTGGACGGGTAGCGGGAAGGAGGAGATTTCAGTGAAGGAGCTTGTCAAATCCAAAGCAGCGTTATTTGGTATTGCCCTGCTTTTGCTTGTCACAGGCAGCGCCTTGTTTGCGCCCGTGTTTGCCCCGTATGACCCCATGGAGCAGAACCTAGAGCAACGCCTGATGCCGCCTTCCTGGATGGCCGGCGGAAGAACAGCGCATCTGCTGGGTACAGACCATCTCGGTCGGGACATCTTGAGCCGCATCATTTTTGGGTCAAGAGTGTCCTTGCTCGTTGGTGCCGTGGCCGTACTGATTTCGGGAGTACTTGGTACAAGCCTGGGCCTGGTTGCCGGTTATTACCGGGGACGCTTGGAAGCCGTGATTATGCTGCTGGCAGATGTTCAGCTGGCCTTCCCCTTTATCCTATTGGCCTTGGCAGTGATGGCTGTGCTTGGAACCGGATTGCGTAACGTTATCCTGGTGCTTGGGATTACCGGTTGGGTCGTGTACGGGCGCCTGGTGAGGGGTGAGGTAATCGCCCAGAGGGAGAAAGAGTATGTGGAGGCAGCACTAGCGCTAGGTCAGAGTGATCGCAAGATTATCTCCCGCCACATTCTACCGAACATCCTGCCTACTGTCGCCATTGTCGCCAGCCTGCGCATGGCTAGCATGATTATTGCTGAGTCGTCGCTGACTTTCATGGGTCTAGGTGTTGAGCCGGACATCCCGACCTGGGGCAGCATGCTGGCTGATGGTCGTGGGTATATCACGAGTGCCTGGTGGTTGACTGCCTTTCCTGGGCTGGCCATCATGTTGACCGTACTGAGCGTTAATCTGCTTGGGGACTGGTTGCGCGATGCTCTTGATCCCAGGCTGCGCAATTCCACTACCTAGAGGAGAAAGGGAGAGAGACAATAATGAAAAGGGTAAGGTTATACGTAATACTAGTGCTCCTGTTGACACTGTCGATCAGCCTGGTGGGATGCAGTAGCGGGGGCGAGGATGCGCTGATTGTGGCCCAGGGGGTAGATGCCACCACCTTGGATCCCGGCATGCACTCCGAAACGCCTACCGGCAATGTGGAAAGGCAGATGTTCGACACCCTGATCGAACTGGATGAGGAGATGCAGTTCCAGCCTGCGGTGGCTACGTCCTGGGAAGCGCTTAGTGACACGGTTTGGGAAGTCAAAATCCGTGAGGGCATCAAGTTTCACGATGGAAAGGAGTTAACCTCGGAGGATGTAGAGTATTCGATCGACCGCATCCTTGATCCCGGGAAGAAGAGCTCTCAGAGTGCCAACTTCAGCTCAGTCAAAGCGACTGATGTGGTGGACAGCTATACTTTGCAGATTACGACCAAGGAGCCTTATCCAATCTTACCAGCCCGGCTGGCTGCGCTGCGTGTCGTTCCCAAGCACTATGTGGAGTCGGTAGGAGATGCAGAGTTCTCCCAGCGCCCCATCGGCAGCGGGCCATACAAGCTGGTCAGCTGGGTGAAGGACGACAGCATTACGCTAGAGGCTAACTCAGAATACTGGCGTGGAGCACCAGCCATCAAACGGGTAGTGTTCAAACCTATACCCGAGACCGCATCCCGGGTGATGGCCTTGCAGGCGGGGCAGGTGGACATAGCCGTTAATGTTCCGCCGCATCAGGTTCAAGAAGTGGAGAAAAGCACGAACGCTAGCATAGCCCAGGTGCCCAGTTCACGTATCATCTTCGTACAGTTCATGACGGGCAAACCTGGTCCTATGTCTGACCCAAGGGTGCGCCTGGCCCTTAACTACGCCGTGGACGTGCAGAGCATCATTAACAATCTGCTTGGTGGCAGTGGTGTACCAATGTCCCAATCCCTTTCCAGCATGGACTTTGGCTACAAGCAGGAGTTGCAGCCATATAGCCATAATCCGGGCAAAGCCAAGGAATTGCTGGCAGAAGCCGGGTACGCAAATGGGTTCAAACTCACCTTCACCGCGCCAAATGGCCGGTATATGATGGATAAGGAAGTTGCCGAAGCCATTAAGAGCCAGTTGGAAGCAGTCGGACTGCAGGTTGAGCTGAAGATGCCTGAGTGGGGAGTCTATGTAGATCAAATTATGAAGCGTACCCTTGAGACAGATATGTGGCTAATCGGCTGGGGCAATGGACTGTTTGATGCTGATGGCACACTCTACTCCTGGTTCCGCAGTGGGCAACGCTTCCACTATTATGACATCAGCGACCAACGACAAGCAGAGATGGACAGGCTGCTGGACCTGGCTCGCACCACGATGGATAACAGTAAACGCGCTACGTATTACGGACAAGCGCTGGAATACATTCATGAGGACGTTCCCTGGCTAATGCTCTATCAGCAAAAGGATATTTACGGAGTAAGCAACCGAGTAAACTGGACCCCACGGGCGGATGAGGCGATTATTCTTTATCATGCCGCTTGGGAAAAGTAATCAGCCAATAAGAATGGCCAGCAGCGGGAGGTTGACGCCTTTCCCGCTGCTTTATCACGAGGCATGCCTTTACTCAAGCGTGTCACGTAAACTCCCGGCAGACTTTTTTAGCAGTACATCTGCTGCGTCATCAACGCCCACTATCCGTGCCAGGCGTTGCACCTTGCCGTTGATATGCTGTAGATCCAGCCCTGGGAACCTGGTCGGGTTAATTCCCTCCAGGATGTATTTGCAGATTTCCCACACGTTCTCGCCACCTGTATAGCCCTGGTTATGCACTATCTGTATCAGCGAGTCAATCAGGGCGGCATTGACGGAAACATCATCCTTGCCATATTCCCTCAGTTGGTAGTACGTATTGTACAATAGCGGTTTGAAGGCCAGGTTGTTGACTAGCACTCTTACTACCATGTCTTCGTCATAGTAGTAGATCTTCTCAAGCTCAGTACCAATCTTGCGCAGCACCGCGCCAAGCTTGTTGATGCAGAGCACGGCCGTATTTGGGTCGTTGATGCCTGGCGACATAGCGCGCAGAGCTATCTCCACCAGCTTGATGATACCAAACTCCACGTCTTCTCTGGTTCCGCGTTGCTCACCTATAGTTATTGTATCCCTGATTCTCTGGAACAGTTCTCCCTGGCTGAACTCGACTACTGGGTCGTAGCAATAGGCTCTGACAATGACGTCTTCATCCTCCACGTAGTCACCAAGCTCCCTACGAAACAGCAGCATTACGTTATACTCGGATGAGAGCTTGACCAACGCGCCCATGTCGATATGCCTGATGAAGCCTTGCGCTCCATACGTCACTTCAGCTACTGCTTCCGTGGCCAACTTCGCTGGCTTAAGCAAGGACGTCCTAATCAAATCATTCGTCTTAATGTTGTCGATGGTCCGGTCAACCACGGAAATGATCTCTCGGGTCATCGTTTCGATGATGTTGTTAATCTGGATGGACTTGGCCACGTGGTGGATGAAGTATCCAAAGTTGCCCAAACAGAGAATAGCTAGTAGCACTCCAAAGCTCGGGGATATCACCTGGCGTTCGGCGCTGCGGGTGAAGTAGAGCGTAATCAGTGAAAAGATGAATGTCCCCATAAACAGGCCCAAGATACGAAGTGTATCCTTTCTCTCCAGGAAGTCCTGAATAACTCTTGGTGAAAACTGCCCTGCGTAAAGGGTTAGCACAACCAGGATGGAGGAAAATGATACCGTAATCAAGGTCAGCAGAGCACCGATCATTGAGGCATGGATTGTCTGCGCCAGCGGTGCTTCGGTCAGAAACACCGCAGGTACGATACGGGCCAGCTGGTCAATGTGCACTAGCTCCATGTGGACCACCAACGCAGCGAAAAGGAGCGCTATTAAGCAGTAAAGCAAGGGGATGAAGTATACTCTGTTCTGTAGATCACGCCATGACTTCTTCAAGGCCACATCCTCCAATCAGCCAAAGGTCGAGTTAGCGGTTACACCTATGGGTTGTCAGCGCTGGAGATCTGGTACCTCTGACCCCACTCACTGATCTTATCCAGGATCGGCAGCACTGTGCGTCCAAGGTCGGTCAAGGAATACTCCACTTTGGGAGGTACCTGAACATGGATCTTGCGGTTGATCAGCCCATCTTGCTCTAACTGGCGGAGTTGCTGGGTAAGCATCTTCTGGGTAACTCCGTGCATGGTGCGCTGCAGCTCACCAAAGCGCATCACCTTATCTTGCAGGTGCCAAAGGATTAGGGGTTTCCACTTACCACCGAACACATCCAGAGCCTGCGCGATGGCGCATTTGTACACTCGGCCTCGTTCAGAATCAGCCCGCATTCCAGCATCTCCTCTCCACACTTACCTGTATGATACTACCTTACCAGATAGGTACTGCGGCACATAATGGTGCGTACTTACAAAATACCATACATTGCATTACCATGGACGGGAAGATTTCTTTACCAGAGAGGAGAGCCTTAAAGTGCCAGAACTGAACGAGATACTGCGCAAACGGATTGTTTGCGAGGTGGCTAGTGAGAAAGTGGTAGTGCAGAAAGACCTGACCTATAAGCAGATGGATGACGCCGCGCTGAAATTTGATGTCTACCGACCTGAGGGACGGGGAGGAACATTGCCTGCAGTCATCTTTGTGCACGGTGACGCCCAACCGGAGTTGCTGAAGCATGCCAAGGAGTGGGGGCAGTACGTATCCTGGGGAGAGCTGATAGCCAGCCAGGACATGGTCGCAATCACCTTCAACCACCGTTCGATGGCACGAGGGGCCAGGCTGGAGGATGCTATAGAGGATGTCATGGACATGCTGGCTTACTTGCGCCAGCATGTATCCGAGCTTGGAGTTGACCCTGACAAGCTTAGCTTATGGGTTTGCTCAGCAGGAGGGCCTCCCGGGCTGTATGCCGCTTTAACTGCAGGGGCCAGGTACTTGAACTCTATCGTGGCTTTCTACCCATTTATGGATTTACAGTGCGCTAGAGAGGGTATCCTGTCATTGGTTAGTGACGAATCCATCAGACGATATTCGCCGACCGTCCATATCCAGCCAGGGCTACCGCCCATCTTCATCGCCAGAGCGGGGCTGGACTGGCCGGAGCTGAACCGGTCTATTGAAAGGTTTGTCACAGCAGCGTTTGCAGCCGGGCTGGAAGTAGAACTGCACAATCACGCGCAAGGCAGACATGCCTTCGATATTCTGGATGACTTCGAGCGCTCCAGGCAGATTATCCGACGGGCTGTGGAGTTTATCCGGGAGCATTTGCCGGGAGAATAGTCTTGGGATTAAATACCACTACTTTGTCTCGGTATTTGGGTGACACCTTGGAGAGGTGTAGTCGTCTAACCAGATAAAGTAGGGATACAGGAGGGAACACACTTGTCTCGCATCTTTCGTGACCCCGTCAGCGGGCTGACTCATCTGCTTGGAGCAATTCTGTCAGTGGTAGGTCTGATCTTTCTGATTATGGTTTCAGTTAGGCAGGGTAACATCTGGCACATCGTCTCGTTCTCCATCTTTGGCGCCAGTATGATTCTGCTATATTCAGGCAGTGCCATCTATCACCTGGTGAAAGCGGGAGACCGGGTGATTAAAGCCCTGCGCCGGATGGATCACATGCTAATCTTTGTACTGATTGCCGGGACTTACACACCGTTCTGCCTGGTTCCGTTACGCGGGCCTTGGGGCTATGGGCTACTAACTGCTATTTGGGGTATAGGCATTGCCGGTATGGTGATGACCATCTTCTGGCTGGATGCACCTCGTTGGATAACTACTGGGGTTTACCTGCTGATGGGCTGGGCTGTAGTCGTGGCAGCCTATCCGCTGATCCAGTCTTTGCCGGTGGGAGGCCTGGTATGGCTTGCTGTCGGTGGACTGTTTTACAGTGTCGGTGCCGTGATCTATGCCATCAAGAAGCCTAACCTAATTCCTGGTGTGTTCGGCTTCCACGAAATCTGGCATCTGTTCGTAATGGCAGGCACCTTCAGTCACTTTTGGTCCATATTCCGCTATGTCCCTACTCTGGGGTAGAAGTGAATAATCAATGAGAGGTGCGCAAGAAAGCGCACCTCTCATTTAGTTTGCTTACTGTTGCTCCGGTTCGTTCGTGGCCAACACGTCCTCCAGCCGGCTAATCTGCTGATTAAGTCGATCGCACAGACTTCTGGTATAAGCATCGTCCGAACCTTGAACCATAGTTTCCAGGTTGTAGACAGTGGAACGAAGTGAGTCTATAACCTGCTCAACTTTGTTATCGTGCATTAATACTCCTCCTGGTCAGCTAGTTACATCGTCACTAGTTTGCCTTGGGAGCAGTCCAGTTAATCAACTCGGCCCTAAGCCTGTCCAAAGAAGAACTGGCCACCAATGTACGACCAGCAGACCAGCAGGGCTAGTACGCAAACCAGAACAAGCATGGCACGTTGGCGGCTTCTGGTGCAAGCAGTTGCGAAATCAACTGATAACAGTACTGTCCAGAGACCGATTAGCGGTAGGATATCCTCAGGGCTTAATGCTCCCAACCAAAATACCAGAAACAGCCATGGTATGACATGCCCCCGGAAGGCGCGTGTGGTAGCGCCGTTAGCTGAGTAGATTGTCTCCAGCATGTGCCGGCTGGGCAGGATGATCGGCATGGACAGTATCAGCAGTGTGATTAGTGTCACAATCAGGCCACTAAACCCTGTTGTTCTGACCTGCAGCAGCTCGGAGAGCACTAATGCATTGGCTACCCGCAAGCCTAGCATCCAGATCGCGGCGAGTGGCAACACGATGTGGGGGTAATCAAAGATAGGGGCAAGGATCGCTCTACCTAAGCCTCTAGTCTGCGTAGCGGCTACATGGCTGTTAACAGCATGGTTCTTCATGGTCTCGACGACCAATATGAGCACGCCGTAAGCAATGACCGCGATTAGCCCTTCTGATTGAGACAAAAGAACACCCCCTTAGGCTTGCTGTTTCCCTGATTCCATGTTCAGGTTGGCAGTTCCTCCCTAGGGGGTGTTTTTTGGGACAGGGGGACGGCGGGTCGGCCGTTGGGCGAACCCTACAGGTGTGGCTGTTTGGTTTATGCAGCCAGCCCTTGTCGACTGTTCTTGAAATACAGGCCTATACGGGTTACAGCAGTTGCAATCAGCAGCACTGCGTTTACCACTACCAGGTAAGCTACATCTGGTTGGAGGGCAATGAGTACAGGCAATGATACGCCGAACATCAGCCGTGCTGCACCGAAAAGTATTGCACCTAGGATAGCACGGGCAATATTCGGAATGTATACCTTGCCGGTAACCTCAGCGGTAGGCTTTTGCCCTGCCCTTAGCCACCAACGGGGCGTTACTAAAATGTCAAACAAGTTCTTCAGCGCCCAGAGGGCAAGAAGAGAGGGTATCATCCACATGGCGGTGCCGTTAACCTTAGCGGGTTCCTCGCCTTTGAGCAAGGATGCTACACCGTAGGCGATGGTTTGCGGCATTCCGGAGTCTAGGATGGTTCCCATATTGGTAAGAATAACCACGCCCAGCCCCTCATTGGGCTCAAGCAGCATGTAGGTGCTATAGTTGTAGTAATCTCCGCCATGCTCTACTCTGGAGCCGCCACCGCTAACAATCCATCCCATGCCATACGGATTGCCCTTTTCTGTTTGCCACATTGACGCGATACCTGCTTGGCTGAGTAACTGACCGTTCGGCCCGTTACCTTCGGAGAGGTACATCTGCAGATATTTCGCGACATCCGCCGGGGTAGCTAGCAGAATACCAGCCGGCAAGTCCGCCATGGGAAACTCAAAGTGGGCAAGCGCTGGAAGTCCAAATACTGATTGATAGCCTGCCGACAGGCCTGCCGCTTCAGCCGAACGTTGGTCGGCGTAACTACGCTCCATCTGCAACGGTTGAAAAATGTGAGCCTTAACGTAGTCTCCATAGCTAAGTCCGGAGATTTTCTCTATGAGCAGACCGAGTGCGTTGTAGTTGTGGTTGGCGTACTGGAACACCTCTCCCACCGGCTGGGAAAGCTCAATATCCACCAGGTCTCGAATTCTCTGCTCCAGCGTATCATCCGGCTTGGGCGGAACCAAGCCTGATGCGGTTGGGATACCACTTACCTGATTGAGCAGGTGGCGCACGGTAATCTGTGGTCCTGCTCCTTCGGTCTCGACATCAAACCAGGGAAGATACGTCTGCACAGGCTCATCCAGCTCGAGTTGGCCTGCTTCCACCAACTGCATTACGGCTAACGCGGTGAAAGACTTAGTCATGGATGCCAGCAGGAAAGGCGTATCTGCTTCCACAGGGTCCCCCTGGGGGTTCTTCACGCCATACCCTTGCACGTAGAACACCTGTCCATCACGCACAACTCCTAGCCCAATGCCAGGGGCATGCATTTTACCCATTTGGGAAGTGACATAGCTATCTATTGACTGTACCAGCTCATCGGTTGTTGGTTCAGCCATAGCGACGGCTACCGGCGCTATCAGTATCGACAGTGTCAACATAGTAAGCAAAACGGTCTTTATAGCTCTCTTCATCATTAACCTCCTCTACCATACAAGTCTCTATCTAACCTGACGTAATGTCTTATTTATACCACTCGATGGAAGGAAGTGCTATAGGCTAAACGTATATAGTATGGTGGAAAAGACCGGGACAGTAGACAAGCAGCAACTGGTCATTAGATGGGGAAACAGGGGGAATAAGCAATGCAACTGCACCCAAGAGGGCTCGGTATTGCGCAGCCCAATAGCAGTCTCGAGTTGTTACCGCCTATGGACGTGATGGAGCTTAAGCTTCCTGATGAATTTCAAACCTATACGGGCAAAACCTTATCGGTCGACTCTCTGGAGCAGGGCAGGTGCAGCGCAATTATGCGGCTGCAGGCGGAGCACGGTGACTTTGTGGTGAAAGTCACCCAGGGAGAGTACCGGGGTGAGGAGCTGCTCCGGGAACACCAGGTCATGCAGGATCTGCAGGAGTTAGGTATTCCAGCACCAAACTCAATTGCCTTTCACCGCCAGCGAGGACTTTCGTGGCAATTAAGGGAATACAGGGCAGGGGAGACGCTGCGATCCGTTTTACGCAGCTGTGGTGGTCCAGAAGATAGGTTACCACTGCTAGCACAAATGGCGACCACCTTGGCAGACATCCATCAGGTTGGGTGTCTTATGTGGACCTGGGGAAACTGGAAAGAAGCATCGCTGCGTAGGGCTCGCGAAAACATGCACCACGGATTATTGGACCTGGAAGGGGAGTTCGTCGCAGCTTCTCCAGAGGTGGAACTCGCTTGGCTCCGCGCAAACAGTCCTGCTCCTGGTCAGGTAAGCTTAATACATGGCGATTATCGCACCAAGAATTTGCTCTGTAGCAACGGAGAACTTGCTGCCGTTCTGGACTGGGCCTTTGCCGACTTTGGCGATCCCTATTACGACCTGGCCATTGCGCTGGATTATGTGGAGACAGACAGCGAGTTGGCTGCCTTCATCCAAGCCTACGGTCTGCAAAGTGTAGACGAAGCACGGCTCAACTGGTGTCGTACCTTGGTTAAGTTTCTCAACATCTAAAGAACTCTCTTATAGCTCGTTACCAAAAAAGTCGCATAACTCGCTTGACAGGACAAGCCAATCAGGTATAGAATACCTGCAACAGCGATGACCGAGACGAGTACACGGCGCACCTTTCTCAGAGAACCGGGCCTTTGGCTGCAAGCCCGGTAAAGGCAGCTGATGG
>JAWLDB010000084.1:0-10899 GCA_041686915.1 Bacillota bacterium
GCATCGTCAAGAAGGGCAAACTAATCTCCTGTGGAACGATGGATGAGTTGCGTAAGAGTGCCAGCAGCCAGGAGTCCCTGGAGAAGATCTTCTTGGAGATGACCGAACAATGAGTGTCTTACTGAAACTAATCGGTGTCAACCTCAAGTACACTTATGGCCTTTCCGTGATGCGCGATAAGTATTTGCGCAGACGGGAGAAGCTGTGGGAGCCAATCCTCGCTGTGCTTGGCATTGGAGCGGCAGTTGGCTTCTTCAGTTATTTCTTCTTCATGATGGCAAAAGCGATTGTGGTACAGGGTGCAGCCACCGGGCAGCCAGAGCTGGCTTTCGCCATAGCCATCCTGGGCATGCAGATGCTCCTTTTGATCCTGGGCATCTTCATGGTGATCTCTGCTTTCTTTTTTGCTGACGATCTATCCATCCTGGTACCGCTACCAGTAAGGCCGTGGAAAATACTAACATCCAAGCTGGCGGTCGTCACAATTAACGAGTATGTGACCGCGGCAGTAGTGTTCGTGCCGGTCACAATAGCTTATACCACGTTAATCGGCGGCGGGCTGATGTATTGGATCAGCTTGATCTTGGTCTTCCTGCTACTGCCGGTATTACCATTGGTAGTCTCATCACTCGTCTCCTTGGTACTAATGCGGTTTATCAACCGCAGACATCGCGATCAGATGATGGTGGTAGCATCGCTGGTGCTGGTCACCATTATCCTGGGATTGAACTTCACGCTGCAGGCTTCACTGGCAGACGACCCGGCGGAACTGCAACGCATCATCGGTGAGCGCTTCGGCATTGTGCAAGCCTTAGGGAACCGTTTCCCGCCTGCTGTTTGGGCGACGAAGGCAATTGCAGCAGCGGGAACTGTTGATGGTTTTATAAACTTGGGGCTCTTTCTGGGTGTGACGTTATTGGGATTACTTGTCTTGGCGTGGACGAGTGAAAAGCTGTTCTACGCCGGGTTGATTGGCGGTGGGGAAGTTGCCAAGCGTAACAAGAAGCTTAGCAGCAGCGAGTGGACTGCGCAAACAACCAATCGCAGCGTATTCTCGGCGATGTTCTGGCGCGAGTGGAAGATCTTCTTGCGCACCCCGATATACGCCATGAACGGATTCTTAGGCGCGCTAATCATGCCGATTGCTATGGTGGTCCCCTTGATGTTACAGGGACAGCTCGCTCAGTTGCAGGGTTTCATCCACACAAGCAGCGGCACGCTAATTTTCTCGTTGATTGTAGCAGCAATGATTGCCTTTATGGGTTCAGTTAACTCAATAGCCAGTACTAGTGTCTCCCGAGAAGGCAAGCTGTTCTACATCTCCAAAATGATACCAGTCCCGGCCAAGATTCAAGTGCAGGCCAAGTTAGCCCACGGTTTCGCGGGCGCCCTGGTTTCGGCAGCCCCAATGCTTATCGCCTTTGTACTCTTAGGCAAACCAGGGGTCTTGGCTGTGGCTGCGGCCTTTGTCATTGGCATGGTGGCTACTGTGTTCGGTATGGGGATAGGCCTTTTGGTCGATATGTATCGGCCGTGGCTTACCTGGACCAATCCGCAACAAGCTGTTAAGCAAAACTTGAATGCAGTCATCCCCATGTTCGTGCAGCTGCCAATACTTTTTGGAGTAGGCATGCTGACGGCCTGGATGATCAATGCAGGATGGCGTCATATCCTGATTTATGGCATCTTGCTTGGCATATTCGCGACAGCTGGCGCCATCGTGTATTATATTACAGTCGATGCGGCCAACCGTCTGTATCACAAGATCGACCTATAGTTAGTCAAGACAAAGAGGTCAGCGCCCGTCTAAATGGGTAGCTGACCTCTTTCTTACGTCTGTCATGCGATTACGACCGTATTAGGCTCTGTATGAGGCATATGCGGATTACGAGAAAGGAGTGACGCATGAAAGTGGAGAACTGGAGATTAAAAGGACTCGGGTGCGCCATCAGCGGTCTTGAGCAGCGAAATGTAGCATAATCCAACACTGAGAGGAGGTCGGAAAATGAGCGATATAGCTCAGAGTATCTTGGTTGTGGACTGTGGGCATGTCACCCATGCCATCCTCGTAGACCAGGCTGCGCCAAAAGGCTATCGGCTTGTAGCACGCGGCATAGCAAAGACAACGGTTGATCCGGAAGGAGATGTTACCCTGGGAGTACTCGCCGCAGTTCGGCAAATTGAGGAGAGCGCAGGGCGGCAGCTTGTTCATCAAGAACAGGATCAGGGAATCATCACTCCCAGGCAGCCTGATGGCACAGGCGTCGATCTGATGCTAGTGACCAGCTCGGTTGGTGGTGGACTGCAAATGTCCGTGGCTGGCCTTGTGAAGATTATGACGGCCGATAGTGCTGAGCGGGCAGCTCTTGGCGCAGGCGCCAGCGTACTTGACGTTATAGCTATCGATGATGGCAGGATGCCCCACGAGCACATTCAGCGCATTCGCGAACTGAAACCCGACGTCTTCCTGCTGTCAGGCGGGATAGACGGCGGTAACGAAAGCGACGTTCTAGAGTTTGCACGCGAGGTGGCCCAAGCCAAACTTCACCGCATGCCAGTGATTTATGCTGGTAACAAGGAAGCCCGCGAGGAAGTAAAGCAGATTCTTGGAGTGGACTGCGAGTTACACTTCGTAGATAACCTGCGCCCTGTGCTGGAGCAAGAGGTGCTGGAGCCGGCCCGTCAGAAGATCCATGAGCTGTTCATGGAACACGTAGTCAAAACCCCTGGCTTTGATAAGCTGACGAAATGGGCCAGCCGTCCTGTAATGCCTAGCACTGGAGCGGTCAGCAGCCTAATTGAGACTGCAGCCCGTCAGCATGACATGCCCCTGATTGGACTGAACCTAGGTGACACGACTACCGATGTCTACTCAGCGTTCAAGGGGCGCTTTACCCGTACCGTATCGGCCGACCTGGGACTGGGCTACAGCATCAGCAACGTGTTGGTCAGGGCTGGGTACCAGCAGGTTGCAAGGTGGCTGCCTTTTGACATTGCCCCAAATGAGCTGCAAAACAGGCTACGCAATCGGATGATTAACCCTGAGCAAAAGCCTGAGTGTGAAGAGGATAAGTTGATAGAGCAGGCCATTGCGCGGGAAGCAACCCGTATGGCGTTTGAACAGCACCGGCGCCGAGTCACCGGGCTACGCGGCGTACGCCAGCAGCGCGATATAGCCAACATCTTTGACCAGACTTCCCTGGCAGACAGCTTGGTTGATATGGTCGAACTGCAGTTGATCATAGGTTCAGGTAACGTTTTCGCTACAATTGATGACAAGTCCGCAGCCGTTCTACTGCTGGATGCCCTGCAACCCGAGGGCTTGACACGGCTTGCTGTGGACTACAGTTATGCAGCCCCGCATTATGGGATGCTCACAGCCATTGACCAGGATGCAGGCTACCAAGGATTTGAGCGGGACGGCCTGCGCCACTTGGGTACATCTATCTGCGCAATCGGGCGGGGACGGGCTGGTGAGGCGAGCCTGAGTATCGCCTTCAGCTCAGCTGATGGTCATAAGCTGGAGCGCGCAATCGCATGGGGACAAGTTGAGTTCATCCCAGTTCAGGGAGGCGGCGACATCACCATCGTGCCGCAGACGCACTGCGACGTTGGCGCGGGTGATGGGCATAAGCTGACGACATCGGTCACTGCAGGCACGCTTGGGCTGATAGTCGACACGAGAGGCAGGGCAAAGCAATGACGATATTGGCTACATCAAGCAGCAAAGTACTGCTTCGCGAACGCAGGTTGCCTATCCCAGGCGATGTATTGGTGCAGGTAAGCGAGCATGTACTGCCGGACACGCTTATCGCTCGCGCAGAAGTGCCAGGAACCCCAGTGGGGGTCAGTCTGGCTGCTAGACTGGATGTGCCGCCAGAACAGATAGAGAAGTATGTGTTGAAGCAGGTCGGAGATGAGGTCGAGCTTGGTGAACCATTGGCAATGTACTCGGGGCTATTTGGGCTGGCCAAGAAGACTATTTACGCACCGACCACTGGCACTGTGGAAAGCGTCTCGACCGTTACAGGCGTGGTTATCATTCGCGAGCCCAACATTCCGGTAGAGGTGAAAGCCTATGTTTCCGGGGTAGTTGCCCGGATTATCGACCAGGAAGGTGCCGAGATTGAGTCACACGCTACTGTGTTACATGGCAAGTTTGGAGTTGGTGGTGAACGCTGGGGAGAGCTGCACAACCTGGTGAACAGTCCTGATCAGGTTGTGACGCCAGAACTACTGACCGGCGATCTACGGGGTAAAATACTGCTGGGCGGAGCTCTGATTTCAGTTGCCGCACTGCATAAGGCTGCCCAGGCCGGCGCCGTAGGGGTGGTAGTTGGCGGTATCGACAACTCCGAACTAGCCGAGTTTGTCGGCTACGATATTGGAGTGCCAATCACCGGGCAAGAAAAGGTCTCTTTAAGCGTGATAGTGACTGATGGTTTTGGGCATACCCCCATGTCGGACGACACCTTTTCTCTACTTTCCAGGCATGAAGGGCAGCAGGTGTCCATCAACGGCACTACGCATCTTCGAGCCAATCTGATTAAACCTGAGATCATCATCCCAGCCTGATGCACTGCCTGCAGGCAAGATGAAACTACCCCACCGGATTGTCCCGGTGGGGTAGTTGTACTATCTGAAGACTATCTATTCTCGGCCGTCATAGCCCGCGCGAACTCATCTGCCTGACCGTATACATGCCATATTGTACCGCCCCGGCTCTTGGCCTTGTACATGGCATTGTCTGCATTACGAATCAGTGTTTCCAGATCCAGTCCATGTTCAGGATAAAGACTTACACCTATACTGCAATCTACAGAGCAGTCAAGGCCTCCAGCCGAAAACGGTATAGCAAACATCTCAGAAACACGGCCAGCAATCACTGCGATGTCATCTGGACCGTTGATTTCAAGCAAAGCGATGAACTCGTCGCCACCCAGGCGACAGAGGGTATCCGCTTCGCGCAAACCGTTACGTAAGCGTTTAGCCGCCTCTTTCAACAGGAGGTCGCCTACATCGTGGCCAAAAGTATCGTTCACTTCCTTGAAGCCGCTTAGGTCAAAGAACATCACAGCCATACGACCTTGGTCCCGCTTGCCCCTGGCCAGCACTCCAGCAGCCAGTTCACTGAATAGAACCCGGTTGGGTAGCTCGGTGAGTGCGTCATGATAAGCCATATACTGAATCTTCTCTTCCATCTGCTTACGTTCAGTGATATCAATCACGACACCCTTGAGGCCGATCAGCTGCCCTTCTTCGTCCACAGTCCCGATGCCACGGTATTGCAGCCAGCGAATCTCCCCATCAGGGCGGACGATGCGTAGGTCTATGCCCTGCAGGTGGCCTGTCAGCGCCTGCCGGTAAGCCCCCATTACCCTCTCCCTATCTTCAGGATGGATAAGTGACTTCCAAAGCTCGTTATCCTTATGGAAATGATTAGAGGGCAAACCAGTGATTCTCTCTATGCCAGCAGAGAACTGCAGCTTGTCTTCACCTTCCAACTCCCAGGTAGCGATATTTACGTTATCCAGGATATATCTGAGACGCTCACGGTTTTCTTCGGCTTCCATCCAAAGGTTACGAGTAAACTTGGTTAGAAACAGCAGGAAAGTAGTCACAAAGAGACTGAACATTAAGGGATATATCACGTCAGTAGGTGTCGCTTCAGGAATCAGCGTGCTGCGGAACTTATCGAAGAAGAACACGGTCATAGCAGTGCACAGGCTGCCTGCATAGAGAACAGCTCTGCAACTCTGGTATACTGCGCTTAATACCAGGCCAAACCAGATAAACACGTAGTTAACGAGGTACGGCGAGGCAGTCATCAAAACAAAGAAGAACAGAAATGTGCTGCCAATGATCAGGTACATTACTAAGTTGGGATGGAGCTTTTGCCAGGCTGCCCAAGCAAGCAGCGATAAAAGCACCAGTCCCATGATTGCTACCACGGGTGACGGGCGGTCGTCCACAAGGAACTTAACCATGCTAATCAGGTAGAATATCCAGAGCAGCTGGACCAAGAGTCGGTTGCGATCCTGAACAATTTGCGGTGCGCGGTCCATCTGGCTACCCTCCCTTCACGACCTTCCATTGATGGTTATGCAAAGCTTCTATAGTGCTAGACAAAATCCTGCATTCCCAATCCTACTTCTTCATCCTTGCATAACACGCTGTGCGAAGTTCAGATATGTATTCTGCCAGGTCGGGCATCCCTGCTTCCGCTCCCGCGTGCTGCACCGCCAGTTCAATATCATATGGCACTCGTACCAGCTGCAGACAGAAGCTCGCCGGCTCAGCCGATCCATAGGCGCCTTCCAGGACTGCATACGACGCCGGAGCTATTTCTAAGGGGTTACCGACACTGCCGGTATTGAACAGAGTTTTGCCCTGAAAGCTCTGTACATAGGCATTGTGAATGTCTGCGTAGCCTACTACGTCAGGGGTTCTGCCACTCTTACAGGGACCCGTAAACTCCGTATTCTCAAACATGGCCAAACGCTCTTCCAGCGCATGCACCGGGTGTACCCGGTGGAAGATGCTTTTGGCGGAGCTATGAAACAGCCTGACCTGCCTGCCGCTCATCAGGAACTCGGTGCAGAAGGGCAGCGAGTCGAGGTAATCCATGCGTTCCTGCCCCAGTTTGCTCTTCAACCAGGTAAGGGTACGAGCAAAATTGGGCCCGACTTCACCGGGTGGATGCAGTGTACCTTCCTCCCAGTTTCCCTTCAACACTACCTCACAGGCCTTTCTTACGCGGTCAACAACCTGTTCTGGGTGGGGCCCTTTGCCGATCAAATCTCCCAAACAGAAAATGCGCGTGATGCCACGGCTCCCGATATCGGCAAGTACAGCTTCCAAAGCCGGCATGTTGCCGTGTATATCCGAAATGATTGCAATCCTGTCCATAATGTCCTCCTTGCAGGTTGTTAATGCCTCTCCAGATGCTAGCTAATTCCTTCTAGCGAGCCTGGCCTGTTTCCTGCACATGCCAGGCAGGTAATACGTCAGGCAAGGCGAAATCTCTCTTAGCTATACATTGAGAGGATGGATTGTGGTGAAAAGGGCCGTACTAGCAATTGTGGCAGCACTTGGTCTGCTCACCCTGTTTGTAGACGGACGGTCGGCGATCCTATTGGTAGCGATGATCTCAGTCCTGCTGTTCAGCACAGAGGCCATGGGTTTGATACCCAGTTGCTTTCTTTTGCTTACCCTGCTATCGCTGAGCTTGGACGCTGCGGAGCGTCACCTCGCCTTTTCGGGCTTTCAGTCTTCCATCCTCTATTTCTTGATTGCGGCTACCGGGGTAGGAACGGCAGTCTCCAAGTCGGGTTTAGGCAGGTGGTTTATCGTCCGGCTGAAAGGCGTAGTTTACAAGACCAGATACCCTCTTCCGGCGCTATTAGTGGGCTCATTCTTTCCGCTCTCCTTCATCTTGCCTTCCTCGGTGACCCGTAACGCAGTTCTTCACCCACTGTTGGATGAGTTTCTCGATACACAGCCACTAGGCTATTTGGATGCACCACGAGTCAGGTTGACCTTAGGCATGCTTAATCCCCTGGCTTCCTCCGCCTTACTAACGGGAGGGCTGGCGCCTATGGTTAGCGCCAGTCTTCTAGGAGGTTTCAGCTGGGGCAGATGGTTCGTACTGATGGCTGTGCCCTATTACCTGCTTATGCTAGCTGGCCTGGGTTACCTGCTAGCGCGCTACAAAGTGCCGGAAGAACATAAGATGAGCCAGCCTGGAGAGGAAATACATAGTGAGAAAGTGAGACTCTGCCGAAGCGACTGGTTCATTCTAGCAATCCTGCTAATGATGGTCCTGTTCTGGGTTACAGATTTTTGGCACGGCTTGCCGGCCGTAGTACCAGCCATAGCTGGCTTCACGGCTCTCCTTATCGGTGGCTGTGTTGAGTGGAGCGATATTAAGCGTACTCAGACTTGGGATACCGTAATAGTTCTTGGTACACTTCTATCTTTGGTGGAAGCTGTGAAGCACTATGGAGTGCTCGACTTGCTGGTAGGACGGTTGGAAGCGGTGCTTCCTCCGTCGGGGAATGAGCTTCTGCTCTTGCTAGGTTTCATGCTCGCGACAGTGCTGTTCAATCTGTTAATACCGAGCATTACCGTCTGCCTGACCCTGCTGATTCCCATCTTCACTCAGCTGGCTGCAAGTCTGGGCTTAAACCCCGTGCTAGTAGGGCTGATTATCACCATGACTGTGGACAGTGTGAAACTCTATCCGACGCAGTCTACACCGCTCCTGATGGTATATGACAACAGAGTGTTCAAAACACGCGATGTCGCCACAATGGGTATCTTTATGCTAGCTATGCTAAGTGTATTGGGGATTGTAATCTTCAGGCCCTATTGGGGCATGCTGGGAATACGGTGATGCAAAAAGCCCAGGAGCGCATTTGCTCCTGGGTTCGTTATTTACCGACTAACCACTGGCGAGTTGCACGCCCGCGCGGAAAGCTTTCTCCAGCAGCTTTTTGTTACCGGCTGCTGCGTCTGGGGTGAACGCCTTAGTGGCAATCAGCCGCTTACGCACCTTCAGGCCCATTGGCTTAAGCCATTTCTCAGTATAGCGGAAGTAGCGCATGAAGAAGATCGAGAAAGGCACGGCATGCGAATAGACCATAACCGTCTGCCTCACGCCAAACCGTGGCTTGTGCTGCTTATCCGTCAGTGGATAGAACCGGTCAAGCATCAACTTGGTTTGAGCGCTCACCTGGCAGACATAGACAGGGGAACCGATCACCACAGCGTCGGCGTCCTTGATGTCACTATAGATAGACTGCATATCATCCTTGACGGGACAAAAGCCGTGCTCGCGGCAGTACATACATCCCTGGCAGGGCCGGATATTCATCTCGTTCAGGTGATAAAGCTTCGTCTCTGCGCCTGCGCTCTCCGCCCCTCGCAACAAGGAGCCTACTACCGTGCTGATATTCCCACGTTTGCGCGGGCTGCCTACAAATGCGACTATCTTCATCCCTTTGGTGCCTCCTCTAGCTGTTGCATAACACTGACGACGTTCTCCAGACTGATGATCAGGCTATCCAGTTCGGCAGGCGATACGTTTGCAAACAGCGCGGAAAAATACCGGTCGTATGCCCTCATCTTATGTTGCAGGTAGGTGTCCCCCGCCTCAGTCAAGTAAACCCATGTCTTGCGTCTGTCGTCCTGGTCACGTTCTCGCCTTATCAGGCCAAGCGACTGCAGAGAGTCGAGTAAGCTGGTAAGGCTGCCTTTTTGCATATCCAAACTCTTGCCCAGTTCGGTTGGCAGCGTCCTACCCTGCCGCTTGGTGATGAACATGGCTTTTAGCTGGTTGGGGGTTACCTTTGGCTCTATGCCATCATTTAGATGAAACCCGACTGCCAGTTTACGCTGGTAATTGATCATAAACTCTAGCAACAGGCTGTTTGCCTGGGCCAGCTTCCGTTCCATCACGACACTTCCTTAGTTAGATTTCTAACAGTTATACTATACTGTATCGTAGGGATGTTGTAAATCGTGCGGTCTGAACTTGCATGCACTAAAGGATGGAAAAGGCGCAGGTATCCCTGCGCCCCTGACGTCTCTAGGCTATTTGCCCCTTAACCGTTCGCTGATGATGCGGGCCACGTGCACACCGCTCGCACTCGCCTGGGATAGGCCACGGGTTACGCCGGCTCCGTCTCCAATAGCAAACATGTTGGGCAGCTCCGTCTCCAGCTGCTTTGTCAGTTTCAAGCGCGAGCTGTAGAACTTGACTTCCACACCGTAAAGCAGCGTGTCATCGTTAGCCATGCCTGGCGCGAGTTTATCCAGCGCGTAGATCATTTCGATAATGTTGTCCAGATGTCGCTTTGGTAGCACCAAGCTGAGGTCACCTGGTGTGGCCTTCAAGGTTGGTTTGGTGAAGCTCTGGGAGAGCCTGTGCTCGTTAGTCCTTCTACCCTTGATCAGATCGCCAAAACGCTGTACGAGCACTCCCCCACCTAACAGGTTAGAAAAGGAAGCGATACGTTTGCCATACTGGTTTGGCTCATTGAACGGTTCAGTGAACCGGTTGCTGACTAGCAGAGCAAAGTTGGTATTCTCGCTGTGCAGGCTCTCGTCCCGGTAAGAGTGGCCGTTTACCGTCACGATCCCGTCGTTATTCTCGGCTACGACATACCCCTTCGGGTTCATGCAGAAGGTGCGCACCAAGTCGCCGTATTGTTTGGTACGGTAAACTAGCTTAGCTTCGTAAACCTCTTCTGTGATGTGCTGGAAGATCTCTGCAGGGATCTCCACACGCACGCCTACGTCCACCTGGTTGCTGAGGATAGTCAGGCCCAGTCCCCGGCACTGAGTAGCAAACCACTCTGAACCCGCCCGACCAGGGGCAGCGATCACGTATTCAGCCTGAAGCGGCTCTTGCTTGCACTTGCTATCCGGGGTGATGCGGTAACCTTCATCAGTCTGCTCGATTTTGTCTACCGGGCAGTTGAACACCATGACAATCTTCTGCTCCAGGTGCTCATAGAGCGCCTTCAGGATCTCCAGGTTGTTCTCCGTACCCAAATGCCTGACCTTGGCCTGCAATAGATGCAGGTCATACGCCAACGCCTGCCGGGTAAGGCTAGTATTCTCGGTACTGAAGTACTCGCTGGGCGCTCCGTACTGCATGTTGATATCATCGACGTAGTTGATCAACTGCATGACCTGGTCGTCCGGGATGTAATCCTGCAGCCAACCACCAAACTGCGTGGTGAAGTTATATTTACCGTCTGAGAAAGCGCCGGCACCGCCAAAGCCTCGCATGATACCGCAAGGGTTACAGTGTATGCAGCTTTCTACTTTCTTGAGGGATATGGGGCAGTTACGCTGATGAATGCTCTTGCCCGCTTCCAGCATGATGATCTT
>JAWLDB010000085.1:0-10878 GCA_041686915.1 Bacillota bacterium
AATTAGCTTACGCATGTGATGCAGAGCTGCTTTCTCCAACCTTGATACCTGTGCCTGTGATATCCCAATTTCCTCGGCCACTTCCATTTGTGTCTTGCCAGAAAAGAAGCGAAGCGACAAGATTAGGCGCTCTCGCTCGCTCAGTTTATCCATAGCCTCTCTCAGGGCGATGCCTTCCACCCATGTACCGTCCTGGTTTTTGTCGTCCTTAATTTGGTCCATTATGTAGATGGGGTCGCCGCCCTCCTGGTAAATGGGGTCAAATAATGATACCGGTTCTTGTATCGCATCAAGGGCAAAGACCACTTCTTCCCTGGCGACGTTAAGCTCTTGAGCAATTTCCGCGATAGTAGGCTCACGCGAGTTCTTGTTGACCAGGCTATCCCTGACCTGTAACGCCTTGTAGGCGATATCACGCAACGATCGGCTGACGCGAATAGGGTTGTTGTCACGCAGATATCGCCTAATCTCACCTATGATCATTGGGACGGCATAGGTTGAGAACTTGACATTCTGCGATAGATCGAAGTTGTCTATAGCTTTCATCAGCCCGATGCAACCTACTTGGAACAGGTCATCCACATACTCCCCGCGGTTATTAAACCGCTGGATGACGCTGAGGACTAACCTTAGGTTGCCCATAACCAGCTGTTCACGGGTGCTCTCGTCACCGGCTTGCAGCTTGGTAAACAGCTCCCTCATCTTTTGGTTGTTCAGCACTTTCAGTTTGGACGTGTTTACCCCGCATATTTCAACGCGATTCATCGCTCTTCCAACCTCCCCTGGTTGTCTCCGCTATCTTGCATTATGACCGGGCAGGAGAGCGAATATACCTCAGGTGGTTGAATATGACAAAGCAAGAAGCCGCCAGAAAGGCGGCTTCACGTACAATCTTGCTACTCCATCTTCTTGAACTCGCGACGCAGGCGTTTGATAATGCGTTTTTCCAAACGGGAGATGTAGGACTGCGAGATGCCAAGCAGATCTGCAACCTCTTTCTGAGTCCTTTCATCGCCGTCCCGTAGACCAAACCTGAGCTCCATGATTGTGCGCTCTCTGTCACTCAGACGACTGAGCGCACTATTGAGCAGAAAACGGTCAACTTGCGCTTCCAGCTCTTTATGTACTTCGCAGCCATCGTGAGGGATTACATCAGATAGCAGTAGTTCGTTTCCATCCCAGTCTACGTTCAGAGGTTCATCCAGGGAGATTTCTACCCTATGCCGGTGGTTACGCCTGAGGAACATCAGGATCTCGTTTTCAATGCAACGGGAAGCATATGTGGCAAGTTTTATGTTTCGCTCAGGGTTGAATGTATTGACCGCTTTAATTAGGCCAATAGACCCTATCGATGCCAGGTCTTCGATCGGTATCCCTGTGTTCTCAAACTTGCGCGCAATGTAGACCACCAACCGCAGGTTGCGCTCAATCAATACGCTCTTGACGGCTGCATCTCCAACTCTCAACTGTCCCAGCAAGTAAGCTTCTTCTTCCTCTGAGAGTGGCGGTGGAAGCGCCTCTGAACTACCCACAAAGTAGATGGCCCTTTGTTCAACGTCTACTCCACAGATCACTAGCCAACGATACAGCCAAACCCTTGATAGCAACCGCAACTTGAGCAACCATGCTCCCATGAAAACGCACACCTCCAGTTAGTTCTGTCCACACTTTTAGTAAATCTGCCGTGCTATGACAACTCTTCCAGCCTTGCGCAGAAACGGGGCTTGAGCATCTTAACCTATGCATCAGCCAGGCTATGTATGACTCGCGTTCAGCAATCATCACTGCTAGCCAGCAGACCTGCCCAACGCGCCAGACCCTGCAATCATTCTGACTGGCAACAATGCCTGATAGCGGTCTTCCTGGCTGAGCGGCTCAGGGCTGAGGGCGATGATGCCAGTAGGAACGTCAAGAGAGCCACGTTCGTGCTTGATGCTGATGCCATCCGTACGCAAGCCGAGCAACACGCCCCCGCTGGTAGCCACTGAACGATAAGGAATGAAACGTAGGCGCCCAGCCCAAGCATAGTCGCTTAATCGATCCAATGCATCTTCCCAAGCGCTGTTTCCAGACCTAACCAAATCCGCCAGCTCAGCAGGTAGCAATTCCGCCACTGCATTGAACGACACGACTACCACCGGTCGACCGCTGATAGGTTCTGCCAGCTGGTTCCCTGAGTCTACCAGGGCGGAAAGATGGATTGACCTGCCATCAAGCTTGATGGTCAGGCTAGCATTGTTGGCCACATGTACCAGACGATTCTCCAACAAGTTCAGAAAGCGTTTACCGAGTATGGCTGTCATTGCCAGGGCTATTGCCGGTAACCAGATCGGCATTTCCCCGTAGGACAGCCCGCTGCTATCGCCGGCCTGACGGGTTAATAGACCGTACAAGCCAACAATAGCGCCGGCAGTGATACAACTCACCACCAGGAACAACGATACAAGGTGGACTAGTTGTGCCAGCTTGGTAGGCAGGAAGCAGACCAAGACCATAACTGCAGCCATCATGACTTTGGCCGCTACATGTTCAAACCAGATGGCCCATGGGGTGAGCATACCTATGGCGTACATTGCTCCCAGCACCGCGGCCATTGCCATTCTCAGCTTGCTTACTCTCCTACCCGACAGCACAGAGGTCAGCCACAGTGCCCAGGAGTTGAGCGCCCAGTTGACCACCAGCAGAAGATCAACATACACTTCCATGCCCTAAAACCCCCTGATACCATTATAGAAAGACAACCCTGCAGAAAATGTCTAACTACGCTGTCGAAATAACAAAAGACTTCTGCCAAAGCAGAAGTCTTTTAACTCTGTAGTTATTTCTTGCGACGCATGAACGCGGGGATATCGAGATCGTTGCTTGAATGGAACGGTTTGATCTCTATTTCATCAAACAATGGTTCACGCGAGCGGCCATCAAATCCGGTAGCAATGACAGTAACCCTGATTTCGTCCTGCAGTTTCTCATCAATCACAGCGCCAAAGATAAAGTTGGCATCTGGATCGGCCGCCTGGGAAATCAGCTCAGCAGACTTGTTAACTTCATGCAAGCTCAAGTTCACTCCGCCGGTGACACTGAGGAGAACACCCTTGGCGCCTTCAATAGAGGTCTCCAGCAACGGGCTGAGAATTGCTTGCTTCGCCGCTTCTACTGCCCTGTTTTCGCCTGTGGCCTGCCCAATACCCATCAGTGCTGACCCTGTCTGCATCATAATGGTCTTGACATCAGCAAAGTCGAGGTTAATCAGCCCAGGCACAGCGATCAAGTCGGAGATACCCTGCACACCCTGGCGCAACACATCATCCGCCACCTTAAACGCTTGCAGGATGGGCATATTCTTGTCGACGACCTGCAGTAGGCGATCGTTGGGGATGGTGATGATGGTATCAACATTTTCTTTCAAGTTGGCAATGCCCTTTTCGGCTTGTAGCATCCGGCGACGCTGCTCGAAAGTGAATGGTTTGGTAACAACGCCCACTGTCAACGCACCAAGCTCCCTTGATACAGCTGCGACTACTGGGGCTGCTCCTGTGCCGGTGCCGCCACCCATGCCGGCAGTTACAAAGACCATATCAGCCCCGCGCAGGGCTTGCTGTAACGCCTCTCGGCTTTCCTCAGCCGCCTTCATTCCGATCTCAGGATTAGCGCCCGCACCCAAACCACGGGTTAACTTCTCGCCAATTTGGATTTTGTGGGGAGCCATGGACCGAGCCAAAGCTTGGGCATCAGTATTCACAGCGATAAATTCTACGCCCTGCAACCCGGCTTCAATCATTCTGTTAACCGCATTGCTTCCGCCACCACCAACGCCGATGACCTTTATTCGGGCGTATTGTTCAATCTCAAGATCCAGTTCCAGCATGTTTCTTCCTCCCTCTTCCTGGCCTACTCCCACATTTCCTTAAACCAACCGGCAACCTTGGCCAAGAGGCCACTATTGTTGCTGCGCCTCTCCTTGCGTACAGACCTGGAAGCATCCGTCACTGATTGTGAACGAAGCGCGTACGCTATGATGCCTAACGCCGTTGCGTAGGTCGGATCATCTATGCCGCCCATACCATCTTGAGCGATGCGTACTCCGCTGCGCATCAACTCACGGGTGAAGGCGCCTAACCCCTTTGTCTGTGATACGCCACCGGTCATGACCAAGCCAGAGGGAATAACCTCAGGCACTTTCATTCTGGGTAGTTCCTCTGAGATGAGGCCAAGCATCTCCATTAATCTCGCTTCGATGATGCTGTTTAGCTTGCGCACAGAGACCAGGCGGTTTTCCTGGCCACCCACGTCAGGGATCTCAAACTGCTGGTCCTCAGGTACCTGGTGCAGGGTTCCGAAGTCCAACTTGCTCTTCTCTGCAACCTGAATGCTGGTTCGTAGCCCAATGGATACATCGCTGGTAACATGGTCGCCACCGAGTGGGATCGCGCCGATCGACTGCAGAGCCCCGTTATGGAAGTATGCTAACTCGCATGTTCCACCACCAAGATCTGCTAGCACAACCCCGAGTTCCTTCTCATCTGGTGACAGAGCTACCTCACTTGCAGCCATGGCGTTCAGTACGAGCGCGTTGACTGTCAGGCCAGCCCTTTCTACACAACGAACCAGGTTTTGCACCGAGGTCATCGCCCCGGTAACTAAGAGTGCTTCCACTTCCAGCCGGATGCCAGCCATCCCTGCTGGTGAACGAATGCCCTCGTAACCGTCAATTATGTACTGACGAGGCACTACATCCAAAATCTCGCGATTAGGGGGTAGATTGATTACTCTAGCTGCCTGTAAAACCCTCTCCACGTCATCCTCAGTAATCTCTTTATCATCGCTGCTCACAGCTACGATACCGCGGTTCACCATTAAGCTCGTATGCGTGGCAGGCAGGCCTACATATACACTATCAATTGATACTCCGGCCATCCGCTGTGCCATATCGATTGCCTGGCCGATGCAGCGCACCGTGCTCTCAATATCCACCACGGTTCCCTTCTTAATTCCGGAGGATGGACAACTTCCAAGTCCGATTATATTGAAACTGCCACGTTGGTTGACCTCACCAATCACGCAGCGCACATTGGATGTCCCTATATCTAGACTAGCTATTACGTCCCGTTTGGCCATCATCGCACCTCCCGTCCGGGGTCTTAGAATTATGTTCGTGTATATAATTCCACACGGCAAATGTGGTTCCTTTTCGTATCTTAAGAATTATCGCTGGAATTTAGGAATATTTAACATGCAATTTCTGACAGCCTTGTATGTAGAGAGCCAATCAGGCTCTCAGACTAGTGCTTGCTTATTCTGGATATTAAAAGCCGCCTGACTATTGCCAGGTTCTGAAACAACCTTACACCAAAGGCGAAGACCGCCGCCATGTAAAGGTTAATGCCCATCCTGTCGCCGATATAGGCCAGCACCCCGGCCAAAAGTGTGTTGCTAAAGAAGCCGGTAAGGAAGATGACATTATTGTAGTTGCGCTCCAGTCCGGCGCGGATTCCACCGAGTACAGAATCTAGTGCGGCCAACAACGCGACAGAGGTGTACGCGGCCAAAGATGTTGGAATACTCACGTTGGTCAGGTACCCCAGAAAAACCCCCAGAAAGAGCGAAAGGACGGGTAGCAGGTACATGCTAATTCCCCCCAACCGGCTTGGCGTAATCAAAACGCACCGGCCTTTTGTAAGCAGGAACCAACAGATTTGCTTCCCGCTTGATATTGACCCCTATGCCAAAGTAACCCAGTGCCTCTACCACGCCTTCCCGCATGCGCAGGGAACTTTCCATTGTTGACGGGTTCCCTATAGCCTTGACGACAAAGGGAGCACCAACACGTACATTGTTGATGGAGATAGTTGGACCAGCGCAATGTATTTCAGACGTTGCCAATAGACGCTGATCATTGATGGCGATCGCTTCTGCTCCTGCTGCTGATAGCACATTGACGATGCGCAACAAGTCTTCATCATGAATGATGTATACGTTAGGGTTGTCTCCCAAACCGCCTGATGCTTGACTGTCCGAGAGAGTGATGGTCAAGCCAGGCCCTTCGACGTCCAACATACCGGCCAACAGCCGGGCGGTTTCCAGCTCCTTGCGCAAGAGCTCCATAGAGCTCTGACCGCTGGTGGCCGCTTCCTCGTATAACGTAACTTGCTTGCGCAGTTCATCTACGTCCTGTACCAACAATTTGTTCTGCTGAATAGTCTCCATCAACACGGAGCGCATCTCAGAAACTCTCAGGTCGGGTAAAGCATCGTCTACTCCAGCAGCTGATCGTACTTGGATTGCCATGACGAGACCCAACAATAACGCGACTAGAGAAAGGGTCAGCTGTGCCTTTAATTTCATTTGCTCATCTCCTAATGAAGTCAGGGTATCCTAAGGTTTTTTGTTTGCTACAAACACAGCTCTGCCACTGCTTACGTCCAACTGTCCAGACGCCAGTGTTGTTTTCTTGTCGGTACGAACCTTGTCCAACATGCTTACTAAAGCCTGTACCTTCTGTTGCAGATTTCCGGCATCGCCGATAACGATGCGCAACGGGTCACGCGTCCACAGCACGATGCTATTGGAATTAGCCACATTGATTTCTGAGATTTGGGATAGCATATACGGAGACATTGTTGACAGACATTCCTGGGCGACCGCCCAACCGGAGTTGTCGGGCAATCTCTGCCCAACGGTGAGGAAGCCATGGCGCAATCCGGAAATCACAGGTAAGTTGAGTGACGCAAAATCTTTAGTTACAGCCAACACTCGGCCGGTTTTGTCAATCTCCAGCCAACCTGTAAAAGCGGGTATCGCCGCGACACCTACATTTTCCTCGATTTGGATGCGGAGAGTGCCTGGGATTGAGCGCCTCACTTCAGCCGCAACGATGCGATTATCAGCCACCAATCGGTCACGCACCTGGTTAAGGTCAACCTTAAGCAGGTTCATGCCACGACTGATTCCGGCAATCTGCTCAACTTCCCAGGGGCTTAGCAGAGTGCTACCTTCGACTGAGATGGCACGAATGGCAAAAAACCAAGGGGCTTGTACCACCTGCCAGCAAAAAAGAAGGAGCAGTATCACCAATAAAGCTATTTTGGTTTTTTTGGATGATCGCATGGTTGCTGCCTCCTCTTATTTTAGCACAGATTTTACGTAAAGTAATGCTGAACACAGGCACACACAAATGCTACCGATAAACCACCTATAGGGTCGGACAGATGTCCGACCCTATTCTGCTAATCACCTATGCGCTCTACCCTTGCACCAAGTGCCCGCAGATAATCTTCCAGCCGCTCATATCCACGGTCAATATGGTGTACGTCCTCAATTACAGTAATATCGTCAGCGGCTAATGCCGCTAAGACTAAGGCAGCTCCCGCGCGCAGGTCGCTGGCACTGACCTGGGCGCTAGTCAAGGCTGGCACACCCTTAATCACCGCAGTACGGTCGTTCACTTTGATGTTAGCCCCCATGCGACGCAGCTCGTCAACGTGCTTGAACCTGCTCTCAAACACTGTTTCGGTAACAATGCTGGTGCCTTTTGCCAGGCAGAGCAATGCCATCATCGGGGCCTGCAGGTCGGTAGGGAACCCTGGATACGGCAGTGTGCGCAGAGATTCAATCGCTACAAGACGATCCTTCGCCTTAAGTAGGATGCTATCATCTTCCACTTTCACACACGCACCCATCTCGCGCAACTTGGCCAGAAGTGACTCCAGATGTTCAGGAATAACATTGCTGACCTTTACTTCACCACCGGTAATAGCTCCTGCCAGTAAATAAGTCCCTGCCACGATACGATCAGGAATGATGGTGTAATCGGCCCCGTTCAAGGCGTCCACACCCTCAATACGAATAACATCGGTGCCTGCACCCTTCACATTGGCACCCATTACGTTGAGGAAGTTTTGCAGGTCAATGATCTCCGGTTCCTTGGCGGCATTGCTAAGAATGGTCTGCCCCTTGGCAAGGGTTGCTGCCATCATGAGGTTCTCGGTAGCACCGACGCTGGGGTAATCCAGATGAATGGTTGCCCCCCGCAAGCCCTTAGCCTGTGCCTTGATAAAGCCGTGCTTTTCCTCGATTTCTGCGCCTAGTTCGCGCAGGCCCTTTAAATGCAGGTCAATTGGCCGCGAGCCGATTGCACAGCCGCCTGGGTACGACACCTTGGTATACCCAAAGCGCGCCAGCAAGGCACCCATGACAATGATGGAAGACCTCATCTCACGCATCAGCGTCTCAGGAACGTCCTGGCTTACCAACGGTTCCGCCCTTATGTAGGCAACACCACCCTGGCCCTTAACTTCAGCTCCCAAGGTAGAAATGATGCTCAACATTACGTCAATGTCTGTTAACGCCGGCAAACCGCGAATGACGCATTGATCAGGGGTTAGCAGCGACGCTGCCAGGATGGGCAGGGCAGCATTTTTGGCTCCCGGGATCCTGACTGTTCCGTGTAGTGGTCGTCCGCCAGATATTACAATTCTTTCCATAGTTATGCCTTCACCCCACTTTCTTACTAGGGTCGTTTAGTCAGATGGCCATCAAGACAGCAAAACTGCCTGAAGCCGGGTTACAGATACATTGTATGGCTGTGCGCCACAGAGTGTGACAGCCTGCTTGTCCAACCCGTTTCAGGACCTGCTAAGTTGAGCGACCAATCTGACCAGATCATCAGTTGCATGGGGGAAACTGGCTTGCCTACTGTTATCTGCCATCTGGGATAACCGCTCACGATTACCCAGCAAGCTAGCTACATTATCGAGCAACGTTTGTTTGGTGAGTAGTTGGTCTTTGATCATCAAAGCGGCACCTTTGCCTACCAGCGAGTTGGCATTATGCTCCTGGTGATTATCTGTGACGTTGGGCGAAGGTATGATAATGGCCGGGACGCCGACGGCAGCAATCTCAGCCAGCGTGCTTGAGCCAGCCCTCGAAATCACCAGATCTGCAGCCCCTAGGGCCGCCGGCATGTCATACATAAAGCGTATTACTTGCCACCGGTCAGCAACTGCAGCTGGCAGGTTGTACTGGTCTTTCCATTCTGCAATTCTGTCAAAGTAGCGATCACCAGTTATCTGCAGGAGGAGGGTATCTGGCGTTTGCAGCAAGTCAGGAGCCGCTTCAGCTAACACACGATTCATCTGTAATGCGCCTCCGCTCCCTCCAACGGCCACAATTATCTTGCTGCCAACCGGCAGACCAAGGCGTTGTCGAGCTGTCTCCTTCGAAATCTCAAAGAATGCACCTCTTATGGGCATACCAGTCACGACTACTTTGCGAGCATGAGTCAGTTTCTGCTGTCCCTCATTATGGCTGACTGCTACCACATGCACAAAGCGCGAGAGCGCGCGTGTAGTAAGCCCTGGAAACGCATTTTGCTCATGTATCAATGTCGGAACACCGGACAGCGCAGCTGCCAGGATAGCAGGCCCACTAACATATCCGCCTGTACCTACGGCAACGTCTGGCTGAAACTCACGAACTATTCTCCTGGCCTGCTGCAACCCTGCTGCCGCCAACAGCAAACTGCGAGCAGCCAACAACGGATTCTTGCGTGACAGTCCTGCGACTGACACAGTCTGCAGATTGAAGCCCTCTTTGGGAACCAGTCGGGTTTCCATACCTTTCTCAGTTCCAATGAACATCACTTCAACTTCCTGCTTGACCGCCTTCAGCGCCTTGGCGATGGCAACTGCTGGATAAATGTGTCCTCCTGTACCACCGCCTGCAAAAAGTACCCGCATCTCTCAATCACCCATCATTCCCGGACATATTTGGATATATTAAGCAGTATACCAATAGAACCCATAGTAAATACCAGTGACGACCCGCCAAAACTGATGAGCGGCAACGGGATACCTGTGGTCGGAATACTGCCTGTGATGACTGCTACATTAATAATGGCCTGAAGGCCGATCATCGTAGTCAGCGCAACGGCCAACAACGTTGAGAAGTCATCTGGCGCGCTCATTGCGATTTTGAACCCTCTCCAGATGAACAAGCCAAACAGCACGACTATGGTGGCTGTTCCTAAGAAGCCGAGCTCCTCGCCTATAACTGACAAAATGAAGTCCGTATGCGGTTCCGGCAAATAGAAGCGTTTCTGGAAACCCTGACTTAGTCCTCGCCCAAATAACCCGCCAGGACCAAGCGCAAACCAGGATTGGATGATTTGGAATCCCGTGTTCAGCGGATCCTTCCAGGGGTTCCAGAAGTTGAGCCGTGCCAACCGATAGGGTGCAATCGCTATTAAACCTGCGACGCCTGCCATTGCCATGCCGCCTAGACCGAAGATATGCTGCCAGCGTGCCCCGCCCACGACCATCAGCGTAGCGGCGATTGCACCGATAGCAATCGCAGTGCCGAGATCAGGCTCTAACACCACCAAGCCACAAATCAGTCCTGTCACCAGCAAAACTGGCAATAAACCTGTCTTGAAGTCCTCCATTCGCTTACCCTTAATGCTGATTAACCGGGCGAGATACAACGAAAGGGCCAGCTTAGCAACCTCAGAGGGTTGGATGGTCTGCCCAGCTATTGAGATCCATCTTTGCGCACCATTACGTTCGACGCCTACGCCAGGTATAAGCACCAGTATCAACAGCAGGACACTAATTAGCAAGCCAAACTTGGATAGCCTGGCCAGTTGCCAGTAGTTAAGCTTCATCCCCAGGAACAAGGCAACAACACCGATTAACGCCCAAGTCAATTGCCTGCGTGCAAAGTAGTAGTTATATCCATCGGGGTCAAGCTCGGTAGCCGTCATATTGCGCGAGACGTACTCACTCGCACTGTAGACCATTACCAGACCTATGCCTACCAACAGCAGAGTGGTAACCAGCAGCACGAAATCCGGACTATGCTTCCGTTGACGCATCTCGGGGGGGG
>JAWLDB010000086.1:0-10861 GCA_041686915.1 Bacillota bacterium
TATGGATGCGCGTCGCTGGTGTAGGGTCAACCCCGGGCCTCACTTTTGAGAATGCCATGCCCCTAATGGACCATGGCTTTAGTTGCGGGGATAACTGCGCTAGCTGCGGCACCTGTGAGAGGGTCTGCCCAGTCCAGAACATCGAGTTAGCTGATGGTAAGCCTAGCTGGCAGCACCACTGTGAGCAGTGCTTCGCTTGTCTGCACTGGTGTCCCCAGGCGGCCATTCAGTTTGGGGCTAAGACACAGGGCAAACAGAGGTATCATCATCCCGATGTAGTTTTGGCAGACATGCTACTAGAGCAGTGAGGGATCTGCAAAGTGAAACGGATTATGCAGCTGACCGTAATGGATAATCGATGAAGAAAGCCCGACCTGAGAGGGCATTTAGGGAGGTAGATCATGTTTCAGACGGTAGGTTATACCCTGCTTGGTCTTCTGGCGCTAAGCACTGTTTATCACAACGCCCGCAAAGGGATTGAACTTAGGAACAACCCGCCACCCGGTAAGCTAATCACGGTGGGGGATGGGAGAATGCACATCTACGGCAAAGGCAAAGGTTCTCCTACCATACTCTTTACCTGTGGGAATGGCATGGCTTTTACCCTGGGCAATTTTTACCCTGCCTTTATCAGGCTGGCCGAAGAAACCAGGGTGCTAGTATATGACCGCTTTGGTTATGGGTGGAGCGAGTCCACCTCTAGGCCAAGGACGATAAAGCAGATCAATGCAGACCTCAGGGAACTGTTAGACAAGGCCGGGGAAAGCGGGCCGTTTATCCTTGTGGGGCATTCCCTGGGAGGTGCCGAAGCAGTGCAGTTTGCCCAGCGTTATCCGGAGCTTGTGGCGGGAGTAGTCACTTTGGATGGAACCACTCCAGCGTTCTATAAGGACAGGAAACCACTCCTTGTTGAAAACACTGTTGCTTCCACAGTAGCCAGGTTTATGAGTGTAACAGGCGCATTAAGAGCCTTAACCAGGCTTAAGCTGCTTAGCACAGCAGGCGCTTCCCTTCCAAAAGAAATCGCAGATTTAACCGATATGATGACATACGACAAGGTCTACAGCCGCGAAGCCGTAGAGGAGGTCAAAGCTCTGGTCAATCACGATGAGGAACAGGGCACTCTCAGTTCGATACCTCTCTTGATACTGACGGCAGAAAACCTGGAGATGCAGAAAAAACAGCCCGAAGTGTACCAGTACTTCGCCAATAGCCAAACAGAGCTGTTGTCGTTGTCCTCAGAGAGCCGACAGAAGATCATCCAGGATGCAGACCACTACTTCCCAATCAAAAAGCCGGATGTTGTCACCGAAGAGGTGCTGAGTTTCTTTGATGAGCTAAGGGACCGGGGAAAGCCGGAGTAGTAGACCATAAGAAAACCGAGGGGCTGACTCAAACTGCTGAGTCAGCCCTTTCTCATTACCAAAGTTTAGATTCTAGGCAATGCACCTTGTCCAATACCATCTGTTACCATCATCCGATTGATTATATCGACAAAGTATGACATAATATTCTAACATATAAAATAGAATTAAGGTCCTACCAAAGGCGGGGGACGCCGATCGGGTAAGGGCGGAAGCCGGCTACGAAGCCGCCAGATAGAGACGAAAGAGGCGACTCGTTAGGGTTGCCTCTTTTCACTTCAATCCAAGACGGCCCGCGAGGGCCTGATAATGCAGGAGGGAGAGAGATAAGGGTGGGAACTGCGAGTAAGCATCCGGAAGACATGCAGTTCGTGATGTTCACTCTTGGCCAGGAAGAGTATGGCGCGGATATGGCGACGGTCAGTGAGATAGTTCGCATGGCAGCAATTACCGGTTTGCCGGATGCACCAGATTTCGTAGAGGGCGTAACCAACCTGCGGGGCGAGGCGATAACCGTGATCGACCTGCGTAAGCGGTTTGGGATTCCCGGTAAGCTGAGCTCTGAGACGAGAATCATCGTGACAGAACTAAACGGCAACCCGGTTGGCTTTGTGGTTGATGCGGTAGAGGTGTTGCGCCTGGAAAAAGGCGCGATTGAACCGCCGCCCGCCAGTATGCCAGGGCTTCCCGTCCAGTCGGTTGTGGGATTGGCCAGATTGGAAGAACGCCTGGTTGTCCTGCTGAACCTGCATGAGCTGCTGACGGTAGAAGAGCAGCTAAGGCTTGCCCTGCTGCAAGAGAAAAGGATGCGCTTGGAAAAGGAGAAGGACCTAGACCTCCTGATTTGGGGGACAGAAGTGCTCATTCAGGTGGAGTCTGAGGAAGTGCTGTTGGCTGAGGCCGGAGAGATGGCCATGGTGCTGAACCTTGAGGCGGGGTTCTTTCTCATCAAAGAAGAGAAGTGGAGCATCCGGGCACCGTTTGGCAGGCTGAAGGGTAACGACACCGGCTGGGAAGAGTGGCTGTTTGAGCAGCTCAAAATCCAACCCGATGTGGATTATGCGGGACACGATGCTCCGGCCCTGTTGCGATTGGCACCCACCTCCGAAAGGAAAGACCTTCCCTGGAGGAATGTGCTCGTTCAGCCTCTGGAGACGCATGATGGCATTATTGGTGAGCTGTGGCTGCTGGATACCGGCAGTGCGCTGGAGAAGAAACAGGGCATCTTTGCAGCCTTCGCCCGGAACCTCGGCGCAACTTTGCAGAGCATCCGGGTGAGGGCCAAGCTGGAACAGCTGGCCAGCACTGATGCATTGACCGGGGTGCTCAACCGGAATGGTTTGCTGGAACGATTGAAAGCGGTTATCTCAGTCAGCCGGCGGCATAAATCCAGTTTTCTGTTGCTTGTTCTGGATCTTGACGGGTTTAAGACTCTTAACGATTCCCAAGGGCATCCGGTTGGAGACCTGGCCCTGAAGACACTGGCCCGCAATTTGAAGGATGCCATCCGCGAGCATGATGTCCTGGCTCGTACCGGGGGAGATGAGTTCACGCTTGTATTGACTGAAATGGCCAAGAGCCAGGAGGCTATAGCCGTTGTGAAGCGTTTGCGGGATAGCATGGGTCTGGAACAGTTCGACCTGGGGGTAAGCATTGGCATAGCTGAGTTCCCTTCCGAAGGTGAAGATTATGAAGTGCTTTATCGTCTGGCTGACCAGCGTTTGTACCGCAGCAAGCATAGTGGGAAAGGCCAGATAGTTTTCGCAGAATGATACATCGTCATAGACACTATAGAGGGGGAGATTAGATGGGATTGCCGGAAGTCATCAGGGTAGATAAAGAGAAGTGTCAGCACTGTCTGGCCTGCCTCCGGGTTTGTCCAGTGAAACTCTGCAACATTGTTGAAACCGACGGTATTTTAGTGAACTCCGATCTGTGTATAGGTTGTGGAGAATGCATCAAGGCTTGTCGGGAAAAGGGACATTTCGCCCGGTCGGGGCTGGATGATTTCCCCGAGTTCACGGCAGCGCTAGAGACAGGCGTTCCTTTAGGAATACTAGTCGCGCCTTCGGCAGCCGTCAACTTCCACCCCCACTTTGGGCAGATGCTGACGGCTCTGCGGAACATGGGGGTGGCGAAGGTCTTTGACGTGAGTTTCGGGGCGGAGATTACCACCTATCTCTACGCGAAGGCCTTGCAGTCAGGACTTACTCCACCGATCATTGCCCAACCCTGTCCTGCGATTGTCAGCTACATAGAGATTTATCAGCCGGAACTCGTTCCCCATCTGGCGCCAACGCATTCGCCTGTCGTCGATGCTGCCGTGTGGCTGAAGAACCAGCCCGAATTTGAGCATTTGCAGCTGGCTTTCCTGGGGCCTTGTTTAGCCAAGCGGCGGGAGGTGCATGACCCGAACACCAAGGGTGTGGTTTCTTATAATGTTACCTTTGAATCGCTGGCCGCCCACTTTGAGCAAGCAGGCATTGACTTGTCTGCGTTGGCGGAATCAGGTTTCGATACTCCAGAGGCAGAGCGTGCCGTTGTCTATTCTCAGCCAGGCGGACTGACGGAGACCTTCCGCCGGTTCGGTATACCGGTGCGCAAGGCGGATATCCCCAGAGTGGAAGGGCCGCAGGAGGTCTACTTAAGCTACCTGCCGGAGTTGGCCAAAGACATTACAGAGGGTAGGGCTCCCCTGCTGGTCGATATACTGAACTGCAGCCATGGCTGTAACGTGGGCCCGGCCTCAACCCACTGTCGTTCCAGGTACCAGATTGATCAGGTGATAGAAGCTCGCATGGAAGAACAGGTGCAAAAACACCAGGCAAGCGGGCAAGACAGGGAAACGCTACAGGAGTTTTACCAAGGGCTAGACGCACAAAACCTGGATTTCTCCCGGTCGTATACAGACAAATCCGCCGAGAACCACCTGCGAACCCCAACCCCGGAAGAGGAAGAGCATATCTGGAACCTGATGCACAAAGCGACTAAAGAAGAACGCGGTATCAACTGCACTTCCTGTGGCTATGAAGACTGCCGCGACATGATGGTGGCAGTGGCCAACGGCCTGAACCATATTGAGAGCTGCAAGTATTACCTGTTTAAGGAGAACGAGCTGCACGTCCGCCAGTTGGAGGACCAGGCTGTAGAGATTGAAGAACAGCGCGATGAAATCGCGGCCATGAATGAAGAGTTGGAAGAGACTGTTGAGCTGCGCACCCGCGAACTGCGCAATCTGCTAAACAACGCCGGTCAAGGTTTCCTCTCCTTCGGTGCAGACCTGATGATCCATGATGAGTACAGTTCCGAGTGCCTGAGGATATTTGGACGGCAGATTGATGGTCAGAAGTTCTCTTCCCTGATTTACCCACGCGATGCCGAACAGCGCATCTTCCTGGAGACGCTTTTTGCTGAGGTCTTTGCGCATCCCGATGAGCTGGATAGAGAACTTTACCTGCCTCTTCTGCCTACAGAGATTACTGTAGGAGATAAGCATGTACAGCTCGAGTACAAGATGATCAAGTATGCAGATAGGCTTGGGGCGGAGACCTGCATGGCGATCCTCACAGATGTAACTGGCAGAAGAGTTTTGGAGAGCCAGGTTGAGCAGGAACGGGACATGCTGAAGAAAGTGGTCAAGGTAGTGGCCAACTTCACGGATTTCCGGCAAAACGTGAAGGACTTTGAGCAGTTCCATCAGCTTCGCATAGGCGAAATCCTAAGCGCAGACTACGCCCTGGATGCCAAGATCAACGAGCTGCTCCGTGCCATCCACACTTTTAAGGGTAACTTTAGTCAGTTGGGAATGAGCTTCGTCTCCGAAAAACTGCACGACCTTGAATCCCGCCTGTCTGGGTTCCGCCTGGATTGGGATATCCAGGGTAGCGTACCGGGGATAGATGAAACAGCGCCACTGGAGAGCTTGCGTGAGTTGCTGGAGAGCATGCCCTTCCAATCATGGTTGGAGGTAGAGCTGGAATACCTGCAGCAGATTCTTGGTCAGGAGTTCCTGGACAAGGACGAAGAGCTGGTTATCAGCAAGGCGAAGCTTCTGGAGATTGAGAAGAAGATGGAGATCCTCCTGCCACCTACGGAGTGCAGGGCTCTGCTTCCGGAAATCCGCCGGCTCCGCTATATGCCATTTGGCAGGCTGCTGCAGTCGTACCCCGAGTATACGCTTAGACTCGCGGAAAGACAGGAGAAGCAGCTTCATCCCTTTGACATTGACGGAGAGGAAATATTAGTTAACCCCGACCGCTACACCGGGTTTGCCAAATCGTTGGTCCACGTCTTCCGCAACGCCCTCGACCACGGCTTGGAAACAGCCGATGAGCGGATAGAACTGGGCAAAGATGAGTATGGCAAGGTGAGCTGTCAGGTGTTAAATGAGAATGGCAACCTGGTCGTCACCATTTGGGACGACGGCAGAGGAATTGATCCCCAAAGGCTCAAGGGACGGGCCTTGGAGAAAGGGCTGCTTGGTGAAATAGAGCTGGAGTGGATGACCGATGAGGAAGTACTTCAGCTGATCTTTGACGATGGGTTCTCGACCAAGGATACTGTCACCGCTGTATCGGGTAGAGGGGTTGGCCTGGCCGCCGTCAAGCAGGAGCTCCTAAACTTAGGAGGAACGGTACAAGTCGCAAGCCAGGTGGGACAAGGGACGGAGTTTAAGTTTACTTTGCAGCTGGAAAGTGAAGAAACATGGGGCATACCAATCTCCGAGCTGATGACCCCTCTCGTGGAAACGACGACAAACTACCTCCAAGAGCAGGCAGGGCTAGAGGTCCAGTCGCTGGGCAGTTTCGAGATATGGGAACCGAGTAAGCTGGAACTCCACAAGTTCACCTCGTTTGTCACTATCCGGGGGGCACTAGACAGCTCCTTCATCTTTAGTGCCGACGAGAAGGTGCTTAGCTCAATTGTGGAACAGCTCGTGCTCGGCGAGTTGTCGCCGGAAGAGAAGAACCTCTATATGGAGGACGTTTTGAGTGAGAGTACCAACACGATCCTGGGTAACTCCATCAAGGCGTTTCCGGGGTTGGAGGAACTGTTGGTGATTGATGCTCCGATTGCACTGTCTTCAGACGATGCTTTGGTGCGATATACCAACTCGGAAGTCTGGACCTGTGACATATCTACTAACCATGGGTTGCTCAAGCTCGGGCTGGTCAACCCTCAGATGACATAGGCATTCGATAGACCAACTTATGGAGATAGGGGGAAGAACAATGGCTACTGTGATGATTGTCGACGACTCGGCCATTATGCGTAGAAACCTGACCACGATTTTCACGCAGGCTGGGCACACGGTTGTAGCAGAGGCTGTCAATGGCGGACAGGCCCATCTGCGGTACCGTAACTTCCAGCCTGACTTGGTGACCATGGATATCACCATGCCGGGTGTAAATGGCATTGAGGGCATAAAGCTGATTAAGAAAGAGTTTCCCGATGCCAAGATTATTGTGGTTAGTGCGCTCGATCAACGGAACATGGTGCTTGACGCACTAAAAAGCGGTGCCATGCACTATATCATCAAACCAATCTCCCCAGACAAGGTGATCTCGGTGGTCAACAAGGTCCTCGGGATTCCGGAAAAAGCGGAAAACGCTCAAGCAGAGGGCCTTGCAGAAGTGGCTGCCACCTCTATTGAAGAGGTGCAGGAGAGCACTCAGGACGGTAAACCCTTCGCCATTGAGAATGCTAACGGCATATTCCGTATTTCCGCCAATCCCGGTCTCACCACAGAGAATGTTGGGCTGCTTGAACAAGCCGTGCAAGGGCTGCTGTTTGTTCAGCCGCTGAAGGTGCTGTTTAGTATTGGTGAGACTACTGAGTTGGCAGACGCTGTCCTCGAGAAGATTGGGCAGTTTGTCCAGAAGGTGCGCGCCGCGAATGGCGAGGTAAGGGTAATCTCCCGCAATAAGGGGCTTGTGGATAAGGCCAAACAGAAGGGGATTGCAGGTTTAGCCGATACTATTGAGCATAAGTAGATGATTGAGCCGCCGGCATAGCTTAGCTGGTGGCTCTTTTTTACCGATAGGTTGGGACACAAAAGAGGCAGCTCGCGCTGCCTCTTTCTTAGTCTCATCAAGGCGATAGCTTCCTGCTTCGCCGTTATATCAGGTTGGACCGCTGTAGAAGCCTTCTGACTATTACCACCAGTTCTGCCCGGGTGACGTTAGCCTGAGGGGCTATGCGTCTTCCACCCTTGCCGGCTATAAGGCCGCTCTTGACGCTGGTTGCTGCTACAGACCTGGCCCAGCTGCTGATGCTGCGCTGATCCACAAAGCTAGCCAGTACCGCCTCAGCCTCACCTGCCTCCAGTTCGACCTGGAGATGGGTGATATCCATAGCCCTGGTTATCATAGCCATAGCCTGCTCGCGGGTGACCTTGGCGTTGGGTGCGAACAGCCCGTCACCATGACCACCTACGATGCCGTACTGATAAGCTGTCTCGATATAAGCACGGTACTCGTTGGTCTCGGTTATGTCGCCAAACGGGTTGTTGCCAGTCCCTGGTTTGAGCCCGAGCGCCTTAACAATTATCGCTGCGAACTCGGCACGAGTAAGGGCAACATCAGGCCCGAAGTTTTGCTCACCTGGTTCACCGACAACCAGCCTGGATGCCATGTCGTGTATATCGGCTTTCGCCCAGTGGGTGGCTGTATCAGCAAACTCGGCCTCGTTCCAGATCAATGTGTACGTGCTGTTGGTCAGGCTGTTGACCTGAGCGTAGTACTTGCCGTCGATCACTACCACCTTGGTGGGTACGTGACCGAAGCTGCCGTCAGGCAGTACGACTACTGCCGTCGTAACCCTGGTCGGGTCTACGTCTTCAGGAATAGCCACAGTCCTCTCTACGTAGCTGTTAAACTGGCTCACTTCTACCGTCTGTTCTCCATAGCTACAGCTGATGGAGAACTCCAGAGGGGGTACTACTAGTGTGTAGTTACCATCGTTAGCTATCGACTCAACTACCTGCACCTGTTCCGCTTTGGGTTCAGCAATCTCCACGCGAACTATGATGTCCGCCAGGGTAACATCTTCCCCAAGCTCTGCAGAAACTGCGTCGATGTTGATTTCCCCAGCCGGCAGCGTATAGACAGATCTATCGGTCTTGACCTGCAGAGTTACCGATTGCAGTTCCATGTCCTTCACCATCTGTCCAGTCAGCTCACCAGCCACGATGTCTGTATCCGCAGTGCCGGGGATGGTGACTACCGAGCCGTCGCCTGCCTGCTGCAAGCTCGCCGCAAGGCTCTCTTCACTTACTGTGATAGTAGTCACTGTCTGTTCGCCCTCAGTGCTAACTACGGCTGTCGCAGAGTTGGCGGCTGGCTCACCATTGACGATGATTTCCACTGTGTTATCCGCCGATGGATCAGTCGGAGCCTGCTCCTCTGGGTCTTCCTCTTCCGGCGCAGAATCGGGCTCGTGAATGATACTGGCTGTGGTGGTATAGGGGTTGAGCACGTAGTTACCTGCATCAGCACCTACCAAGCTAAGCCCACTCACAGTCACCGTCTTGCCAGAACCTATCGCGGTGTCACTGAACTCTCCTACTGCATTTCTTACGTCCAAGCTGACGTCGTCGCCATCGACAGTGCCCTGCAATCCTGCAAGCCAGGTGGACAATCTTGCTACTGCATTCCCATCGTGGTACTTGTTCACAGCAGTGATGCCTACAGCATCGATTGCTTTCGGATCTACCGTCAGGGTACCGTTCACATGCGTGATGTTGTAGTTAGCGGCAGTTCCGCCGGTAACTGCAATTTCATGAGTGCCCGCTGTGGCAGCAGCGCCAGTTGCAGTACTCAGGCTGACGCCTGTGATTACTTCGTAACTGTCACCGTAGTACAAGCCGCCGCTGGCCGTATAGGTCAGGGTAGGCTCTGTCGCACCGTACACCTTGGACTGATTGTCCGCTGCTACCGTCAATGTCGCCTTCTCTACCGTCAGCGTTCCGTTCACATGAGTGATGTTGTAGTTGGCGGCAGTGCCACCAGTAACTGTGATCCCATGAGTTCCCGCTGTAGCAGCAGCGCCAGTTGCCGTGCTCAGGCTGACGCCTGTGATTACGTCGTAGCTATCAGTGTAGTACAAGGTACCGCTTGCAGTGTAGGTCAGGGTAGGCTCAGCCCCACCGTAGGTCTTGGACTTGTTGTCTGCGGTTACGGTTAAGGTCGCCTTCTCTACCGTCAGCGTTCCGTTCACATGGGTGATGTTGTAGTTAGCAGCAGTGCCGCCACTAGCTACTACTTCGTGGGTGCCTGTCGTGGCAGCAGCCCCGGTAGCTGTGCTCAGGTTAACTCCCGTGATTACGTCGTAGCTGTCAGTGTAGTAGAGGGTGCCGCTTGGGGTGTAGGTCAGCATTGGATCAGTCGCACCGTAGACCTTGGACTTGTCGTCCGCAGTTACGGTTAGGGCTGCCTTGCCCACCGTCAGCGTTCCGTTCACATGCGTGATGTTGTAGTTAGCGGCAGTTCCACCGGTCACTGTTATCTCATGGGTTCCTGCCGTAGCAGCAGCGCCGGTTTCCGTGCTCAGGCTGACGCCTGCAATTACGCCGTAGCCATCACCGTAGTACAAAGCACCACTCGGGGTGTAGCTTAGAGTTGGGTCAGCCTCACCGTAAACTTTGGACTTGTGGTCTGCGGTTACGGTTAAGTTAGCCTTCTCTACTGTTAGGGTGCCGTTCACATGAGTGATGTTGTAGTTAGCGGCAGTTCCACCGGTCAATGTTATCTCATGGGTTCCTGCCGTAGCAGCAGCACCGGTTTCAGTGCTCAGGCTGACGCCTGTGATTACGCCGTAGCCGTCACCATAGTACAAGGTGCCGCTGGCCGTATAGGTCAGGGTAGGCTCTGCCGCACCATAGAACTTGGACTTGTCGTCCGCTGTCACTGTCAAGGCCGCTTTGGCCACCGTCAGCGTTCCGTTCACATGGGTGATGTTGTAGTTAGCTGCAGTGCCGCCGACGAGTGCTATGTCGTGTGTGCCTGCCGTAGCAGCAGCATCGGTTGCTGTGCTCAGGCTAACACCTGTGATTACGTCGTAGTTGTCAGTGTAGTACAAGGTACCGCTTGGGGTGTAGCTTAGCACTGGATCAGTCGCACCGTACACCTTCGACTGATTGTCCGCTGTTACCGTCAATGTCGCCTTCTCTACTGTTAGGGTTCCGTTCACATGAGTGATGTTGTAGTTAGCGGTAGTGCCGCCAACAACCGCTATCTCATGAGTGCCTGCTTTAGCTGTAGCGCCAGTTGCAGTACTCAGGCTGACCCCTGTGATTACGTCGTAGCTATCACCGTAGTACAAGGTACCGCTTGGGGTGTAGCTTAGCACTGGATCAGTCGCACCGTAGACCTTGGACTTGTCGTCCGCAGTTACGGTTAGGGCTGCCTTCTCTACTGTCAGCGTTCCGTTCACATGGGTGATATTATAGTTAGCTGCAGTGCCGCCGACGAGTGCTATCTCGTGCGTGCCCGCTGTAG
>JAWLDB010000087.1:0-10784 GCA_041686915.1 Bacillota bacterium
ATGACAGGCAACAATAACCGCTCCCTACGCAAGCTCAATGGCAAAGTGGAAGAACTGGCCTACTATCTTGAGCGAATGCGTCTAGCGGAGTATATCGAGCTGTTCAACAGGCCGTGGAGACTGATGTGGCTCAATTTCTTGGCAGGGCTGGCTCGTGGCGTCGGGATCGCTATTGGCGGTACAGTGCTGGCCGCAGTCATCCTGCTCCTCTTGAGCAAGCTCGCCATCCTCAACCTACCGGTCATCGGTGACTTCATTGCTGAATTGGTAAGGATTGTGCAGACACAGTTAGGCAGATAGGAGGCATCATATGCGCCAGGAGTTACTAAATCAGTTTGAGCAGAAGCTATTGCAGGAAAAGAGTGCGACCAAAAACACCCTGGAGAGTTTAAATAATGGTCTCAATCAATCACTCTCGGAGTCCATTGTTGAGTTTTCGACTTATGATAACCACCCAGCGGACGTTGCTACCGAAACATTCGAACGGGGAAAGGACCTAGCCCTGCGCGAGGACGAGCAAATGCGACTGGATGAAATCAATGGTGCTTTGAGCCGCATCAAACAAGGCACTTACGGTTGGTGTGCAGATTGCGGTGAAGCTATCCCCATGGAACGGTTGGAGGCAATTCCGGAAGCAAGGTATTGTCTGCACTGCCAGAGAAGTCATGAAGATCCAGCGCGCGATAAGCCGATTGAAGAATCCTTGGTCGACCGTATGCTCGAGGAGAGCTTTACGGACGATGCCGAAAATGAGAATGTTGCGTTCGATGGGGAAGATACGTGGCAGGCAGTGGCCCGCTATGGGACATCCAACACACCGGGCGACTTCGCCGGTGCTGAAGACTACGGAGATACATACATTGACTATGATGAGTCCATTGGAACTGTCTTTAAAGAAGAGGCTCTTCCGAGTTCCTACGATAGGAGCAAGCGACAGTTCCTGAAACGGGACATCCGGGTTGGAGTGGAAAAGTCACCCATGATTGACCCCAAACAGAAATAGCTGGCTTGAGCCCTAACTGCTGCCATGCTAGAATATGGTGCAGAGGAAAGGGGAGTGGAGCTGTGCTTTACGTGAGCCTGGCTAGCCTAATCTGGCTACTCGACCGCGCCAGCAAAATATGGATCACAAGTACCATGGATTTATATGCCGTCAGGCCTATTCTCGGTAGGTGGCTGACATTCACCTATGTACAGAACCGAGGAGCCGCCTTTGGGTTGCTGGGTGGCCAGACCTTTATGTTGGCTATGATCTCGATAGGGCTGTTAGTAGGGCTTTTTGTTTTCCGATCGAAGCTTCACGATCTTCCACGTGGGGGTAAGCTGGCCATCTCTTTGATTGTGGCAGGCGCTCTCGGAAATCTGTATGACCGGCTGGCTTTTGGCTACGTCATTGATTTCATCGATCTTCAGGTCTGGCCCGTGTTCAATATTGCCGATAGCGCCATAGTAGTGGGGGCGTTCCTGATGGTCTGGGTTGTTTGGCGTATGGAGATGTCGGGAGAGCAGAAGTGATACAGTCTCATGAGCTGGTGGTGCCTGTCGAAGCTGGCGGAGAAAGAGTGGACAGTTGGTTGGCCAAACAGCCGATTGGTCTAACTCGCTCCAGGGTGCAGCGTTTGATTGATGAAGGCCATGTTACCATCGACGGCAAGGGTATTAAGAGTAATCACCGACTGAAGGGTGAGGAAACCGTGGCGGTTTTGATTCCTCCTGCCGAGCCATTACAGACTGAGGCAGAGGATATTCCGCTGGACATTGTCTACGAAGATTCAGATGTAGCCGTAGTGAACAAGCCAGCCGGTATGGTAACTCATCCCGCGCAGGGAAACTACACAGGTACGCTGGTCAACGCCTTGCTCCATCAGGTGGGCGATCTCTCCGGCATTAATGGAGTAATGCGTCCAGGCATCGTGCATCGGCTGGACAAAGATACTTCCGGTCTGCTGGTGATTGCCAAGAACGATAAGGCTCACCTGTGGCTAGCGGATCAGATTAAAGGCAGGTTCGTCAAACGCGAGTATCAAGCGCTGGTGCACGGAAATCTGTTGCAGGACAAGGGTACGGTTGATGCGCCAATTGCCAGGCATCCATCTGATCGTAAGCGCATGACGGTAATAGCAGGTGGTCGTAAGGCTGTCACGCATTACACTGTGCTTGAGCGCTTTGGTGAGTATTGTTTGCTGCATCTACAGCTGGAAACCGGCAGAACACACCAAATTCGCGTACATATGGCGCATATCAACCACCCAGTTGTGGGTGATCCGGTCTACGGGCCTAAGCGTGCGCACTTTGGGCTAAATGGGCAACTGCTGCACGCGTGGAAGCTGACATTCAAGCACCCGCGCACTCATCAGGCAATGAGCTTTGAAGCCCCACCACCTCGACACTTCCAGACAGTCTTGCAGAAGCTTAGACAGCAGAAGTGAACTGTTGGAATAAAAATACTGTCGCTTGGGTATGTTGACAGTCAATCGCAGTTTTGCTAAGCTTACTCAGGAACCTTTAAGTTAGTCCTGCGAGGCTAGCAAGGAATGCGTCTAATGAGTAACACCAGGCCTTCCTGTGCTATGCAGGGAGGCCTTTTTGTATGCAAGTTTGCAGATGGACGGGTTCCGTAACAACAGTAGGGGGTGTGCAAGTGTCATTTCAAGAGAAGACACAGTTGCTGGATGAAAAGGCGATGCAGCGAGCTTTAACCCGCATCGCGCATGAGATCATCGAGAAGAACAAAGGCACTCAGGACATTGTACTGGTTGGAATCAAGCGCCGGGGTGTACCGTTGGCTGAACGTCTGGCTGCTGCGGTCGAACGCATTGAAGGGGTAACACTGCCAGTAGGAGTGCTTGATATCACTCTCTATCGCGACGATCTGACTACTCAGACTGAGCAGGCAGTAGTTCATCAGACAGTTGTGCCTGAAAGCATAGTCGACAAGATTGTCGTACTGGTGGATGACGTACTGTATACAGGACGGACAGTACGGGCTGCGATGGATGCCATCATTGACCTGGGCAGGCCTCGCGCAATTCAGTTGGCCGTACTGGTGGATCGCGGGCACCGCGAGCTGCCAATCAGGGCAGACTACGTTGGCAAGAACGTTCCCACATCCAAGAAAGAAATGATATCTGTGCGGGTTAGTGAACTGGATGGAACAGACGAAGTCGTCATCATGGAAGCCCAATAACCCGCGTTGACCGGACAAGCAGTTATTCTATAAACCGTAAACATAGAAAGGGGATGCCATCAGCCATGAAGCCATATCAGCCCGTACCAATTTCTCGTCTTATCCCACTCAGCATCCAGCACGTTTTCGCCATGTTCGGAGCCACGGTTCTGGTTCCCATGCTTACAGGCCTGGATACATCCACTGCCCTCTTCACTTCGGGCATAGGCACCTTGGTCTTTCAGCTGATTACCAAAGGGCAGGTTCCTGCTTATCTTGGGTCTTCCTTCGCCTTCATCGCACCGATTATTGCAGCCAAGGAAGTCTACGGCGTGACCGGGGCATTGGCCGGCTCTTTTGTTGCCGGCTTGGTCTACGTAATCATGGGTGCTGTCGTCCGCAAGGTGGGTATCGGTTTCATTGACCGCTACTTCCCGCCAGTAGTTGTTGGACCGGTTATCATGACCATCGGTCTGGGTTTGGCTGGAGTAGCGCGCGACATGTCCTCAGTGCATCTACCAACCGCCCTGATTACTCTCGGCATCGTGATTGCAGTCAGTTACTACGGCAAAGGCTTGCTCAAGGTCATTCCGATCCTAATCGGCATCACCGGCGGTTATATTACCGCACTGCTGTTTAATGCCCGCTTCCCGGAACTCGGCCTCTTCCTGAATGCTGAAGGAAAGAGTCTGTTTGACATCATGGCAGCTACATCCTGGGCCCCGGCATTGCCCAGCTATCTACAGATGATGATCCAAGATCCGTCACAAACCCTGCTGAACATTTCTAACTGGCAGTTGGGTGCAATCGTGATGGTCGCTCCTGTAGCCATCGTAACCATGATTGAGCATTTGGGTGATGTGCTGACTATTAGCCGTACTACTGGCCGCGACTTCTTGAATGAGCCTGGCCTGCACCGCACGCTCTGGGGTGATGGCGTTGCTACCGCGCTAGCCGCCTTCTTCGGTGGTCCGCCAAACACTACCTATGGTGAAAACGTTGGTGTGTTGGCAATTACCAAAGTGTTCAACCCAATTGTGGTACGGGGCGCAGCTATCCTGGTGCTGGCATTCAGCATGATCCCCAAAGTAGGGGCTTTCATAGGAACCATCCCAGCCCCTGTAATGGGCGGCATCACTATCTTACTGTTTGGCATGATCGCATCCATTGGCATCCGTACTTTGATCGAGAAGCAGGTAGATTTCAGCGATACACGTAACCTGGTAATCGCTAGTACGATTATCATTCTCGGTATCAGCGGCCTGGAAATCCTGCATCTGAAAGGTATGGGCCTGGGAGCAGTGGTTGGTGTGCTACTGAACTTGCTGCTGCCGGAAAAGCTGGGCGAAACAAACCTTAAAGCTCAACCAGATAACAATAACTAGCTCTAAACGGGTGGCAGGCGCCACCCGTTTCTTAAAATCTTCAGGAACTGATGCGCTTGATGACTTCATGAGGAGGGGAACTATGGCAAAGGTGCTGTTTAAGAATGCCCAGATGCTGGACCCGCAGGCCAGCTGCCTAGTAGCAGCTGAGTGTCTGGTGGTGGATGGATTGGTAGCTGCCATCGGGCAAGGGTTAAACGCAGAAGGGGCACAGATAATAGATCTGCAAGGACTAGTCTTAGCTCCAGGTTTTGTGGACCTGCATACGCACTTGCGGGAACCGGGCTTTGAGTACAAGGAGACTGTTGCAAGCGGTACCCGGGCTGCAGCTGCCGGCGGGTTTACTACCATTGCCTGTATGCCGAACACCAATCCTGTGCTTGACTCAGTGGGCATAATCGAGGAACTACAGCATACTATCAACTCCACAGCCGCAGTGCGGGTGCTCCCCATTGGTGCCATTTCCCGTGGATCACTCGGCCGTGAAATGGTGGATGTTAAGAGCTTGCTTTCGGTAGGCGTGTGCGCTCTCTCCGATGACGGACGCGGCGTAATGAACAGTAGAATGATGCGTTCTGCTCTGGAACTGTCTGCAGAACTCCGTTTCCCGGTAATAGCGCATGAAGAGGACCACGACTTGGCCGCTGGGGGTAGTATCAACGAAGGCGAGGTCAGCCGTCAGCTCGGAGATAAGGGTATTCCAGGGATAGCAGAGTATGCTATGCTAGCCCGCGATATCTATCTGGCAGAACTGACAGGAGGACATCTGCATGTGGCTCACGTCAGCTGTGCCGAGTCAGTCCGCCTGATTAGAGAGGCAAGGCAGCGCGGTGTGCATGTCACCGCTGAGGTAACACCTCATCATCTGGTTTTCACAGAGAACATAGTCCCCAAATGGCTAGGCCAGGCAAAGGTTAACCCACCTCTGCGGACCGAAGCTGACAGGGAAGCGCTACTTGCGGGGCTGATGGACGGGACGATAGATATCATCGCCACTGACCATGCGCCGCATTCCGCTGAAGAGAAGGAACGGCCGCTCAGTGAAGCAGCTTTTGGCTTTACGGGTCTGGATACGGCTTTCGCCCTACTAAATACTGCGCTAGTGAAGCAGGGAGTGCTAACACTACCAGCCCTGCTACGCAAACTGACGCTTGAACCAGCAAACCTGCTAGGTTTAGCATCTGGGTCTTTGCAAGTAGGTTCCCCAGCAGACCTGGTTGTAATCGACCCAGATATTGTCTGGCAAATTACTGCTGACAGCCTCCAGTCTAAGGGCAAGAACACTCCTTTGTTGGGAGAGACGCTGCAGGGCAGAGTGCTGTTAACCATGGTTGGTGGAAAGATCGTCTATGATAACAGGGAGGCGAAACCGCATGCAAGTTAAGGCAATGGGCACTGTTTTGTTCAATCAGGAAGAAGCGCCAGGAATCTTTCGCCTACGCTTGCATTGCCCCGTTTTGGTGGAGAGTTCTCTGCCGGGGCAGTTTGTGCAAGTTAAGATAGGCAATGATTACAGCCATCTACTACGCAAGCCGATTAGTCTGCACCAAATTAACCGGCAGGCGGGGACACTCGACCTGCTTTACTCGACTGTCGGCAAAGGCACAGTCGCCCTAAGCACGGTTCTGCCCAATCAGCAGGTAGACCTGGTTGGGCCACTGGGCAACGGGTGGATGAAATCAATTGCCGCAGACTCTCCCGCTCTGTTGGTTGCAGGGGGTATCGGTGTTGCACCGATGCTGGCCTTGGCAGAGGAGCTGGTCGCCGAGGGTAGGGCAGTTAAGATGTTCTATGGGGCCAGGACGCAGCAAGCGTTGGTTGGCTTGGCTGAGTACGAAAGGTTAGGTGTGGATGTAGAGAGTGCCACCGACGATGGTACCTATGGCTTCCACGGCACAGCCGTTGCTCTGCTCGAGGCACAGCTGGCAATAGGCGTTGCCGGAGAGATCTACGCCTGCGGTCCTCGTCCGATGTTACGAGCTGTACAGAGCCTGGCGAAGCAGGCTGGGCTGCCCAATCAGCTATCGCTGGAAGAGTATATGGCTTGTGGTATCGGTGCTTGCCTGGGCTGCGCCTGCGCCAAGAGCGATGGGGGCTATGCGCATGTTTGTACCGACGGCCCAGTGTTTCGGGGGGAGGACGTTAAACTATGATAGACTTGAGCGTTGATCTGGGGCGTGGCTTGGTGCTCAAAAACCCAGTGATGACGGCATCCGGCACGTTCGGCTACGGCGTGGAGTTTCTACCCTATGGCGACATCGGTCAATTAGGCGGCGTTGTGGTGAAGGGTACCACTCTAGCGCCCCGCGCTGGTAACCCACCACAACGGGTGGTTGAAACTGCCGCAGGAATGTTGAACTCGATAGGCCTGCAGAACCCTGGTGTTCATCACTTCATCGACAACTACCTTCCCCAGTTGCAGGACCTAGGTGTTACTACGATAGTTAATGTTGCAGGCAACACCGTCAGCGAATACTGTCAGATGGTTGAGCTGCTTGACATGCCTGGAGTTGCTGCTATCGAGCTGAATATCTCTTGCCCCAATGTAAAAGCGGGCGGGATGGCGTTTGGCACCAGCTGCGTAAGCGCTACTGAGGTTGTAGGGCAGGTACGTCAGCGCACCGAGCTGCCGTTAATGGTAAAGCTCTCTCCCAACGTGACTGACGTTGTAGAGATTGCCAAGGCCGTAGAAGCCGCCGGTGCGGATAGCATATCGCTAGTCAACACTTTCCTGGGCATGGCCGTCGACCTCCGCAGCCGTCGCCCGGTTCTGGGTAATGTGGTAGCCGGCCTTTCCGGTCCCGCTATCAAACCGCTGGCATTGCGCATGGTCTGGCAAGTAGCCCGGGCAGTGAAAGTTCCAGTTGTGGGTCTAGGCGGCATCATGAGCGCAGAGGATGCGCTTGAGTTTTTACTTTGCGGTGCCAGTGCAGTACAGATAGGAACTGCCAATTTCGTAGATCCGACCATCAGTTGGCAAATAGTTGCCGGGATTGCTGCCCACCTGGAGCGTATAGGCATGACTCTAGAAGAGTTTACCGGGAGCCTGCAGCTGTAGAACTGCATGTAAAGCAATGGCCGCCATGGTTTCATGGCGGCCATTTTCATTCAGGTAAGGCTACTCATCGTTTAACGGAAAGCCCGCTAGACGTCGGCTGAACAGTAGAGGTAACCTAAAGGCCCTCTCGTCCAGAACCCGTTTATCAGGTATGAACTGCACACTGTCGATGTAGCAGCGGCCGGTGGCAGCCAGGGTTAGCTTTAACTCTACTTCACCCAGACAACCGATTTGCCTTTCCAACTCGTACACTGCCCGGTGGCAGAACTCAGAGATTGCTCCCTTTGGCTGCAGGGCAGGATGACAGGTTATATGCCATAATCCCTGGTCGTCGCGCTGCATCAGCACTGTTACCTCACCCACTGTCGGCCAGCCCGGGTGGTATTCGCCCGGTTCAAACACACTCGTTAGCAGAGCTACTCCATCGACTGAAACTGCCTGGTTCACCGGTCTTACTCCCGCGCGCAGCAGTTGTTGCCTAAGCTCAGGTGCACACTGCTTTGTCTGGTCGTAGATAACATCAGGCAGTGGCATGGCCCGGCACTCCCAGCTTGGGGATGGAGAGAAAGCCAGCGCCGAGACTTGGCCTGTTGGTAGGTGGACATCCTCAGGCTGAAAGAAATAGAGCAGGCACCCGACTGTCTCATTTGCCGTGAGCAGCTTTCTAGCCTGCGAGCAAGATAAGACATCGCTCCGGTTACGCACCAGCACCCCTACTAAAGGCCCCAGGATAATGCGGCGCCCGCTCACATAGGCTCCAGGGTTCAGGCCTGGCCTTAGGCCAGAACGGTGTAGCAGCGCCTTATGCATACGTAGCGTTCTGGGAGGCAGATAATGAGCAGCAGTCACAGTCACCGGTTTGGTCAACTGGCCTACTTTCAGCTCACTTATCCCTACATCCACGCCACAACTCGACTCGACCCAATCAGGCTCACCCGTTGTTCTGGTCAAGAGCCACACTCTCATTGATTGTCACCCCCTTTTCTTAGACTCATTGTCTACTGAAACAATTGCAGCTAGTTCAGCTAGACGGTAGTACATCTTATTCGTGTAGACAAGAAAATGTCCATGCATGGTTTCACAGGATAGAAGATTCATGTAGGGAGCGAGTGCGGGAAAGTATTGGTAAACTGGCATTTGGGGTTGCCAGGAGAGAATGTAGCGTGCATAATTATGTACAAACACGCGTAAGAGCTATGACGGGGACCAGTAGGTCATTTCACCTGGTTAAGAGAGGAGTGCCCTTGGCTGCAAGACACTCTCCAGCAGTTGACCGAAACCCATCCCAAGAGCCGCCAATGAACTTGGCCGGATTCCTCCGTTAACAGGAACTAATGAGGGGCCTTTATGCCCAAAATCAGGTGGTACCACGATCACTCCTTCGTCCTGACCGGATAGAGGGGTGTTTTTATTTACTAACTTTGAAAGGCTGGCAGAGACATGAGGTATGTTATCAAAATTGGGAGTAGCTCTTTAACGCTGCCGGATGGCGATCTGAACAAATTCGCAATGTCACGGTACGTCTCGGGATTGGCTCAATTAGTGTTGGACGGCCACGAGGTTGTATTGGTAACTTCGGGGGCCGTGGCTGCGGGCTATGGGAGGGCAGGCTTCCAGAAGCGACCAAGTCGACTAGTGGAAAAGCAGGCCGCAGCGGCAATTGGCCAGTGTTTGTTGGTGCACGAGTATCACCAACTCTTTGCTCCCTATGGAATAGCCACAGCGCAAATACTCCTTACTGCTGAAGATCTACACAGTGAGACCAGATGCCGGAATGCAGTTACTACCTTGGAGTATCTGCTGTCCTTAGGGGTCGTCCCAATCATCAATGAGAATGACACAGTCGCTGTGGAAGAACTGACATTTGGCGATAATGATCAACTGTCCGCCATGGTTGCTACCAGTATCTCAGCTAATGGGCTCGTTTTGATCACGGACACTGACGGCTTGTACAATATGAACCCCCACCAACATAGTTCTGCGACTCGACTCCAGCAGGTAGCCGTGTGGGATGACGGGTTGCTGGATCTCGCGGAAGGTAGTAGCGAAGTAGGCTCGGGTGGCATGCGCAGTAAACTTCTAGCCACCGCCCGTGTACTGCAGGCCGGTATCCCATGTTTCATCGGCAAAGCTCACTCTCCAGGCGAACTGCTGTCAATCTTTTCAGGTGGAGGCTGTGGTACTTATTTTGGAGGTCACCTCACCGAAAGGGCCTTTACAGAATGTTCAAGAGCTTAAACGAGCAGGAGGCGATCCAGCCATGCAAATAAGTCTACGAGACCAGGGTAGCAAGGCTAAACAAGCCAGCGTGCACCTATCCAAGTGCGATGCTGCTATGCGCGCCAGAGCGTTATACGGACTGGCCGACCACATTGAAAGCCAAGTGCAATTCCTTCTGACGATTAACGCAGACGAGGTTAGTGAACACGCCGCAATGGGTATGACGCCAGCCTTGCAGGACAGGCTTCGGTTAACACCTGCTCGTGTGGCGGATATGGTAGCCAGTGCAAGGAAGATTGCAGCAATGCCTGAGGTTGTGGGCCAAACAATTTCCAGCTGGCAGACTGATCAGGGCTTACAGGTACAGCAGGTGCGCGTGCCTTTGGGAGTGGTAGGCATAATTTATGAGGCCCGCCCCAACGTCACACTCGACTCTGTCGCGCTTTGCTTGAAGACGGGTAACAGTGTAGTTTTACGCGGCAGCAGGCATGCCCTAAGAACAAACGCCTGGTTAGTGCGTGAAATTCGAGGCGTGTTAACTGAGCATGGGCTGCCTGAGGACGCAGTGCAGTTGGTAGAGGATGTTTCTCGTCAGTCTGTTCCTATGCTTGCGCGCATGAGAGAGTACATTGATGTCGTTATCCCGAGGGGTGGCTCGGGACTAATCCAGACCGTCATTGAACAGGCTACAGTGCCGGTTATAGAAACGGGTGCAGGCATATGCCATCTTTACATTGATGAGAGTGCTCCAGTTGAGATGGCCATTGATGTAGCGATTAACGCCAAGTGCAGCCGTCCTTCCGTTTGTAACTCGATTGAGACCATACTGTTGCACGAAAACTGGGTGGAGCGCAATTTTGTACAGCTGGCCGAAAAACTAGCCGAGCAGGGTGTTGAACTACGCCTGTGTGACCGACTGCATCAACACTATCCAAGCGCCAGGTTAGCTACTGAT
>JAWLDB010000088.1:0-10742 GCA_041686915.1 Bacillota bacterium
AAAAGGATGGCCCCTGTTGAGTTCAGGAACCACCTTCTTACCGCGTAGAACAACGTCTCTTTTAGGATGTCTACTTTTATGGGCTCAGTTCACTGTCCCCGCGTTTCACGCCTTCTGCTTATTCTTATGGCCTGGCCAAAGTGATCATTGCGCGCAGGCCCATGAAGGCTTGCATGAAATCATCGTTGGTGTAGCTGACCGTTTGCCCATCGACTCTCACTGTTCCCGGCATGATTGAGGCTGCGTCTGCTTGGCCGGATTGGATGAAGCGCAGGCTGAAGGTATAGGGCCCCTGCGGCATGTAAGGCTTGTGCTGATCCAGCTTGCCCAGAGCCTGTTTGACACCGTCCTTAATCAGACGGCAGGCCTTGGCGGGATGCAGGGAGCACGCTGAATAGCGCGTGATGGCGTTCTTCACAACAACCGTTTCTACATTTCCAAGCATCTCTTTTGCTTCCTGGGCAACGCAATCGTCACCTGCCACCAAAACGACTGGGATACCATAGTACCCTGCAATGGCAGCATTTATGGAGGTTTCACCCATTGGTTGCTCGTTCAGTAGTACCGTGCTAACGGTGCGGCCACTGATGGTGTGGCTCAAGATGCCATGGGTTAACATGCGCGCATGGTAGCCCACAAAAATGGCGGCATCAAAGCCTGCCTGCACACCTTCCATCATGGACAGCGGCTTTGGGGATCCTTGAATGAGCTCAGCTGCTTCATCCAGCTCTGCCGGGATCAGATTTGTCATGCTGCCGTGGGAGTCATTTACGACGATCCTGGTAGCGCCTGCTTCCAGAGCGCCCAGAATAGCCGCATTGGCCTCCGCCGTCATTTGCCGCCTGGCGCGGTCATAGTCTCGTCCTGACGGACTCGTGCTCTCACCGTTAACTACTCCACAGACGCCTTCAATATCCACCGACATATAAACTCGCATATCTGTACCTCCCGCTATATTGGTCATTGTCAATGATATTGGCCCTTGCCTTGGATAATTCCTGCAGCATACCTGAAGATTGTCTCAGACCAAAAAGGACTGCCCCGACTGGGGCAGTCCTAAGCTTCATGAGTTGGCTAACGTTTGTTGCGGTTGAATGCGTGCCACACCGGTACAAGTAACGGGATAGCCAGCGCCAAAGATACAACAGCTTGTACAAGGTTTCCAGGGACGTTTACTACAGCTCCAGCGACCCCATACATGACGCTCTCTGCCAGGAGATAGCCAGCAACCATCCATGCGCCTGCCACAACCATGCCCAACACAGGCAGGACAAGTTTCCGTTGGGACTGATAAGCCTTATGGGCGATTAATCCGACAATCAATCCTTCCAGTCCCTTAATGATTAAAGTCCAGGGGGCGTATTGCGCATAGCCGGACAAAAGATCAGCCAAAGCGGAACCAATGCCGCCAGCGAGGAGTCCAAAAAAGGGGCCAAAGACGACTCCGGTAACGAAGATGATACTGTCGCCGAAGTTGATATATCCTTGGGACGCAGGATTGGGGATCTGAATGATCATAGTCATAAGAGTAACCAGGGCCATAGTCAGCGCGACAAGAACCAGGCGATAGACGGGCGAGCGATTAACCATCGGTAAGCAGACCTCCTTGCTAATGTCAGACAGAGTATAGCACAAGCCAGTCTGTTAGGGAGGAGCCTGCGGCTATTGCCCCAGCTCTGCCTGCAAATCTACGTACAAGTTGCCAAAGCTGACGCCTGCCAGGGAGCTCCCTCGATACAGTCTACTCAAGTCTGCAAGCCCTTGTTCCAGGTGGGGAGACTTGATCCCGTGCGAGAGTGACAGATGTGCTTCCATGTATGCGGCCAAATGATCGCAGGCCCGAATTAGTTCACCGTCTACCGGGTTGAAGCAGTCCAGATTGTGAAATTGGTTGATTGCTTCAGAGGTAACCACTTCAGTACGGTCATTAATCTGCACTTTGCTTGCGAATTCATCTTCGATGAAGTACTTGAGCTCCTGATGCCATGACGCGGGTAAGAGTGGCAGAATGCGCTCTTCAATCTGGCGGCTCTCTATTTCCTTGATGATTTGCTCCAGACCTTGCACTGAACGCTTCACCGGGCTGACAATGTCCCGCGTCAACACTTCCGGTAAGTCATGAAACAAACCAGCAAAGAAGTTGTTGTAGATGCGCCGGTCACATGCTCCAAGCTGCACAGAACAGAGATAGGAGAGCATAGCCACAATCAGCATGTGGCCTAGTACTGATGTTTCAGGCACCCGTGGCGATTGCGCCCAGCGCTGTTGGAAGCGCAATTGCCCCACCAGATCCAGGAATTTATGAGTCTTTCTGTGTAGATCGATCTTCTGCACACCAAGCAGGTCGTAGTGGTCCTCCAGCTCGTTTTCTATCCGCTCTTTTGTCTCCTCAACACCATAGATCCCTTTGTTTAGGTTGTAGATCAGGCCGAATTCCCAGTTGGTGGCAAGATAGTGGGCAGCGCGCAATATTTTGCGCTCAAATGCGGTATTCCCGGGCATAAGCATGTAATCGCTAAATCGCCCGAAGAAACCTCCCTCGATCGGTTCAAGCCGCTCCTTGAGTTCATTTAGAACCCAGTTGTTCAGTTCCGTGCCACTCTCGCTCATCAAACGGTGGTAGATTGGTGGTTTGATATCTGTCAGCAGGATGCGGTGCAGAAACTCAAACATTCCACCTTCGATCAATGCACGCCAGTTTACCTGGTTACCCCTGTCTTCCTCACACCGTCCAATCACGTAGGCAAACAGCATCTTGTGTGCCTGTTTGTCCAACTCCGTGAAACCCTTGTGTGGGCGCAGATGATCATTCCAACGTTGAATGTGCGCAGCCTGATAGATTAACTTGAGCAATGGTTTGGTGATCATGTAGCATCTCTCCTTCGGATTATCACAGATGTTATATTCTGTACAATCACGGCGCCTCCTTGTTGGGCACGGGATCATCTGCAGGGATAATCTGGACAAGCCGTGATCATGGCAACAATACCCTGTCGAATGAGGTAGGGAAGATGTCAGCCGGTGTCGAAATAGCCTACTGACAGCAAGAACATTAAAACGTCCAAGACCTTTGGGAGGGAACAACGTTGAAACGATGTCGCAGCTTGGCTGCCTTTCTTGTCGCGTTAGTGCTCTTATTGAACACAATCCCCGTTGTGGCAGCCCCGGCTGTGGGGCTGTTTTTAGACGGGGCTCGCCTGTCCTCTGACGTGCCGCCCGTGATTATCAGTGGTCGTACTCTCGTGCCGTTACGGGTGATAGGTGAAGCGCTCGGTGCAGAAGTCCTTTATACATCCAATTGGGCCCCCATCATCATGACAAAGGGGGCTAGCCGGGTAGAAGTTACACTGAACAAAACCAAGGCATACATAAACGGGCAGGCCGTGACGCTGGATGTTCCTGCACGTATTGTATCCGGTCGTACGATGGTACCGTTGCGTTTTATCAGCGAAAGCCTCGGGGCCGAAGTCGACTGGGTTGAGTCGCCACCCAGTGTGCACATCAACTCTCCATTGGGACAGTTGTCTTCTGCTGAGTTGGTCTCGGCCCAGGACAAGTATACGGGCCTATCTTTCACATCCAACAAAACCATTAAGCTGGGCACTCCCACCCTTAGTGAGGACAAGCTCACTTATAGCATTCCAGTCTCCAATGTAGAGGCAAAGCCTGAGTCAGCTACCTGGCAACCTGAACAGAGTAACATCTCGGGTTTCAGTGTGCAGCCAACAGCAAAGGGCGAGGCAGTAATCCGGCTTGCGCTTGGCGAGCAAGCCGATTGGTTGCTTCCTCAAGTTAACCTCGGTCAGAGTGGCCAAGCCCTGACAGTTAGCTGGCCGTACGGACTGAAGCAAATGACGTGGGAACAGATCGGTGGCGTGGAGCGACTGAAACTGGGACTGCCAAACACAGTCGTACCTGAAGTTATCGACACTACCGTTACAGTATCAGCTGAAGGCAGCCTAAACGGCGAGGTTCTGCGCTGGCCCGGGTCAAGTGCTGTAATCAATGTGCGTTCGGTGCCTAGTACAGAGAACAATGATCCGATTGCCAGCGTTAATCAAGGTGACTCCGTTAACGTGGTTGGCGAAACCGAAGGTTGGTACAAGGTGAAACTGCAGGACGGCACCGAGGGTTGGATTGCAGACTGGTTGATCGGGGTCGAAACCAATATCGAAGAGCCAGTTGGCGTAAACGTGCGCAGCGGCCCTGGTACAACCAACTCCAAACTGGCTACGATTTACCCCCCGCACAAGATTACTGTGCTGGAACGCAAAGACGATTGGTGCAGGGTTGACTACGGTGGGACGCGCGAAGGGTGGATAGCGGATTTTCTGGTGCCACTAAGCAGCCGTTTTACCGCACCAGCTACAGTGCCGGGGTTACGTCTGGTTTTGCCAGGGATGTTACGAGATCAGACCATCGGTTGGCAACCCTCAGACTCTTCGCACGTGGCAGCGGCTGCCTGGGAAGACGGACCGGAGGGAACCAGCCTGATCATGCAACTCAAACGTCCCGTGTCTCATCGCTTGGAGCAAACCGAAACGGGATATCAACTGACGTTTGGTAACTGGGTGAAGAGTGTCGCTTTGAAGAGCACAGCTAGTGGCGTTAAGCTGGGAATTGAGCTTGATGGTGCGTCTAAAGCCACCGTTCAATACTCCGCCGAAGAACTCAAGGCAGTGGTTACCATTCCCAACGCTGCGTTGAACGAAGACATTCCGGCACAAATAGTTGGAGATAAGGCCCTCGTTGCTGAAGTGAAAACCGGACAAGCAGGTACCGACGTCCGCATTGAGGTACTGCTTACCCGGCAGCTAGCCTATCATCTGAGCAGCTCTAACGATGATGCAGCATGGGAACTAGCTTTTTCATCACCAACCTTGGCCGGCAAAGTGATTGCCATCGATCCCGGTCACGGAGCTACAGACCCAGGGGCCTTGGGGACTACTGGATGGCACGAGAAGGACTTTACCCACGATATCTCTTACCGGTTACGTGACTTGCTTAAGCAAGCGGGAGCTACCGTGGTAATGACCCGTGAGATCTCAAGTCCTCCTATTTACGGACCAGACCGTTCTGCACTGATCAATGAGGCAGCAGCAGATGCCTTTGTAAGCATACACATCAACTCGTTCAGGAATAACAGAGCCATTCGCGGGCTGGAGACCTACTATTACCCGAGGATGGACAACGAACGCTTTGCCAGGTTGGTACATGGTGAATTGACCAGCGAGTTGGGTTGGCCAAGCCGTGGAGTAATCCCTCACACGAAGTTCATTATGGTTAAGAACACCATGACTACCGGGGTGTTGGCGGAGATTGGTTATATCTCAAACTCTCAGGAGGAGGCGGAGTTGCTGAAGCCAGAGGTTCGACAACGGATTGCTCAAGCTCTGTTTACGGCCTTCTCGCGCTACTTCTCTGACCAGCAGCGCTAAACAGTTTATATCACTTCCCTTGACTTTCCTTGCTGTGGTTTGATAGTATCAAACTGGAAGCTTATAATATCGAAATGTCACCATGTGTGTAACATAACTATATGGGATTTGGGGGGTGAAGCTAGTGTCGGTTGAACCGAAGGCTGAGAAGTACGTTGATGAGTTGGAGCGTCTGCTGCGCACGGTTAGTAGCATCATCAAACGGAGAGGCCGTGATATCCTGTCCGACTTTGATATTACACCGCCTCAGTTTAACGCACTTTTAATTCTCGTTAACAATGGAAACCTGACCATTGGTGAGTTGGGAGAGCGCATGTATCTGGCCTGCAGCACAGCCACTGACCTAATTGATAGAATGGAGCGTAACGGGCTGGTAGCGAGGGTTCGAGACGCTAATGATCGGCGCGTCATTCGATTGCACGTAAAGGAAAAGGGTCACCAAATGGTAGATGCAGTGCTGTCAGCGCGCAAGAAGTACCTCTCCGGTATCCTTGAAGATTTGACAGTTGACGAGACTAGCGTGATCATTGAAGGCATGAGGCATATAGAACAACTAATGACTCAGGCTGAAGCTACCAAAAGCGAATAAGCAAAACTGATCGGATGGGACTGTCTCATCCGATTAGTTTTTGGAGACGGGCCGCAATAGCGGCCCGTTTTTCTGTTGCCCGCGGTGAACGACAGTCACTGCACATGATATAATGATGAACAGTTTTGCTCTGCGCGCGGAAATTAGATACGTCGCAGCGCCAAGTCGCATACTATGGTGTACAGTGTTTTTGAAAAGGGGGGTGTTTCCCCATGTCCGACCGACCAATCGGATTGTTTGATTCAGGAGTAGGCGGGCTTAGCGTTTTTCAGGAAATTCGCACCCAGATGCCACACGAAAATATCGCATATTTCGCCGATACGCTGCACATGCCGTATGGGCCCCGGACGCCGCATGAAATAAAACAGCTGGTATTTGCCATCCTTGACTTCCTGCAGCGGCAGGAAGCCAAACTGGTCATCATGGCGTGCAACACTTCATCAGCATTGGCCTTAGAGCTTGCCCGAGAGCATTTTTCCATACCCATATTGGGCATGATCAGACCGGTCGCAGAGGCATTGGCGAACTCCAGCGATAGAGCCCTCGGTGTACTTGCCACGGAGGCTACCATACGTAGCAACCAGTATGCGTTTGAGCTGAAAGCGGCAGGGTATTCTGGAGAGGTAATCAGTCAGCCCTGTCCCAAGCTCGCGTCCTTGATAGAGCAAGGGAGGTTTGATGACGAACTGCGCCAGGCCATACATGATTACCTGCAACCGATGCAGACATCCGCGGTTAAAAAGATCATCCTGGGCTGCACTCACTACCCGTTTGCAGCCTCGATGATCAAAGAGCAGATGGGCTACGCTGCGGAGCTGATTAACCCTGCCACCTATGTGGTTTCCGAGGCTAAAGCGCTGTTAAGCCAATCACATATGCTGCGGCTTGCAGGCGCACCTCGTTTTGCCTTCTACACCAGTGGGGATAAAGAGGTCTTCTCCAATCGCGCGGAGAAACTGATAACAATGCCGGTCCAGACTGAAAGAGCCTGCTTTAGCGCAAATGCCGGAATGCTACGAGTAGACAAGGAAACATAGGCTAAGATAATACTATAGGGTGTCTTAAGACAGTTTTGCTCCTTGGTCGCATGATTTAAAGTGTGCAAGCATATCTTGTACTGCAGGGTCAACCTGTCCAAATCTTGCAATCACCAAGGAGGGCTCTCAGTTGTACAAGAAGCTCATGGCCGTCGTGCTGGTATTTATGCTAATGCTGTTATCTACAGGCTGCTCCCTAATCTGGCCGGCCGATGACCGTCAGGATCCACCGGGCCAGGTTCCAGGGGACAATGACTATGTGGCTGGTCGCAGCGGGTCATTTATTCCCGCATCTATCCCTGCTACAGGCGACAGCTTGAGACTGCGCACGGTTTACTTGCTCGACCATCAAGGACGCTACCTGGTGCCTTACGTACTGAGCATCAGCAAAGTGGAAGGGATCGCAAAGGAAACGCTGCACAGGCTAGTACAATCCGGGGAGAATACTCAGGGTTTAGCAGGTACTGATCTGCAGCTGCCGCTTCCGGCAGGGACCACGGTGCTTGGCCTGACCATCCGCGACAGTTTAGCCATCGTTGATTTTAGCCCGGAGTTTCTGTCATTCCGGGATGCAGCGCATGAGCGACTGGCGATTGATGCAGTGCTCTATACGATGACAGAGTTCCAGAATGTCGATCAGGTAGAAATCAGGGTTTCCGGTCGGCCACTGGAGCAGCTGCCGAGTGGAATTACGCTTAGTTTGCCGATCACTCGTGCAGTGCGTGACCTTAATCTGGAAATATCTCCATCAGTCGCAGACCCTGCCAATGGGACCAAAGTGAAGCTGTATTTTTCGGCGGCTGGCCCATCCGGCGAGTTCATCTATTTTGTGCCAGTTACCCGCGTTATTCCCAATACCACAGACAGCGTGGCAGCGGCCGTGCTCGAGTTGGTGCGCGGGCCACTACAGGGAAGCGGTTTGTATGCTGACCTGCCAACCAACGCAGAGCTCCGCAGCGCTCAGCTGATAGGAGATAGCGCCTGTATCGACTTTTCGCCTGGACTCCTATCCTACGGAGGCGGGGCTACGGCCGAACAGGCTATGCTTGGGGCGTTGGTATTGACACTTACCGAAGTACCTGGTGTGTCATCTGTGAAGATTACAGTAAATGGTCAGGCACCCAACATGCCGGAAGGCACCGATGTCAGCCTGCCAGTAATGCGCCCAATTTTCGTTAATCCTTTCATGCTCTAACTTGGATAGACGGGCCGGGATTTCCCGGCCTTTCGTCAGTAGCACAACTGGACAAGCAGTGAGGAGGAATTTGTTCACATGTTCGCAAGACCAGATGGAAGAATACCTGCCGAGATGAGGCCGGTGAAAGTAACCAGAGAGTTTATCAAGCACGCAGAAGGTTCTGTCTTGATTGAGGTTGGCGATACCCGTGTCATATGTACAGCAACCCTCGAAGACAGGGTTCCGCCTTTCCTGCGCAATGCCGGGACCGGATGGGTAACGGCTGAGTATGGTATGCTTCCCCGTTCGACTGGTACACGTAACCAGCGAGAGTCGGCCAAAGGCAAAATTGGCGGCCGTACATACGAGATACAGCGCTTAATTGGACGCGCTCTGCGCGCGGTGGTCGACTTGCCTGCCCTCGGTGAACGCACGATCTGGCTTGACTGTGATGTTATTCAGGCAGACGGCGGCACCCGTACCGCCAGCATTACGGGCGCGTTTATCGCCATGTGCGACGCGCTACACACCCTGGTAGAGCAGGGGACTCTTAAGACCATGCCCGTGAAGGACTTCTTAGCAGCTACGTCTGTTGGCCTCAAGAATGGAACTGCGCTGCTGGACCTCAATTATGCCGAGGACTCCACCACAGATGTGGACATGAACATCGTTATGACTGGCTCCGGGCGGATTGTGGAACTCCAGGGCACGGGTGAAGAGGCGACTTTTTCTCGTGATGAACTGAATGCCTTGCTGGATTTGGGTTTCAAAGGCGTTGCTGAACTGGTTGAAATGCAACGCCATACCCTTGGACCGATTGCCCGCTTGATAGGAGGGAGTAACGATGCAACTGGTGCTGGCCAGTCGTAACCATGGCAAGATTGCAGAGTTCAAAGAGCTGCTGCAACCTCTCGGCTACGAAGTGCTGCCTCTATCGGATTTTCCACAGGTGGGCGAAGTGGTAGAAGACGGGGATACATTCTACGAGAACGCACGTAAGAAGGCTGAGACTGTCTGTTCCATCACCAACCTGCCTGCCTTGGCTGATGATTCAGGATTGGTTGTTCATTACCTGGGTGGCCTGCCGGGCGTAAGATCGGCCCGCTTCGCTGAGCCGGAACACGGTGATGACGCCAATAATCAAAAGCTCCTGGAAATGCTGAAGGGTGTTCCGGCTCACAAGCGTCAGGCACACTTTGTAGCAGTACTGGCTTGGGCGCGGCCTGGTATGCCAACCCGCTTTACAGATGGGCGCTGTTTTGGTTTAATCGCATCAGATGCCCGGGGCGAGCACGGCTTTGGCTACGACCCATTATTCTACCTGCCAGCCTGTGGTCTAACGTTGGCAGAAGTGGATATGGAAACCAAGAACCAGATCAGTCATCGAGCCAAAGCAATGCAACGCATGCGGCAGATGATGGATCGAAACACTAAATCTTAGCTGGTTTTGCTGGCAGTGAATGTTTGTTGTTTTTTGAGCACAAACGCGCTATAATTTAATGTACGCGCCTGTAGCTCAGCAGGATAGAGCAACGGACTTCTAATCCGTAGGTCAGGGGTTCGAATCCCTTCAGGCGCGCCATATGTTGATTATCTGGCCCGCATTGCGGGCTTTTGTTTTTACCGTAGGAGGTTTGCTGCATGGAGCTGTATGATGCTATCTCTAGACGCAGGTCCGTTCGACAATACACGCATACACCGTTATCCGAACAACAGCATACGTTTGTACAACAAAGCATTGAGCAAACGAAACAGCTTCACCAGGCTGAGTCCGTGCGGATACACAATGTGCTCGACGGCGAGACGGTTCAGAACACAATGCTTGGGCTGGTCGGAGCGTATGGGAAAGTGAGATCTCCGCATTACCTGATCGCCAGTGCGAAGCCCACAGGCAGATATCTCGAAAACGTAGGATATGTGCTCGAACAAGTGGTGCTGGCTCTAACTACAGCTGGCATCGGTACTTGTTGGATTGGAGCTCACTTGAGTAAACAACCTGTACGCGATGTAATTCAACTGCCTGCTGGGCACGTACCGGTATTGCTGATAGCGTACGGCATACCAGCTAACCCGGAAACTGTTTGGCGGAAGCAAGTCAGTGAGTTCAAACGCAAACAGCTTGACGCAATGCTGTTGTCACCAATAGTTGGTGCTTGGTCAAACTGTCTGGAAGCAGCCCGGTTGGCTCCCTCAGCCGTAAACAGTCAACCATGGAGATTTGCCATTGAAAACGATACAATCATGCATGTGTATCAGGCTAAGGGTGGCATTCTGGCTGGGAAACTCCTGCACGCGGTTAACCGAGTCGATATGGGTATTGCTCTCTGCCACATACAGGTTGCTGCCGAGCATAATCAACAGTCCGTTAGTTTTCAGTCAAGACCCGTCCAGGAATTTGCCGGGTGCTCTTACTGCACTAGTGTTATACTTCGACCTGGTTCCTAGTGGGCAAGATTTCCGCTTGCTTTACGCTTTAGAAAATCGTACAATAGCTCTTGTCC